>DATAUH010000348.1:0-17099 GCA_036268375.1 Bryobacteraceae bacterium | reverse complement strand
CAAGGCTTGCGCGGCAGCATGGTGATGACTACCAGCGTGAACGGTATGGTGTCGAAGAAGGGGTCACTGGCATACGATGCGTCCAAGGCCGCGGCCAATCACCTGACGCGCGGGTTGGCAGTAGAAATGTCGCCGCTGGTGCGTGTGAATGCGCTGGCGCCTGCGACGGTTGTCGCGGGGTCCACGATGTTCCCGCGCGATCGCGTGATCGCATCGCTGGTGAAGTACGAAATTCCCTTCGCGGAGTCCGACGACACCGACGTGCTGCGGCACAAGCTGGCGGAGTTCTACGCCAAGCGGACGCTGACGAAGGCGGCCATCACGCCCGAAGATCAGGCCGAGGCGGTGTTCTACCTGGCGTCGAACCGTTCGGCGAAAGTGACCGGTCAGGTGCTTCCGGTCGACGGCGGTTTGCAGGACGCGTTCGTTCGGTAGTTCCTCCTTTTGACGAGGGCCGCGACCATTGCGGTCCTCGCTTTCGATCCTGGTCTCTCACTTCGTCTAAGCTGTTCTTGTATGGGCCTTCGTGTGCGGCGTGCGTTGCTGGCAGTCGCGCTTTTCGCGCTCCCGAGCGCTGCCAATTGGAACGACACACCGACTGGTCTCGATCTGAAAAAGCTACGCCAGTTTCCACTTACCAAACTGCACAGCGGATTGTTGAAGGCCGGCGCTAGCTTTTCGGTCGACGGCATCGCCGCGCTTGTGGGAAGCGGATCACTGCCGGATGTTAGGCTTCGCGGCTCAGCGAAGTCGGGCAAGAAATGGCTGGTCGACCTGTTTGCTCTTGACGAAGTCTGGCGTGGGGATCTCGACGGCAATGGGACGCAAGACTACGTGTTCTTCGCCGGCGGCCCGTATTTCAACGGGAGCAGCATTCCTCTTTACTCTCTTTCATTTCTGCTGATGGACGCAGATCGGCTGCCAGTACCCGTGTTTACGACGGTTTATTTCGGCGAAAACGGCGACGGCATCCGACATGTGGTCGCTCTCGATGGCGATCACCATGCCGAGTTACTTATCAGCGACTACGACGAGAATGCGTCCGATCCACGGGTGCAAGTTTTGTGGTCCGGACACTGGGTGCACCAACTGTATCGCTTTCGGAATTTCGGTTTAGAAGTAGCGAACGGCATCCATGGCGGAATCAGTTTCCCTCGTGTCCACAACTGGAGCTATCGGACGACTGAGCGCATCGATGTCCCCTCGCCAATACCCACCGAACCCGCCAGGATGTACGAATACCAGACGTCGGCCGCCGGAGCACATACTACGCTTCGAGAGGTTGGCGCCAACGGCGAACTGAAGGTCGACCCGGTCGCTGGTTGTGAGACGGTAACAGCGGCTCTCACAGTTTTCGACCGCCCGAAACTTCGTGAAATCGCATTTCCGAAGCAATTCGATGATACGTTTGCGGAGGAACTCCGCCGAAACATCCTGCGTGCGGGCGCAAGCGTAGAGCTTCGCGGCGTGACTAAATTAGATTCCAGCGGCGACTGTTCTGTGGCGCTGCTCTGGGCAACCGAGCGGTGAATAGAATCGTCCGCCGCTCTAATTTTTCGCCGTTAGCGGCAGCTCGATGCAGACTTCCAGACCCGGTTGCGCATTCTTCGCCCACACGTCGCCGTGATGCACGCCCACGGCGCGTTTCGCGATCGCCAAGCCGAGCCCAGCGCCGCCCGTTGCGGTTCCACGCGAGTCGTCCACGCGGAAAAACGGCTGAAAAATCTTTGGCAACGCATCTTCGGGTACGCCCGGACCTTGGTCGCGCACGGAAATTCGTGCGCCGCGATCGGTGCGATCCAGGTGTACATCTACTTCGGATTTCGGGGGCGCGTAGCGAATCGAATTGCGCATCACATTCTCGATCGCGCGCCGCAGCAGTTCCCGATCGCCGCGGATTTCGACATGCACCGGGTCCTCGAACGCAATCTTGCAGCCACGCGCTTCGGCTTCGACGCGGCAGTCCGCCACCACTTCGTCCAGCAGTTCGTCCAAACGCAGCTCTTCCGGAGAAGTTGCGTTCGGGTCGCCCTCGGCGCGGGTGACTTGCAGCAGCGCGCCCACCAAATCGGTCAGCCGGTAGATCTCTTTTTTCAAACGAGCCACCGCTGCTTCGCGATCCTCGGCCGTGCGCACTAACTCAGCCGCAAAACTCAAACGCGCCAGCGGCGAGCGCAATTCGTGCGATACATCTTGCAGTAGCCGTCGTTCCGCGGAGAGCAGCGTGCCCATGCGCTCCGCCATGCGGTCGAATGCGCGGCCCAGGTCGCCCATTTCATCCTTGCGGCCGGAGTTCACGCGCGCTGTCAAATCACCCGCGCCGAACCGATCGACGGTGCGCGCGAGCGACCGCAGCGGCGATGCGATATTGACGGCCAGCAGCCAGCAGACGAGCGCGACAGCGCCAAAGATCACCGCGTAGTACGGCAAATAGCTCTGGAAATGCTGCGGCGGCGGCTTCATCTCCACGATCCAGCGGTACTTGCCATCCGCCGATTTGGCCATCACGACAAAGAGCCCGTGCGTGTGCTGCGGCCACGATCCCTCGGCCTCTGCCTGCGCCAGCAACGCCGAATGGTCGACGCCCGTCAGCAAATCACGGCCATGCGCGTCCGTCAGATGGTGATTGCCTGGAATGTAGCGGTGAAAGCGATCGACGAACGCCTGCAGCTTTGGAACGCCGCCCGATTCGTATGCCTCGCGCGCCTCTTCCAGTTCGAGGCCTTGCATTCTCCCGAACTGTCCGGTTTGACGGCTAAGTTGGAAAGACACCACCTGCGTCACCCACAGATAAGCGAGGAGCGACAAAACCAGAGTGGCAAACGACCACAGCGAAATCTTGGCGTAGATTGATCTCACGATTCCGCCTCCGCGCCAGTCGCAAACTGATAGCCGACGCCCCGAATCGTCCGGATCAGGTCCAGCCCGCGGCTCTCGAGTTTTTTGCGCAGATGGCTGATGTGGACGTCGAGCGAGCGCTCGTAGGGCGTCGAAGGCCGCTGATGCAGCGCTCCCGTTAATTCGTCGCGTGACACGGTGCGGCCGGCGCCACGCACTAGGATCTCCAGGATGTCGAATTCAAGCGCGGTTAATTCGAGCGGCTCATCTTCGCGCCATGCCTGCCTGCTTTGCGGATTCAGTTTGACGCCCCCGGCCTCGATGATTTGCGGCGCCGCGTCTGCCTTTCCCACGCGCCGGAGTACCGCGCGTATACGCGCCAGCAGTTCTTCCGGTCCAAACGGTTTCGGTAGATAATCGTCGGCGCCGGAGTTCAATCCCGTTACGCGGTCCACCTCGGCTGTGCGCGCAGTTAGCATAATTACGGGCGTTTCGCTACGTTTGCGAAGCTGCCGCAGCACCTCGAACCCGTCCAAAGTCGGCAGCATCACATCGAGAATGATCAGGTCGAAGTCGCCCTCCATCGAGCGTGCCAATCCCTGACGTCCGTCCTGAGCCGACTCGATGCGAAAGCCTTTTTCTCTGAAGTAGTCCTGCATTAAGCAACACAGGTCGGGATCATCTTCGATTAACAGGATCGATCGCGTTGCGCGGTCCGCTTCCGGCATGCAGTTCCAGTATCTTTTGTAGCGCAATCTGCGCCGCGGAATGGGCGCTTTTACAAAACTTAAGACTCGGAATAGCCTGAGGCGCCTTTAACTAAACTTATGTTAGTTCGACATGTCGTTCGCGAAGCAAAGCGCGCGCTTCTGCTCGCCGCGGCAGTACTTCTAAGTTCCGGTTTTGCAAATTCATTCGCGCAAGCCCCCGCCGGCGGTGTCAAAGGAACGCTTTCCGACAGCTCCGGCGCCGTCATCCCCGCCGCCTCAGTCACGTTGAATGGCAATGGCGGAAGCCGCAGCGTGCAATCGCAGGCGGATGGCGCCTATACCTTCAACGGCATCGCGCCCGGATCTTACACCGTTTCGGTGTCGATACCAGGTTTTACTCCCTTTTCACAAACGGTGGATGTCACCGCTGGCGCCGCTGCTCAGATTCCGATTCAGCTTTCCGTTCGCGCGGAAAAACAGCAAGTGACCGTGGCCGCGGAAGCTGCGCCCACCGTGACCGTGCAGCCCGACGATAACGCTACCGCTATCGTAATGAAGGGGTCCGATCTCGACGCCCTGCCCGATGATCCGGACGATCTCGCTGACGCGCTACAGGCGCTCGCGGGCGCAGGCGCAGGTCCCAATGGCGGCCAAATTTACATCGATGGCTTCAGCGGCGGCCAGTTGCCCCCCAAGGAATCGATTCGCGAAATTCGCATCAACCAGAATCCCTTCTCCGCGGAATACGACCGCCTGGGTTTCGGACGCATCGAAATTCTGACCAAGCCCGGTACCGACCGGTTGCGCGGCTCCGCGATGCTCAACGATGGCGACGGCATTTTCAATTCGCGCAATCCCTTTTCCAACAACAAGCCGGACTTTTCGACGCGTATGTGGAGCGCCAACGTTGGCGGCTCGCTTAGCAAGAAAGCTTCGTTCTTTGTGGATTTCAATCGCCGCGATATTCAAAACAACTCCATCATCGTGGCGCAGTATTTCAATCCGCAGACGCTTACGGAATCTGCGATCAATCAGGCAGTGGTCGCGCCCAATTCGTTCATGATCATCTCGCCGCGCTTGGATTACTCGCTGAGCGCCAACAATACGCTCACTGTGCGCGCCGAAGAGCGCCTGAACTCCTCGGACAACGCCGGCCTTGGCGGCACGCGTTTGCCCGCGCCCTATTCCGACCTGGCGTATAACTCGACGGGCAATGGGCAGAACGTGATGGTGACCGAAAGTTCCATCCTCAGCCCCAAAGTGGTGAATGAGACGCGCTTTCAGCTCTTCCGCAATTCGAATTCAACGCCTGGAAACGAACTGCCGCAGATCAACGTGAGCGGCGCGTTTGTTACGGGCGGCAACGGCCTCGGCAACACGCACGACCTCTCGAAACATTACGAACTGCAGAACAACACTTCGATCGCGCATGGGACGCACACCATTCGCTTTGGCGTGCGCGTACGTCGCGAGAGCGATCAAAGCAATCAGCCCAGCGGGTTTAATGGATCCTATACGTTCCTGGGCGGTGTCGAGCCAGTGCTGACCGCGGGCAATCAACTCGAATACGATTCAAGCGGCAACATGATCACGGCTACGCTCACTTCGCTCCAGCAATACGAGCGCAACGTGCTGCTGGCGCAGGCGGGCTACACGCAAACGCAGATTCAAGGGCTGGGCGGCGGTCCTTCGCGCTTCAGCATTACCGCCGGACAGTCCTACATCAGCGCCTCACGCTGGGATGCAGGTCCGTTCGTGCAGGACGATTGGCGTATGCGTCCGAATCTGACCATCAGCCTCGGTCTGCGCTACGAAGTGCAGACGTTGGTCAGCGATCATAGCGACATCGCGCCGCGCATCGGTTTCGCATGGGCTCCCGGCCACCCCGGCAAGGGACCGCAAAAGACCGTGATTCGCGGCGGCTTCGGTATCTTCTATGACCGCATCGGCCTGAACCTTTTCGAAACGGCTGCGCTGAACAACGGCGTCAATCAGCTTCAATACACGGTTTACAATCCCGTGTTCTACCCCAATATTCCGTCGCTTTCCACGCTCAGCGCCGGCCAGAACTCAATCTATCGCGTCGATCCCAAAGTGCGTGCCGATTACAGCATGCAGGGCGCTCTGGGCGTTGAACGCCAATTGCCCCGCAACACCACACTCGCGCTCACTTACTCGTACAATCGCACCGACCACATGGCGCAGACGATTCCCGTAAACACGCCACTCCCCGGAACGTTCGACCCCACGCTTGCGCTGAGCGCGACCAATGGCGTCTTCCCGTATGGTTACTCCGCGGGCTCTATCTACGAGACCGAATCGGGCGGCTACATGCGCCAGCAGATGTTGATGTTCAACTTCAATACGCGCTTCAGCAGCCGCATCTCGCTGTTCGGCAACTATTCGCTCAACTTCGCGAAGGACCTGCCGTCCTCCCCGACCGACCCATACGATTACCGCTTGGATTGGGGGCGCTCCACGTTGGACCGGCGCCACAACTTCATCATTCTCGGCACCATCACGGGGCCGAGGAAGCTGCGCTTTTCGCCCTTTGTCACGCTGCGCTCCGGCCAGCCGTATGACGTGCTCACGGGCGAAGACCTGTTCGGAGATAACTTGATCAACACGCGCGCCGCGTTCTCGTCCAGCAATGCATCGTGCGGTTCCGTAATTCGCTCGGCGGATACAGTATGCTCGCCGTTCGGAACTTTCACCTCCGCCTACAGCGTCACGAACCTCGCGAACCTGGTTCCGCGCAATTATCTGACGATGCCGGGACTCTTCTCCGTCAATATGCGCGTTGAGCGCACCTTCGGTTTCGGCGGCAGGCCGAAGAGCGCGATTGCGAATCAGCAGGGCGGCATGCCCTCGGCCGGCATGATGGGTATGGGCGGCGGTGGCCGTGGACCCGGCGGACCCGGAGGCGGCGGCCCTGGTGGTGGCGGCGGCTTTGGCGGACCCGGCGGACCGATGGGCATGGGCGGCGGCGGTGGTGAGCATCCCTACAACGTCACCTTCTCGCTCAACGTCGAGAACGTCTTCAACCACCTGAACCCCGGCGGCTATCAAGGTGTCATCACCAACCCGTACTTCCTGCAGGCGACTTCGGTCAACACCGGCTTCGGTGGCGGTGGACCGGGCGGCGGCGGTCCTGGCGGCTTCGGTGGCGGTGGTGCTGCAAACAACCGCCGTCTGACGCTCGGCGTGCGGTTCAGCTTCTAGTTGCAAGAGCGGACGATCGAATCGATTTCGGCGATCGCCCGCTCTGTTTCTTCGTCCGTCGTGTAGAAATTGGGAGCCACGAAAAAAGAAGCCCCCAAAGCGACACACCGATTCGCCGGCCCTGGAACTCAGACGAGATGACGTGTTTTGCCATCTCACAGATGTGTTCTGATCGGATTCTTCTTGGCGCCAGCATAGGCGCGGAAGTCGGCGACCACGAGGGCCGGGCGTCCTGCGAGCTTCATGTAGATGTCTGAATTTTTCGCCCTGCTTCCACTGGCTCAAATGGAAAGGCCGGCCCACCGACGCGCGCGATAACCTTCCCGGGACGATTCTGATGGACACCGAGGCGCTCGTGAGCGCCGCCCCGGCTTTGTAGCTGGGCCAAAGCCGCGTCCGGAACACCTAAGCGCCAATCTTCTTGAGTTCGTTTTTTCAACCAGACCTTCCCGAATCCACTTGTGAGATCCTGAAATCATCTCCGGAGGGAGTCATTCGAAGGAGGGTGTGTGATTTTCTGTACGCAATGCGGTACCTCGGTTAAAGACGGGCATCGCTTCTGTTGGAATTGCGGCGCGAAGGCGGAAGGGCCAACGCATGTTTCGGTCGCGCAGGCTCAGGTCGTTTCTGACGTTCACGTCCAAAATAAAAATTCAGGTTCATCCAAGCGGTTCGCGCAGCTCTTCGGCCTCGATCCACGGATCGCGTTTCTCAGCCTGATCGTCGACATGATGCTCAATGCCGGCGACCTCGCCACCATGGGAATGCTGCTTCCGGTCTCCATCTGCGCCGGAATCGTGCTTGGCTACGTTGCTTATCGCGCGCAAATCAATTGGTATGGCGACGATGAAGAGTCCGCGCGAATCAAGGCGATAGTTCTAGGATTGTTGACCGCCATTCCCACTCCGCTGCCGGAATTGCTCTACATTCCCGCGGGATTGGTTGGCATCTTCGACAGCTTCCGGCGCCGACACCTCTCGCACACGTAACGAGTCTCGCCAGTCCAGCGAGCGTGGGTCTCCACTTCTATCCGGCCGGTCCGCCGTCGAGCCCCCTCCGCCCTAGCCGCACAATAGGGTATCCTTGAATTCTCATTGGAGGATGCATGGAGGCCCTGGGCCTGATCGAAACAAAGGGTTTGATTGGCGCGATTGAAGCCGCAGACGCCATGGTCAAGACCGCGAACGTGGTGCTAACCGGCAAAGAGTATGTCGGAGCCGGCCTCGTGTGCGTGACTGTTCGGGGCGATGTCGGCGCTGTCAAAGCCGCCACCGACGCCGGAGCCGCTGCCGCCCGCCGCGTCGGCGAGCTTGTGAGCGTTCACGTCATTCCACGCCCGCACGAAGAAGTCGAAAAGGCGCTTCTGAACGGCGGCATCAAGAGATAGGTTCCCATGCCCTCGGGAACGCTCCAGGACAAGGACCTCCTGTCCATCCAGGAGGCTCGCGCCAAAGTCGAAAAAGCTTACGCCGCGTGGCGAAAGTTCCGGCGGTTCACGCAGGATCAGGTCGATGCCGTCGTCGAACGCATGGCAGCCGCGGCCCGCGCCAATGCGCGCCATCTGGCCGAGGTCGCCGTCGAAGAGACCGGCTACGGCAACGCTAAAAGCAAGTACGTCAAAAACCTGCTCGCTGCCGATTGGCTCCCGCGCAAGCTGCGTGGCATGAAAACCGTCGGTATCATTCGCGAACTGCCGGACGAGAAGATTATCGAAATCGCCGAGCCCGTTGGCGTGGTGGCGGCCATCCTTCCCACCACCAATCCCACATCCACCGCCATCTACAAAATCCTGATTGCCGTCAAAGCCGGCAACGCTATCGTCGTCAGCCCGCATCCACGCGCCTTTCACTGCACCTGTTCCACCGCCGCGGTTCTCTACCAGGCCGCCATCGAAGCAGGCGCGCCCGAAGATCTCATACAGTGCATCGAAACAGCCACCGTCGATGCCACCAACGCGCTCATGCGGCATCCTCGCACCAGCGTGATTCTCGCCACTGGGGGCGCCGCGATGGTGAAGGCCGCGTATTCCAGCGGCAAGCCATCCTATGGCGTTGGGCCCGGCAATGTGCCTGCGCTCATCGACACCTCGGCCGATATCGAAGACGCGGTCGCTCGCGTAGTCGCGGGCAAATCGTTCGATTACGGCACGGTCTGCTCCAGCGAACAGGCCATCGTCGCCGAAAGCAGCCTCCGCGATCGCATTATCGCAGCGCTTAAAAGCAATCACGCCTACATCGCCAACGAATCGCAGAAAGACGCGCTCGCCAAGGTACTGATCGGCCCTAACTTCACGGTCAATCCGCAATGCGTCGGCCAGGCGCCCGCTAAGATCGCACGAATGGCGGGGTTCGAAGCGTCACCGCAAACCTCCATCATCTGCGTCGAAATGTCGGGCGTCGGCAAAGATCATCCGCTTTCGGCCGAAAAGCTCTCGCCGGTTCTCTCGCTGTACTTCGTTCCCGATTTTCCCGCTGCCCTGGACACCTGCTACGCTCTGCTCAAGTTCGGAGGCACGGGCCACACGGCGTCCATTCACGCCAAAAACGACGCCCGCATTCGCGAATACGGCCTGCGCATGCCCGCCATGCGCGTGCTGGTCAATACGCCATCGCCGCAGGGCTCCACCGGCATCACCACCAATGTTTTTCCCGCAATGACGCTCGGATGCGGAGCCGTCGCGGGCAACGCTACATCAGACAACATCGGCCCGCAGCATCTGTTCAATATCAAGCGCATCGCCTGGGCTGTACGCACGCCTCAGGAAGCCTTCGAGATGCCGCTCGATATCGACGCCGCTCCCGCTTCCAGCAACTTCGCCTGCGCCGCCCCTGTCGAGCGCGCCACGGTCATCGCCGCCGTGGATCGCTATCTCGCCGCCCGCGGCCTCGCGCCCCAACCGGCATCTGCTTCGAACGTTGTTGCCGATGTCGTCGATCGTTTTCTCGCCAAAAAATCCGGTCCTGAACCTAGCGGCGGCGGTTACGGTTGACTGGCCTCCGCGCCGCCAGAAACGGCTTCAGCTTCAGCCATTCCGCCTCCCGCGCCCGACGTCTACCCGGTTGATTTCGTCTGCGAAGCCGACGTCCGGGCCGCTATCGTAAAGAACCAAAAAGTCTTTATTCACGCGAAAACCATCGTTACTCCTTCCGCCCGCGACCTTGCCGCGCCCGGTGATATTCTGGTGTTGGTTTAAACCGTGGACCTTAACCTAGACTCGCTCAAGAGCGAAATATTGCACTACCTGGAAGGCTCAGGCTTCGTCGTCTTCCACAGCAGTCCGGGCTCGTTGGATGGACAGCCACTCATTCTGTGGGATGCGGAGCGGCACCCCGACTACCGCATGTTCCTGGACGTGGCTCGCCAGACAGGTTGCAAGCTGGTCTGCTTCGGCTCGCGCGAATTCCAGCGCGAAGAGATAGACGAACTCCTCCAGCAGCTCGACGAGTGCGATTTCGACAGCGATGAGCAGCGCGAATATCAGAAGCAGCTTCGCCGCATGCGCGAGTACGAAGGCGTCACCTGCACGCTCGAACTGGCCTTCAACTTCGAGTCGCGTCTCTATGTCTACGAGATGCAGCCCGATTGGTTTACCGAGTTTCTGACTATCGAAGACGAAATTCTGTCCCGCTTCGGCGTGGGGGAAGACGACGACGTTGACGACGACGGCTCACTCGGCGGCTACTACTCCAAGAACTAAGCGCTGGCTTCTGCCCGCGCCCGATCAGGCTTCGCTCGCTCAAAATCTGCAGGATGCGCTACGCATCGGCGCTCCCGCCGCGCGCGTACTGGTGGCTCGCGGTCTTGCTAACGTGGAGTCCGCACGCCGCTTCCTCGCGCCTACGCTTGCCGATCTGCATGATCCCCTGCTAATGCGCGATATGCCTCAGGCCGTCGAGCGTCTCTTGCGCGCTATTCGCGGCGGCGAAAAGATCCTCATCTACGGCGATTATGACGTCGACGGGACAAGCTCGGTCGTGCTGCTCACCAAAGCCATCGAACTCGCCGGCGGAGCTGCCCACTATCACGTTCCGCATCGCCTCAAGGACGGCTACGGCATGCGCTCCGAAGTCGTCGAATCGGCCGCCGCGCAAGGCGTCAAACTTATCGTAAGCGTCGACACCGGCATTCGCGCGGCGGAAGTGGTCTCTCGCGCCAACGCGCTCGGCATCGACGTTATCATCACCGACCACCACCTTCCCGAATCCGCCCTGCCGCCCGCAATCGCCGTCCTCAATCCGAACCGCCCGGATTGCAACTACCCGAGCAAGCATCTCTGTGGGGCCGGAGTTGCCTTTAAGCTCGTGCAGGCGCTGCTCGCCTCGCTCGATTGGCCGCTTGGTAAGGCGCAGCGCATCTCGGAATCGCTGCTCAAAATGGTCGCGATCGCTACGGTTGCAGATGTGGTTCCGCTCACTGGTGAAAACCGCGCCATGGTCAAGCATGGCCTGGAAGGTCTGCGTTCCGTGCGCAATCCTGGCCTGCGCGCGCTGCTCGATGTCGCCGGCTTTACCGATGGCAGCGCGCCATCCTCGCGCCAGGTCGGTTTTCAGATTGCGCCGCGTCTGAATGCCGCCGGACGTATGGACACGGCGAAAACCGTCATCGAACTTTTTCTGACCAACGATATGGAGCGCGCCCGCACGCTCGCCCGTGAACTGCACGATCAGAACGCTGAGCGCCAGCAAGTCGAGGCCGAAATCCGCGAACTCTGCGAACAGATCGAAGTTCCTGAAGACGCCGCCGCGCTCGTCTACTACGCCGAAAATTGGCATCGCGGCGTGCTTGGCATCGTTGCCAGCCGCATCGTCGAGCGTCTGCACCGCCCCGTCTTTGTGCTGGGCCGCAATGAAGAAGATGGACTCGCTCAGGGTTCTGGCCGCAGTATCGAAGCGTTTCATCTGCTCAACGCGCTAGAGTCCATGCCGGACCTCTTCGTTCGCTTCGGCGGCCATAGCCACGCCGCGGGCGTCACGTTAGATCCCGCCCGGATCGATGAATTTCGCCGCCGTTTCAACGAATACGCGCTCTCCTGTCTCTCTCCCGAAGACCTGCGCCCTTGCCTTTCGATCGATGCCGTCCTGGAGTTTTCGGACATTACCGACGCCGCCGTCGACGAAATCTTCGGACTTGCGCCTTTCGGACACTCCAACCCCGCGCCCCTCTTCATCGCGCGCAATGTGGAGATTCCCAACGCCCCCGGTCTGCTGAAAGAGAAGCACCTGCGCGTCGCCGCACGCCAGAACGGCCGTTGGTTGAACCTCAAAGCCTGGAACTTCGCCCAACGCGCCGCGGAATTGACGCCCGGCGCCCGCGTCGATATGGCCTTCACGCTCGAAGAAGACGCCTATTCCGCTGCCAGGGGCTATCCTGGATGGTGCGCCACCCTGCGCGACGTGCGCCCCGTCTCCTAACCGTTCGATCAATCGCGCCGTCCAAGCCGTAACGCGCCTTAAATTGGCTTCAACAGTGCGCGAAGATTTGCGTCTCATTGCTAAGGAGTCGAAGTATGTCACTCTTGCGAATCTGCTGCCTGTTGCCCCTTTCTCTAGCCCTCTATGCGCAATCGAAGGATGCGAAGCCTGTTTTTGAAAGCGCATCGATCAAAATGACCGCCCCTAGCGGCGGTGGTGGACATTCGTCTGAGCACGATTCAACCGGCCTTCTGCGCGCTTCCATGACGCTCAAGAGTTACATCATGGCCGCGTACAACGTGAAAGCCTTCCAGGTAACCGGCGGACCTAAGTGGATCGATGACTCCACTTACGAAATCGTCGCTAAGTTCGAAGACGGCACGGCCGTTGGCCACGATCGCGGCAACCAGGTGCACGAGGCGCTCCAGGCTCTTCTCGCCGATCGCTTTCAACTCAAGTTTCACCACGAAAGCAAAGAGTTGCCCACTTATGTGTTGGTCACCACCAAAGCCGGCTTCAAACTAAAACCGGCCACCGATCAGGGCTGCGGCACCAATTCGAACGGCAATGGATCACGCGTGAAATTCGTCGCCACCGGTTGCACAATGGCTGACTTTGCTTCTGCTCTCGCGCGCCACACCGGCGAACCCGTAACCGACCGCACCGCCGTGCAGGGCAAATATACATTCACCCTGGAATACACGCCTGACGACCTGCGCAACAACGCCTCCTCCGATCAACCCGCGCTGCCGTCTCTTTTTACCGTGATTCAGGAGCAACTCGGGCTCAAGCTGGAGACCGCCAAAGCGCCCGTCGACATCATCGTGGTCGACAGCGCCGAACGCCCAACAGAGAATTAACGGCGCGCCGCCGTTCTAACGGAAAGCGAACCGCTTCGTCCAATCAACGCCGGCCATGCGACTCGCACTTTTTTCGCTTCTGCTGACGCCCGTTGCCTTTTCGCAGAGCGAGGCTCCGCCTGTTATTGAAGCCGCTTCCATCAAACTCACCGATCCCGCGATCGCTAACAACGGTTCCAGCTTCAATGACGATCCCGGTCGGATGACCGGGCGTAACTGGACCCTCCGCAGCTACATCCTGATTGCCTACGACCTCCGCCCGTACCAACTGACCGGCGCCACTGGCTGGATGGATTCTGACCACTACGACATCGGTGCCACCCTCGAACCCTCTCACGATGCCGCCGGCGATGCTGCCTCACGCAAGAAGGCTGAATCCGCGCGCGTCCGCCGCGCCCTGCAGCAACTGCTCACCGACCGTTTTCACCTGGTTCTCAGCAAGGGCTCGAAGACAGTGCCCGGCTATGCTCTATTGGCCACAAAATCCGGTATCAAGGCCACATCGGTGGAACCCGGCTCGGGACCTAGCCGCAGTTGGAACAATACTCACCTCACCGCCAAGCGTTGCTCGATGGACTGCATGATCGGATTTCTCTCCGCGCAATTCAATCAGCCGGTCGCGAACCTCACACAGATCGACGGGTATTATGATTTCGCGCTCGATTGGACGCCAGACGACGCGCGCTCGCGCAGTAATTCCGATTCGCAGGCCCCCTCGATCTTCACCGCTCTCCAGGAACAGCTGGGCTTGCGTGTTGAACCGCGCAAAATACCCGTCGATGTTTATGTCATCGACCACGCCGAACACCCCACCGAGAATTGATCGCGCGCTCCAATAAAAACAAGCGCAACCCCCGAAGGCTGGGGCCGCCGCGAGGGGGCATACGTTGACACTACCCCTGAAAACGCCCTAATCTTGATATAGATTGGTAAAATTTAGCGACCCCGAAGCGGCCGGCGCTTCCGAAATACTCACCTGGGCAATCGAGACCTTCCAAGACTCCTTCGCTATCGCCACCAGCTTTCAGAAGGAAGGCATGGTTATTCTCGATATGGCCGCCCGCCTTTCACCGCGCGTCCGCGTTTTCACGCTCGATACCGGCCGTTTGCCTCGTGAAACTCATGAGATGATCGAAACCGTGCGCCAACGCTACGGCCTCGATACCGAAATCGTCCAACCCGATCCGGAAGAGATCCGCGAGCTGATCGCTCCCCACGGTCCCGATCTCTTCTACGAAAGCGTAGAGGCCCGCCGCTCCTGTTGTGACGTTCGCAAAGTGCGCCCGCTCGAACGTAAACTGGCCACTCTGCGCGCCTGGGCCACCGGCATTCGTCGGGAGCAATCGGAAACCCGCGTTCAAACTCCGAAAATCGAACTTGACGCTACGCCCGTAAAGATCAACCCACTCGCCGATTGGACGGCCGTGCAAGTGGAAGATTACACCCGCGCCAACTTCGTGCCTGTCCATCCGCTATACGCGCGCGGATACGCAAGCATCGGTTGCGAGCCATGTACTCGCCCGATACGGATCGGCGAAGATCCGCGCGCCGGCCGCTGGTGGTGGGAGCGCGATGCCCACAAAGAGTGCGGCATCCACTTTGGACCCGACGGAACCGTTCGACGCGCATCATGACACATAAAGGTTTCACTCTCTGGTTCACCGGCATGTCCGGCGCCGGCAAGAGCACGATCTCCGCCCTCCTTGAGAAGCGTCTGCGTGACGAGGGCGCCAAGGTCGAAGTGCTGGATGGCGATGTCGTTCGTACGCACCTTTCGAAGGGCCTCGGCTTCAGTAAGGAGGATCGCGACGAAAACATCCGCCGCATTGGATTTGTCTGCGAGCTGCTGTCGCGCCACGGCGTCATTGCTGTCGCAGCCGCCATTTCGCCGTACCGCGCCGTCCGCGAAGAGCTGCGCGCGCGCATCCCCAACTTCGTCGAAGTGTATGTCGAGTGCCCCATCGAAGTGCTTTCTACGCGTGACGTTAAAGGCCTCTACAAAAAAGCCCTGGCAGGTGAGATCCCACAATTCACGGGCATTACCGATCCCTACGAACCGCCCGCCAATCCCGAAGTAACCGTGAATTCATCAAGTGAAACACCCGAGGAAAGTGCTGGTCGAATTTGGGCTACACTGGAGCGTTCAGGTTTAGTCTCCTTTGATCGACCTTCACTCCCACACCAATGAATCCGACGGGACTTTTTCGCCCGCGCAGCTCGTCGATGAAGCCGTTCGCGTCGGCTTAGTCACGCTCGGAATTACCGATCACGATACCTTTTCCGGATATGACCTGGCGGTCCCGCTGGCCCAAAAGGCCGGTCTGGAAGTGATCTGCGGCATTGAGCTTTCCACCAAGCTGCACGGCCAGTCCGTCCACCTGCTCGGCTACTTCTTCTCGCAGGACAAGCTGGGGGAATTCCGCTCCTGGATCCGCGATCTTCAGGCTGCGCGGCGCGACCGCAACGTTCGCCTGGTCGCGCGCCTGCGGGAGCTCGGCCTCGATATCACGCTCGCCGAGGCCGAAGCGCGCGGTCGTGGCATGACCGGACGCCCGCACTTCGCGCAGTTGCTCGTTGAAAAAGGCTACGTGCCCAACCTGCGCCAGGCATTCGATCAGTATCTCGACGAATCCGCGCAAGCGTACGTCTACCGCCACGAACCGAAGTTTGCAGAAGGGGTCAACTGGATCCGCGAAGCCGGCGGCTTCTCTTCACTCGCGCATCCCGTGCGTGTGAAGGGCGATGTTCCCGCGCTCATGCCGGAACTATGCGAAGTAGGTTTGAATGCGATTGAGGCTTATCACAGCGACCACTCGCCTCAGGACACCGCGCTGTATCTCGACCTTGCCCTCCGCTACGGCTTGCAAGTCACCGGCGGCTCCGATTTTCACGGCGCCGTCAAACCGGATGTGAATCTCGGGTCGGGCTACAACGGAAATCTCAAAATCCCGGCCGATCTTCTGCAGCGCCTGCGCACTCCTGCTCCACCGCAGCCGCACAGCGCACACTGAGTACGGCAACGACCCAGACAACCCCGACGCGGTCGCAGGCAGCGTTAGGCGGGCAAACACCAAGTCTAAACCGCAGGCTCTTCGGCGCTGCTCTCGGGCAGAGTCTCAGGAGCGGGGAACGGGTCAGGCTCTGGATTCGGATCTCCCGGTTCCGGCGCAGGAGGTTCAGGCTGCGGTAGCGGCGGCTCCGGTACACTATTGCCCCTCAGCATCGCTCGCACCGGCTCGTGCACCACTTCCGTAAGCGCCACTTCGCAGTCACAGCAATCGCTGCAGCGCGCGCATCGGTCGCACATGTGATTGTTGCAAGTGTCCTTGGTACAACGAGCGCAAATGCGCATAGATTCTTCGCCGCAAATGGCGCATTGAAATGGCATGTTATTTTTTCTTTCCCGACTTCGGCGCGGTAACCACTGCCCGGCAGCGCTGCGCCTCGCGGTCCATGGCCAGAAATTCGCGTTCGCGTTCCGCCGCCAGGCTTACGATATAGCGCTGCAATCGATCGCGGCTCTTGCCCGCCTCCGCTGCGATTCCCGATAGCGTCTGCGCGTCCGGTTTGTTTCCGTACTTGCGAATGCCCTCTTCCACCGAGATCAACATCGAATCGATCGCCTGCATGCGGAAGTACACATCGAGCAGCGCCGAAAGCTGTTCCGGATTTCTCGCCAGCGCCGTCGCGCCATCGCTGAGCGCGCGTGTCTGGTCCTTGGTCGCCTGCAGTTGTTCGCCGTACGTTTCGGACGCGCCTTGGTCCACCCATGCGCGCGCATCCACGCGTTCCAAAACCGGCGCTAATCGCGACGCATTGGCCGCAACATCTTTCAGCAAATTGCCGATTTCCCAATCGGTCTCAAGCCCCACCGGCGATGCATTCTGCTGCGGATTCTGATCCGGCGTCTGTGCGCCCAGCGCGCCCGCGCATACCAACAGCATTACCTTTCGCAAGCCTGCCGAATTCACTGATTTCAGCCTAGCATGCG
Source organism: Bryobacteraceae bacterium (assembly GCA_036268375.1). Taxonomy (GTDB): domain Bacteria; phylum Acidobacteriota; class Terriglobia; order Bryobacterales; family Bryobacteraceae; genus PALSA-243. The sequence goes on along the minus strand of DATAUH010000348.1, from coordinate 67 downwards.
CACGGCGGAACAGCCCTCGAAAGCCTGTCCCGCCACGTATTGCCGCAGCCAATTACTGTTTCGCGGG
>DATAUH010000347.1:0-5562 GCA_036268375.1 Bryobacteraceae bacterium | reverse complement strand
AGATGGCGCAGAACTGCAGGATGGCTACGGCTCCGCGCCCGCTGTCACCGTCAAACAGCACGCCATCGACGTCCAGTTGCCGGGACACTCCGTCGCGATTTACCGCCAATGAAACGGCCTCGTTTAAGCGCTACGCAGCTTTGGAACATGAATCTCGGCTTCTTCGGGATTCAGTTCGGCTGGGGCCTGCAGATGGCCAACATGAGCGCCATCTACGAATACCTTGGGGCAAATGCGGATCAAATTCCGATCCTGTGGCTGGCCGCGCCGCTCACCGGGCTGCTGGTCCAGCCGCTCATCGGATATTTCAGCGATCGCACCTGGACGCGCCTGGGACGCCGCCGTCCATATTTCCTCGCCGGCGCAATTCTAAGTTCGGCCGCGCTGCTCATCATGCCGCACGCCTCGGCATTATGGATGGCCGCGGGCCTGCTGTGGATGCTCGACGCCTCCATCAACATCAGCATGGAGCCTTTCCGCGCCTTCGTCGCCGACCTTCTGCCTGAAGAGCAGCGCACCGAGGGCTTCGCCATGCAGAGCCTCTTCATCGGACTAGGCGCCGTGATCGCGTCGGCGCTTCCATGGCTGCTGGCGCGCGCCAATGTTGGAGCCTCCACTGCCGCACAAGGAGGGATTCCGGAAACCGTACGCGTGTCGTTCACGCTGGGCGCCGCCGTCTTTCTCGCGTGCGTACTGTGGACGGTCTGGACCACCAAAGAATACCCGCCCGAGGGCGCGATCACCGCATCGCCTTCGCCAATCGGCGAAATCGCCTCCGCTGTTCGAGAGATGCCGCGCGTTATGCGGCAATTGGGCGCGGTTCAGTTCTGCACCTGGCTTGGCCTCTTCTGCATGTGGCTCTATTTTCCGGTGGCGGTGGCGCGGCAGGTCTTCGGAGCCGCCGATACGCAATCGCCGCTTTACGCGGACGGCATCCAATGGGCCGGCCTCTGTTTCGCCGCCTATTCGGCCGTCTGCTTTCTCTTCTCGTTTGCGCTTGAACCGCTCGCGCGCGTCCTCACCCGCCGCCGCGCGCACGGCTTGTGCCTGGTGGCCGGCGCGTTAGGGCTGCTCTCCGTTGCCATCATTCATAACCGCTACCTACTGCTTCTTTCAATGACCGGCGTCGGCATAGCTTGGGCCAGCACCCTTTCTATGCCGTACGCGATGCTCTCCGATTCGCTGCCTCCTCGGCGCGTCGGCCTCTACATGGGCATCTTCAATTTCTTCATCGTCACGCCGGAAATTCTCGCGTCGCTGGGCTTTGGGTGGGTGATGAACCACATCCTGAACAACAACCGCCTTGCAGCCGTCGTCTCCGGTGGAGTCCTCATGCTGATTGCAGCCCTGCTCACGCAACTGGTCGATGACCGCCGCAGTTGAAACGCCACAATTGAAACAGCGAGCCCGCCTCCGCCCTGCGTTACAATCCTAGAACCATGCGCCCCCTGGCGGCCCTGCTCTGCGCACTGCTGAGCATCGTTCCACTCTCCGCTCAGAAACAGAAAAAAGAACAGCCGACGCAAACTCTGCGCTTGCCCGAAGAGTTGCCGCAAGCCGTCACCGGCGATACGCACCGCCTCGCGTTCCACACCACGCCGCTTTCCGCCAAGGGGCTGCTCTCCCCGCAAGCGCGCGAAGCCATCAAAGCCTTGCAGCACGAATCGTCCGGTGAAACCGTCCTCAAGATTCGCGTCTTCGTAGCCGGCTCCGGCGACCTTCGCCACGTCCGCGACCTTATCAGCGACGCCTTCGGCGGCCACAAACAGGCCCCGCCCACCGTAGCGCTGGTAAAGGTGGGCGCCCTGCCGCTCGAAGGCGCACAGGTAGAGTTTGAAGCCATCACGGAGTCCCGCAAAGAGGTCAATCCCGCCGGCCTTGCCTTTATTTCGCCCACCGTGGCCACGGCTGAAGATCCTCTCGGCCCCACGCAGCCGCTTCTCGAAAAATCGCTCGCGGGCCTGCGCGATTCACTCGCCGCGGCTCAACTTGCTCCTGCCGACGCCCTCCGCGTCACTTGCTTTCTCAGTTCGCTCACCTCCATCGCTAACGCGCGTCAGCTAACCGCCACCCAATTCGCCCAAGCGTCGCTAGTTTTTGTGCAGCCTTCGCGCTCCCCCGGAGAGTCGCTTGCGGCCTGCGAAGCCATAGCGCGCCTACATACCGCGCCCGCCACTCCGGTGACATTCGTCGGCGCCGATAACGGCTCACCCCGCGCCGCGCTGGTGGCCACCCCGCAGGTGGTCCTCACCGGCAGCCAATACTCGTTCGGCTATCAGGAGCCGGCTGCGCGCCTGGCCTTCGAACGGCTCACCAAATCCCTTGAACAAGCGGGCAGTTCGCCGGCAAACGTCGTCTACGCCCACTATTACCCGCTCTCGCCCAGCCTGGCCACGCAAGTGCGCAAAGTGAGCGCAGATTTTCTTAAGCTTCCGGCCGCCACTTACCTGCTCTTTGAGGGCCTGCCCTCCATGGATGCGGGCTTTGGCGTGGACGTCGTCGCGGCAAAATAAGCCCGAGCGCAATTACCGGCCGCAGGCGCGGTAAAATAAATAACAATCTATGCATCGCAGTATCCTGGCCGTGTGCCTGGGCGCTCTCGCTTTTGGCATCCCTGCAATCACGCAACAATCCGTGGGGGAAAAGCCCGGAACCGCGCCTGTGGGCACAAAAGCGGCCCCGTCCCAAGCCGCGCAGCAGACCGGTCAACAGGCTGGCAAAGCCCAGGAGCAGGATACACAGGATTCGGGCCTGAAATTCACCGCCACGCCCACCGAAGTCATCGTCCCGGTGACCGTCACCGACGTTCACGGCAAATTCCTCAGCGATCTTGAGGCCAACGACTTCCGCATTCTGGACGAAGGCCGTTCTCAGAAGATCCGTTTCTTCAGCCACGATCAGCGCCAGCCGATTGTGATCGGCTTTCTGCTGGACATGAGCGCAAGCACGCGCACTCACTGGAAGACCTTCCAGGACGCCATCATGGAGATGGTTTGGGGCATCCTGCCCGGCGACCCGCGTTACACCGGCTATCTCATCACCTACTCCACCGAGGCTGAGCTCGCCATCAACACGACGCCTGACGCGGACAAAATCACGGACAAGATCCGCACGCTTCGGCCGGGTGGAAACGCCGCGCTTTTTGACGCCATTTACCGCGCCTGCACCGACCGCAAACTGGTCCCCGGCGAACCCTATGAGCCGCGGCGCGTCATCGTCATCATGGGCGATGGGCACGATACTTCCAGCAAAAAGTCGTTTGGTCAGGTGCTGGAACTCGCCCAGCGCAACCTGGTTACGATCTACGCGATCAGTACGCAGAATTTCGGCTTCGATAATCCCGATAAGGACGTCCTCGAAAGGTTCGCTGCCGAAACCGGCGGACGCGTCGAATACCCGCTCGACAATCTCTACAAAGATGTTTCGGGTTATCTTTCGCACCCGACAGACGAAGGCAATTACGTCTATACGCCCGGCACGGGCGGCTACGCCGCGGAAATTTCCAAGGGCATCATTAAGGCCGTAGGCGGCATCTCGGGCGATATCACGCAGCAGTACGTGATGCGCTACATCCCGGATATCGCGCCCGGCGACACGCGCGAATATCGCCACATCAAAGTGACGGTTCCCTCGCTGCCCAACGTCAACATTCGGACCAAGACGGGATATTGGATCGCGCCCGTCCACCAGAAACAGTAATGGCCAGCCGGGTTGTCTCCATCTCCGGACGTCCCGGCGTTTACGCCGTTCTCGAAGCAGCACTGCCCGAACGCGCGGCGCACAATATCGGCGTGATTCTGGTCGATTCCACCAGTGGCAAAGGCTGGCTGAAGCTGCGCGACCACTTCGAAGACATCATCGACAACGACGACGATGCCGAATGGTTCTTCGCGCTCGAAGAGGACCTTCGCGACCGCATCGCGCAGGATGGCGCGGGGCCGCTGCTCGATTGGATGGAGGACACGCTCTCGAACACGCTGCGCGTGAGCGACCGCCGTCAGGTTTCGGCCGAATCTTTCACGCGTATGATCGCGCAACTCTACGAAGAGCACGTCGAGCACATCGAGGTAAAGCGCTTCAAGACCCACGTGCCGCTCTACACGCTGCGCGCCGCGGCTGGACGCCTGGGCGAGGAGATGGAGGTTGAGGCGGAAGACTGGGTGCCCGCGCCCGAAGGCATGCGCCTGGATGAGAATTATTTCGTAGCGCACGTCACCGGCCGGTCGATGGAACCGCGCATTCCCGACGGCAGCTTGAACCTTTTCCGTTTTAATCCGGTGGGCTCGCGGCAGGGCAAAATCGTGCTTGTGGAACGCTTCGGCATCGCCGACGCTTCCGCGCGCTACACCATCAAACGCTACACCAGCATCAAGAAGCAGCAGGGCGAACAGTGGGAGCACCAGCGCATTCGCCTGGAGCCGCTGAATCCGGAATTCGAACCCTGGGATGTCGACCCCGAAGGCTTTGCCGTCGTCGCCGAATGGATCCGCGTAATCGAATAGTCGCCTGGTACGAATCCGGTCACCGCGATCTTCCCTGGCGCAATACCGCCGACCCGTACGCCATCTGGATCTCCGAAATCATGCTGCAGCAGACGCGCGCGCAGGCGGTGATTCCGTACTATGAGCGCTTCCTCGAGCGCTATCCTGACGTCGCGGCACTGGCCGCGGCCGAGGAAGCCGACGTGCTCACGCTGTGGGCCGGTCTCGGCTACTACTCTCGCGCCCGCAATCTGCGCAAGGCCGCGCAACAGATCGTCGCCGCCGGCGGGTTTCCGCGCTCCTACGCAGCGCTGCTCGCGTTGCCCGGCATCGGCGACTACACGGCGGCCGCCGTCGCCAGCATTGCTTTTGAGCTGCCACATGCGGTGCTCGATGGCAACGTGCTGCGTGTGGTCGCGCGCGTCGAGAACGATGCGTCGGATATCTCGTCGGCGCGCACGCGTCAGCGGTTCCGTGAGATCGCGCAAGCGTGGCTCGACATCAAGCGACCGGGCGTTTTTAATCAGGCGCTGATGGAACTCGGCGCCACCATCTGCTTGCCGAAAAATCCGCGCTGCTCCGAATGCCCGGTTCGCGATCACTGCCGCGCATATGCCGCAGGCACGGTAGCGCAGCTTCCCGTGAAACTGCGCCGCATCGAGCCGGTGAAGATCGAAGACACGCTGCTCATCATTCGCCGAGGCGAGCGCATCCTGCTGCGTCAGCGTGAAGCCACTGCCAGCCGCATGGCCGGTTTCTGGGATCTTCCTGCCCTCGCGCAAATCCCCGGCGCGCGCGTGGAACGCACGCTGGCTGTGATCCGTCATACGATCACGCATCATCGCTTTACGTTCACAATTGCGCTCGCCACGGCGCGGGCCCCCGAAGGCGACTTCCGCTGGTTTCACTCGCACGAAATGGCGGGAATTCCTCTCTGCACGACCGTCCGCAAGGCCATGCGCGCCATTGGTCTTCGAATTGCCGCCAAACCCGCTGAGGTCGCGGCGGATGGTGCTCGTGTTGCAGCGAACCGTCTTTCTTAGCGGCTTCGCCGTCTCAACGAGAGTGCTTCAACCAAAAA
>DATAUH010000346.1:0-13229 GCA_036268375.1 Bryobacteraceae bacterium | reverse complement strand
AAGGAGGCGTCGATCGCAGAACGATAATCGCCCGCCAGCGCGCGAGCCTGCAGCTTCCGAATCCAGTACCAACACTCCGCCAGTGCCAGATCCGCTTGGCTCGCCAAGTCGTGCTCGAAAAGGCGTTCATCGAACTGCTCCTCGTCAAAACACCCGAATGACGGCGTCAGACCACGCAGCGTCCGGATCAGTTGGAGCTGAGCAGTAATGATCGCAATCACGAGACCAAATCGGGCCTTCCGCGCGAATTCAAGCCCGTTCTCGGCTTCGAGCTGCGTATCAACGAGCGGATCCCCCGCTCCGAGAAGATTCGTGTTCAGGTTATTGCAGCTATATGCTGCAAAAGTAAGGTCGCCGATCTTGTTTGCTGCGTCGAAGGCCCGACGCACCAGATCCCTGCCGGTCAGGATATGCTTCGTCCAGGGCATGACCAGATTCCCGAAGGACATGCAGGCACGTGCCTGGTAGCGATGAAGTCCGCGCCTCTCTACCAATTCATAGCCGAGTCGGCCGAATCGGAATCCGGCCCGGTAGTCGCCGAAGATCGGTCCGAGAAGCATACCGAGCCAGACATAAGCGAAGCACGATCCGTCGCTGTTGCCATGCTCGAGGCTGAGATTGACCATCCTGCAAATCACGAGTGCGAGCAGGTTTTCGTCAGTAAATAATGCTGGCGTGACGACTTCGGTGAGAACGTTGAGGGTTGCGAGACACTCCGGGTCGTTCATCAGCGGCAACTCAACAAGTTCTTCAATCGAACGGCTTCCGATCTGCTGCCAAATCCGCTCGTATTCCTGCTTGACCTCGTTCTTGGTGGGATGCGGCGACCACTGCACGCCTCGGGATCGCTGGTATTCGAGGTACACTTCGACACCACGGTCGCTCCGATCCAAAGTCGTGTACAACGTCAGGCGCAGGCACGCCACCGCGGCAATATCGATAGGATTCCCGGCGTGGCGTGAAAGCATCGTGAGGCGCTCTTCCGCCGCAACCAGATCGGCAGTCAGCAACTCGCATTCGGCCCGCTGCAGTTCCAGCGCGAGAATGAGATCCGGTCGGCGCTTCCAACAGTCGTCTGGTAACAGTGCCGCACCGGCGATGACGTAGTTGAGAGCTGAGGCGTAGGCCGTAGAAGCCTTGGCGCGCTTGCCCGCAATCAGGTTGAGTTCCGCCAACTGCTCCCGCTCCTCCAGTGAGGTGATTAAGGCCGCGCCGCGGTTCAGTTGATTGACGATTTCGAAAATCGCCTCTTCCAGTTTCTCGCGAGGAGTGTGCGCTGCAAGCAGCCTGCCGATTCGGAGATGTGCCTTGGGGCGCAGATGTTCCGGGATCAAGGAATAGGCCAGCAGGGCGTCCTCGGCGCTGTTGCCGAGGCAGGCCAGTTGTTTTAATGCATTCACAGTCTCGACGGGCAGCCGAACCAACTTCCCAACCATGAGGTCCACCACATTGTCGGAATAACCCTTCGCATGAATGCGATTCAGATCCCAGGACCATCGCCCTTCGCCGTGATCGAAGGTGAGTAGGTTTTCTTCGGCAAGCGCAGAGAAGAACTGAATGGCGAAAAATGGATTGCCAGCAGTCTTGTCGTGGATCAGTTGTGCCAGCAGTTGGGCGCGCTCCGGTTCGCAATGGAGAGAATCGGCGACTAATTGTCGCAGGTCTTCACGTGTTAGGGGCGCAAGTACGATCTCCCGCACTATCGCACCACTTTGGCGGATTGCTTCGAGCTTGCGCATCAGCGGATGGGTAGGATTGACCTCGTTATCCCGGTAGGCGCCGATCAACATCAAATGCTGCAATTCTGACCGGGTCAACAGATCCCCCATCAAGTCCAGCGTTGCCGCGTCGAGCCATTGCAAATCATCCAAGAACAGGGCCAGCGGATGCTCCCGTGTGAATACGGTGATAAATCGACGGAACACCAGTTGGAAACGGCCTTGCGCATCCTGTGACGGAAGCTCAGGAACCGGTGGCTGTTCTCCTATGATGAGCTTCAGTTCGGGGACCAGGTCCACAATGAGTTGTCCATTCGGATCTAGCGCTTCACGAAGGGCATCTCTCCATTTACTCAGCTCCTTTTCGCTCTTGCTTAGCAGTGGCCGGATGAGGCTCTGAAAAGCCTGCGCCAAAGTGGCATAAGGAATGTCACGCTTGTACTGGTCGAACTTGCCTGACGCAAACAAGCCCCGCGGCTCAACAAGCGGCTTGTGGAGTTCATTGACCACCGACGACTTGCCGATGCCCGAGTATCCAGAAACGAGCACCAACTCGGGTCGGCCGCCGGCGACGATGTGGTCAAAGGCAGCGAGGAGGGCCTCAATTTCAGGGGCTCGTCCGTACAGTTTTTCGGGAATCAGCAGCCGATCTGGCGTGTCGTTCTTGCCAAGCAGAAACTCATCAATCCAACCCTTCCTTTCCCATTCATCAAGGCAGCGCCGAAGATCGCTCGCGACGCCCGCAGCTGTCTGATATCTCTCCTCAGCCGTCTTGGCGAGCAATTTGATCACGATTGCCGAAACCGGGCTCGGGATACCATTCAATCGCTCTGCAGGCGGCACCGGCTGTCGCGCGATATGGGCGTGCACCAGTTCCATCGGATCGGACGCAGTGAATGGAAGAGTCCCGGTGACCATCTCGTAAAGCGTCACTCCGAACGCATAAAGGTCGCTCCGCGAATCGATCGAGCGATTCATTCGCCCGGTTTGTTCGGGGGCCATGTAGACGAGTGTCCCGGCTATGAACTCGGGAGGTTCGGGCGCCTGGCGCTCACGCGGAACGCGCGAAGCAATCCCGAAGCCCATGAGCCGGGCCTGACCCGTCGCGGGATTAACGAGAACATTTGCGGGCTTTACGTCCTTGTGGATCAGCCCCTTTTCGTGCAACCCACGGAGTGCGGTTGAGATACCAGCGGCGAAGCGCAGGAACCGCGTTATCTCCATCGGCCCTTGCAGGAATCGATCGAGAGTCTCACCACCAGGATCTTCGAGCACGAGTGCGGTCTGGCCACCGTGCTCAGAAAGGGCCAGGGGCCGTACCGCCCACGCTGAGTCGAGTTCATTCCTCAGTAAGTATTCGTACGCTACCTTTTTTAGCGTCTCCAACGCTGGCTGCATCGACGCTGGAGCCAGGAGAAAAACGGACGGTAAGCCGGGCTGCTTCGAATGCTCGCACCGGTACAGGACAAACTCCTCATCTCTGCGGAGCGCTTCAAGGGCATACTGTGAGAGTTCCACGATGGTTGTCCCCAGGTTTAGGGGTGCCTCACCGGTCGCCAGACACCGTTCCAGCCTGTTCAATCTAGTGCTTAATTGCGTAAGTTAATAACGGTATTTCTGAGCTGGCTACCCTTGACGTCTCGCTTCCGCCAGCGGAACGGTTTTGCCCGCTCGTTGTGTCTTCGGAAGAATGCTTCAATGGCCTCACGCAGCTGATCTTTGGTTTTGAAACTTCCTCCATTGAGTGTCTTGCGTTGCAGCAGGCTGAATACGATTTCAGTCTGGTTCAGCCAACTGGCCGAAGTCGGCGTGAAATGAAACTGGACTCGCCCTTCGAACTTCGCCAGCCAGTCGTCGTTCCGTTTGTGCGGTGAGTAGTTATCCAGGATGACATGGATCTCGGCGTCTTTCGGTTGATCGGCCAGCACGCCGACCAGGAAGCCGCGGAAATCCTCCCGCTTCTTGAACTCCGTGAACTTCGTCTTAACCTGGCCAGTGCCGATTCGAGAGCGGCAAACAGATTCAGCGTCCCGTGGCGCTTGTAGGTGCTCTTCAGCCCGCGGACCACTTTACCGCTGTCTGTTTCCACATAACCCGAGGACCGTTCGATGGCCTGTATGCTCGGCTTTTCGTCCACGCTCAGCACAACAGCGTTTAACGGCGGGTTCAGATACAGCCCCACCACGTCGGCAGCCTTGGGCGCGAACTCTTTGTCGGTACTCACACACCAACTGCGCCGCCTTTGCAGGTAGATTCCTTCGCGGCGCAAAACACGCCAGACGGCATGAATGCTGGCGTCGAGCTTTTCCGCCACTGCCGGCCCGTCCCAGTGGGACATGCCCGGCGGCGGTGTCTCCTCCAGCAGGGCCAGCACCCGGTTTCGAAATGCCGTGTCATACCTGACCGGCTTGCCCGACCGCGCCTGGTCCCCCAGTCCTCTCAGCCCCCACAGTGCGAAGCGCCTGCGCCACTTTGTAACAGTGGGTATGGAGACACCCAACTCCCGCGCTACTTGCTGAGTCTCTTTGCCGTCCACGCAAGCCAGAATGATCCGGGCACGCTCCACCGCCCGCGCCTCCTCAATCCGGCTCTTCGTGATGGCCACCAAACTCGCCTTGTCTTCGGCCGAGCACTCCAGTTCAGGTGCATGTCTGGGCATTACCCAAACATTTTAATACGGAAATGTACTAATGCAATTAAGCACCTAGCTCAAAACAACGAAAAAGGATAACAACAAAGATGCTGTTCTTGCGTAACAAAAAAATAACGGCAGGGGCGCCGCGGCTTTCGTGGCGTGCGCTGGCTTTGGCGTATGTTTTGGCCGCGGCGCCATCAGCCTTTTTGCGGTCGACGGCGTGGTTCTAATCGACCAGACCCACGCCCTCGCAGGCGACCTTACCCCTGGCGAGCGCCAGGCTTTCCCGTGACGATTTCACAAGCCGGTAGTTATCGTCTTTCGGGCAATCTGACGGCGCCCGACATCAATACCACGGCCATTGTGATCACGGCGGACGGCGTCACCCTGGATTTGAATGGTTTTAGCATCAGCGGACCTGTGGTCTGCACTGAATTTCCGCCGTCGTGCCCGGCATCCGGGAGTGGGATAGGCGTTCAGGCGTCCAGTCTTAATGGTCTCCCGGGTCCGCGCGGAGTAAGAATCTTTAACGGTTCCGTGCGCGGCATGGGCGGAATGGGCATTTCGCGAGCCTGAGACAGCGTTTATACCAAATCCGGCGCACGATCATGTGGATACGGTGTTCGCAGCATCGCGCGACTTTCTGCGCCAGAGGTCGACATCGGCATACAAGATCGTAGTAACAAGGAAACTCACGAATGACCCAAACAGTTCGGCATTTCAGGGCCTTGAAGAGCTCTTGTCTGATCCCGAAGTGAATCGTCATGCTCAGAGATTGCTGGAAGATCCAAGCGTACCGGCCTAAGCCGATCGGCCAAATTAACTGTCGACCCACACGATTGAGGTGCTGACAGCTACCGCTTCTTCGTTCTGTACGAATTAGTAAGTCGCATTATCAAATCCAATTGACACTGAAGCGGTTGCCGCATATAATCAACCGCATCTCAACACGGAACCGATTCGATTCATTAAGTTCGGTTAGAGGATGCTTGGTCAAAGGATCTGCGCATGCAAGGCCACTGTTATCGGTCTGCAGCGCAAGTTATCGTCAAGTGGATCGAAGCTACGCTACATTCTAACGGGCCAAAGCGAGTGGCGCGCTGTCTTAGATAGATCAAGGCTGTGCTTAAGGTCCGCAGAGGCGAGCGTGCTCTTAAATGGGTCGACCTTCCTTAGCAATGGTTCTTCTTAGAACTCGGAAAGGGGTCATATGAGGGGTAAGTTCGCGAAGGCTGTTGCGTTGCTGCTCGTATTTGCCGGGATGGGCGTGGCCCAGGATTACAGGGGGCGCATCGAGGGTCTGGTCACTGATCAAAGCAAGGCGGTGATCCCGGGCTCAACCGTTACGCTCCTGAATGTCAACACGGGCGTTCAGGTGGTTCGTAAAACCAGCGACACGGGTCTGTTCGTCTTCGACTTCGTCGACCCTGGCACATATACTGTCTCCATTGAGGCGGGCGGGTTTAGCCGCTTTATTCAAGAGAACGTCGTGGTCCAGACACGCGGCGATGTTACCGTGAACGCCACGCTAAAACCAGGGACGGTTCAGGAAACCATCACGGTAGATGCCACGCCCGCCGCGGTCGAGTTCAACTCTGCGAACAAAGATTTCACCGTCGATTCGAAGCTGGCCACCGAAGTGCCGCGTTTCGATCGCAATCCGTTCAAACTGACGCTAATTGCCCCTTCGGCGGTCAATACCCGCGGTGAAATGCAGCCCTACCATTCGTGGTCGGCCAATAGCGTGGACTTGGGCGGAGGCACCAACCTGAAAAACGAACTGGAGGTGGACGGCATGCCCATCGGCATGGGTCAAAAGAACACGACCCCGCCGAACACCGATGCCGTGCAGGAAGTGATCGTCTCGACCAATAGCGCGGACGCCGAGTCCGGGCACAGCGCCGGCGGCATGATCACCATGACGACCAAGTCGGGGACCAATCAATTCCACGGTACCGTCTTTTACCTTGGCCGCTATCCATGGCTCAGCGCCGAAGCGGACCGGACCACATTCAGCCAGAATTCGCAGCGGCAGAATATGTTCGGGGGCACCTTCGGCAACCCGATCATCAAGAATAAGCTCTTCAACTTCTTTTCCATTGAGGATTGGCGCGTCGGATATCCAAACAGTTACGTGCGGACCGTACCGACCGCGCTCGAAGCGCAGGGAGACTTTTCGCAATCGCTCAATATTGACGGTGGTATCAGGACAATCTACGACCCGTGGAGCACCATAACCAATCCGGACGGATCGGTGAGCGTGGCGCCGTTCCCCGGGAACAAAATCCCGCAGAATCGCCAGGATCCACTCGCAGCGAGTCTTATGAAGGCATTTTGGGCCCCGAATAATCCCGGGGTCAACATAACGGGCTTGAACAATTATTCGAAAGGGTTCATAGAGAAATACGATTATTACAACCTCTCCGATCGCGCCGACTATAACATCAGCGACAAATGGAAGGTCTTCGGGCGGCTCGCACGGTACAACACAACGGATATCCAGGGTAATCCGACTCCTAATAACTCCGAGCTCTTCGTACCAACGGGAACTGCCCGCGCCGCATGGGACGTATCCGGCGACGCGATTTGGAACGTCAACCCGCGCACCGTGGCGGAATTCCGCGGCGATTGGCACAGCCTTCTGGACGCTTATATTTCTCCAAGCCTCGGTTCGAACGGATGGGGATCCATCTGGCCGAACAATTCTTGGTACACGCCGTATCAGACGGCTTCGGTCGGAGCGCCCGTCTACTTTCCCGACATGAATATCGGCGGTAACGGATTCGGTGGCGGCGGCTTCTACTGGAACCAGGCTCCAAAGGGAGAAGCCGCGTCAGCAAAGATCGCGCAGCAGAGGGGCTCACACTATCTGAAGGCCGGCTTCGAAGAGCGCGAAAGCTACGGCCTCAGCTATGTGTCGAGCACCTCCAACTTTTATTTCAATTCGGCGCTGACGGCGAACACGTACAACAATCCGGATACTTTGCACTACGGCGACCCGTACGCCACGTTCCTGCTGGGCGCGCTGGATGGTTCCTCGCAGATGATTGGGGGCCCGGTGCCTGACGCTCACGTCAGATTCTATGGCGCATATATCCAGGACGATTGGAAAGTGTCGTCCAGGATTACTTTGAATCTGGGCCTGCGGGACGAGTACGAAACGGCCCTCTACGACCCTCAGCACAACTTCTCACAAGGGCTGAACCTTTCGGCGCCCGTTCCCGAGATACAGGCGAATCCACCTGCCATTCCGGCAGCGGCAACCGCGATCGTAGGAAATAACTTCTATCACTGGACGGGCCAGTGGTCATTCACCAGCGGCAGCCACCCCGGCATGTTCGATCCACAGAAACTGGCATTGCAGCCGCGCATCGGCCTGGCGTATCGCATCGATGACAAAACAGCTTTCCGCTTCGGATATGCGCGATACCTTACTCCGTATGAGATGAACATCGCCTTGGCGCCCGTCTCCGGATATGAAACCGTCGGATTCCTGGAGCCGCCATTCCTCGGTATGACGGGGTACCAGAATACCCTGGCGCCCCACCAGGGCGTGCCACAGGAAACCATCAGCGATCCATATCCAGCGAGCACTAATCCGCTGTTGCCGATCCTCGGGAAGGCTTATGGAGGCAATCTGGGACGCGGCGGCCAGCCTCTGCTGTGGTATGCGCAAAATCAACAAAAGGCTCGCAACGATCGTTTGAACTTCAATATCCAGCGACAATTGCCACATCAGGTTGTCGCCTCAGTGAGTTACTTCCTGAATATCGGCAACCAGCAATACACGAAGGCGTTGAACCAGATCAATCCGCAACTGGAAGTGCAGTATCAGAACCAGTTGAATGATCAGGTGGCGAATCCCTTCTATCACTACTTAAACCAGACCTTAATCCCTGGGCCACTATACAACCAGCAAAGCGTTTCGCTGAGTTCCCTGCTCGTGCCTTATCCACAGTACGGCGGGTTATACGAACTAGGTGTTCTTGGGGCCGGCGAGCGGTATCACTCAGTCGAATTGAAAGCGCAAAAGGCGTTCAGCAGCGGTTACAACTTCCTCGTCACCTATGTGTACATTCGAGAGAGAGCTCAGACTAATGGCTTCCTAAATGGCAGCGTCTTCAACGACCAGCAATGGTATTCGAACACGTTGACATACCAGGACAGTAACCAGCCGCATCACCGCTTTAACGTTGCAGGCACATGGGAATTGCCATTCGGGAAGAGCAAGCCGTATCTCAATGCTCTTCCGCGGGCAGCGGATGCCGTCGTAGCAGGCTGGAAAATCGCGGGCCTCTTGACCTTCATTTCCGGCGACTTCCCTCAGTTCGGCAATCTGATCGTAACCGGTAACCCCTGCGTCTCAAATCCGACGCCGCAGCACTGGTTCAACACCGCCGCGTTCTCCCCGATACCTGCCAACACTTATGTCCTGCGGACGAACCCCTTACAGTACGGTTGCCTCACGGGGCCTCGTTTCTTGAACCTGGACGGCAACCTCACCAAGAGCTTCGTCATTCATGAGCGGCTTCATGCGGAACTCAAGATCGCGGCATACAACGTGACGAACCGGCTGAACCGCGGTGATCCGGACACGAATATCTACGACTCCACATTTGGCCAGGCACTCTACCAAGGTTCTCCTGGCGGCATTTTTGGCGCGCAAGGGGCAACTTATGGGAACCAGAGCGGCAGGCAGGCTGAGTTAGGGTTTAAGCTGATATTCTAGCGGCGGCGGCCAGAAGGCCCCGCCGCGCTTGGCCCTGGATGAATCTCGCGGGCGTTCTGAAGTGCATGGGCTATCATGGTCTCGATCATGCGCAGTGAGCCCATGGCTTCATTCACCCGGCGCAGCGCATTGGGCTTTCTCGCTTGGCCGGTTTGCCGCATTTCCGGTCAGATCCAGTCTGGAATGGCCTCGCGCGGAGTCAAGGCCGCCCCGCGAAGCAAGCCCTCCGGACTTCCTTTTCATGCCCGCTTTACGGATATTGCGGCTCAGGCGGGACTAAAGGCGCCAGTAATTTGTGGGCACTCCCAGCGCGCCGACTACGTGATCGAGGCGATGAGCTGCGGAGTTGCTTTCTTCGATTACGATAACGACGGCTGGCTCGACATCCTGGTGCTCACGGGGTCCAGATTCGGCGATCCTCCGGCTGATGCCTCCAGGCGCCTCTATAAAAACAACCGGGACGGAACGTTCACAGACGTGACCAAGACGGCCGGCTTGTTCCGTACCGGATATGAGTACGGCGTGACTATCGGAGATTACAACAACGACGGATTTGAGGACTTGTTCATTACCGGGTGGGGCCAGAACGCGCTGTACCGTAATAACGGAGATGGCACGTTCACGGACGTCACGAAGCAAGCAGGTCTTCTCAACGCCCAGGCTCGATTCGGTTCTGGATGCGCGTTTGTGGATTATGATCGCGATGGCAGGTTGGACCTGTTCGTTTCCAACTACGTCACCTTCGACATCGACTCCGTACCGCGTGCAGGCCAGTCGAAAAGCTGCAGTGAGATGCTGTTCTGCGGGCCACGCGGACTCCCTTACGGCCGCCATTCCCTCTACCACAATAACGGCGACGGAACATTTACCGATGTCACAACATTTTCTGGCATCGGAAAATCGCCGGGCGGATACGGGCTCACCGTCGCGGCCGCGGATTTCGACAATGACGGGTGGCCCGATATCTACGTCGCCTGCGACTCCACTCCCAGCCTGATGTTTCGCAATAATCACGACGGGACGTTCACGGAACAGGCGATTGAGACCGGCGTGGCCCTTAGCGATGACGGAATGGTGCAGGCAGGAATGGGGTTGGCGGTGGGCGATATTCGCCTGGATGGCAATCTTCACATCGTTAAGACGCATTTCTCCGGAGACATTCCAGCCGTATATCTCAATGACGGCGCGGGAAATTTTAATGACGGCACGCTGCGTTCCGGCCTCGCTGTGGAAACGCGCTTCACTGACTGGGGCGTGGGCATAGCGGACCTGGACAATGATGGCAATCCGGACATTTTCGTGGCAACCGGCGGTATTTACCCTGAACAGCGGGCCAGCTACAATACGCCTCGGCTGGTTTTTCGCAACCTGGGAAACGGGCAGTTCGAAGAGCTCTTGGAGCAAGCCGGCTCCGGAATCGAGGCCGCGCATTCGAGCCGGGGTTGCGCATTCGGAGACTTCGATAATGATGGGGATGTGGACGTAGTGATCGTCAATCACAACGAGCCGCCGTCGCTGCTGCGCAATGATGTGGATCGGGCGAATCACTGGCTCAAGATTAAGCTGATCGGCGTCCAATCGAACCGCAGCGCGATCGGCGCACGGGTTACGGTCCACTATGGAGACAAGGTTCAGGCGCAGGAAGTGTTGAGCCAGTCATCCTACTTGTCTGTGAGCGACAGCCGTTTGCACTTTGGGCTCGGCCCGGTGGCTTTGGCGAATGTTGAAATCCGATGGCCCCGCGGGCAGACAGAGAAACTGGAAAAAGTCGAGGCCGATCAGTTGATCTGGGTGAAGGAGGGCTTCGGAATCGCACGCTCCGAGCGGTTCCCGCCGCGCAAGCGATGAAGTACTTGCCGCGCTGGCTCCGAGCATCTCTAATAATCGTCTGTGCCAGCATGGCGATGGCACAGAAGACGGACGTCGAGGCTGCATGGAAGTTGATTGGCCAAGGCAAGAGAGAGGAGGCGGTGACGCTGCTTCGCGGTTTGATCCAGGCGAATCCCCGGAACGCCGATGCGCGTCTGCTGCTTGGCAGCGTTCTGATGGAGGCGGACCAGCGCTCCGAATCGATCGCGCAGCTCCGCGAAGCCGTTCGATTGCTTCCCGAGTCGGCCGAGGCGCATAACGCACTGGGCGAGGCCTACAACGCTTTCGGTGAAACTGCCGCAGCAAAGCCGGAATTCGAGCGTGCGGTTGCGCTCGATCCGCGGCATGCGCAGGCACAGTTGAATCTCGGAGACGTTCTAGTGCAGCAAAATGAAGCCCAGGCGGCAACGCTGCACCTGGATCAGGCCATTCTGCTATTCGGACAGAAGCCCGATGCAGCGTACGCTCATTACCTTCGGGGAAAGATCTACATCGGCGAACGTGACGCCGAAAAGGCAGTTGCCGAATTGCAGCAAGCGATCGAGCTACGGCCGGATTTCCCCGAGGCCTGGTCCGATTTGGGAAGTGCCCGCAAGAGCCTATCAGACAACGCCGGCGCAGTGACGGCGCTTCGGCGCGCTGTCGCGTTGAATCCCAAAGACCCGGTCGCGCAGTACCGGCTCGGCTCCGAGTTGCTCGACGTCGGCGTGGCTCATGAGGCCGTGGAACACCTGGAGGCAGCGGTTCGAGTCGATCCAAAAGATCAGTCGGCGCTTAATGCCTTACAACGAGCGCTGCGGAAGGACGGCCAAGTGGAACGAGCCGAGGCCGTTAAGAAACAGCTGGCTAAGGTGATCATGGAGCGGGATCAGACCGATCAGAAAATGATCGCCGCGTTCGAGCTGAATGATCGCGGCGCCGAACTGGAAAAGGCCGGCGATGTCCGCGGGGCGTTGGAGAAATATCGCGCCGCGCTGGAACTGCTGCCTGAGCATCCGGGAATCCGAACGAACGTTGCGGTGGCGCTCTTGAAATTGGGGAACTGGGAGGAAGGCATCTCTCAAATGCGCGAGGCGCTGCGGCGGGATCCCGGCGACACCAAGCTTCAAAAGGCTCTGAACGATGCCCTCGCGCAGGCCGAGGCTCACGGGATCCTGTTGCGCAAACAATGAGGAAGGATATCCGTGAAAAACATTTTACTTTCGCAACAGATCCATCCGGTGAGCTGTCGGGGTGATCATGCTCAATGATCCGGGCAGACTAAGCTGCTGCATCTGCGCCAACCGGCGGAGTTATGCGAGCGGATCGACGGCTGGAATCGAGGGAGGTCTTTTCGTCGTGATGGCAGCATGGGTAGCGAAAGATAGCCGCGACCTTGGCAAATCGCGCTAACCCGCTGAGTGCGCATGCCTTAAGCACCTTGCTGTCGTTTGGGGAGAGTTTTCAAAGGGGAGATCTGGGGCCCCTCTAGCGATGTCGACATGCTTTTGTGGCGGGCGTATCCCTTCGACAGGAAATCGGAGAGGGCGGCCAGTAGACGCTCGGTGCTGAGCGGGCGGTTGACCTGGCCGTCGAGCGTGGTGAACCAGAGGATCGGCAGCCGGGGGCCGTCGTGGCGGACCAGCGGAGACGCCATTGATACCTCAACCTTCTACCATTGAGCATACATCCTGGATAGGTCGAAGATAGCAGCCGAGATTCGAAGCAGACGGTTTGTGGTCGGGTCTGCCGAAATCTTTCCCGCGGCTGGCCGCCGGCGGAGGGGTAAATGAAGGGCTAGCGCTGACCGCCTCGACTGTGCCTAAAGCAGATGGTTTAGGTGCGCCGCGGCGGCGAGTTGTTGCAAATCACGTGATATCTCGCTGATTCCACACTCGGATGGCGTCGACAATCGCGCCAAAGCGGCCAAATCCAAATGTATCCGAGCGCTTGGAGAGCTCGGGGAACCGGTCGAGGCATTACGAGCGGATTCGCACTGCATCGGAAGCTCACATATGCATCTGCCAGCACCGGGTTTCCTAGCGATTATTTATGTTTGATCGCGCCTGTGCGATCATTGGCTGGCTCACACGCCGACCGTGTTTTTCCGCCTGGCAGATGTATCGTGCTCCCGTGGCGTGGTCACACCGGGTTCGGATTTTAGGTTGGCGTGCAACCTTCTTGACCTTCGGTCTTGCCGCGCGCAACAATAGAACTCGCACTGATCCTTACATCCCGGCTAACCACCAATGGTGTTCAGTTCGCACATTTTCCTCTTCTACTTCCTGCCTATATTCCT
>DATAUH010000345.1:0-7092 GCA_036268375.1 Bryobacteraceae bacterium | reverse complement strand
AATTCACTCAGCAGATTGAATAACAGCAATACACTCCGGAAGACTGCATCGGTGGCGTGAAAATCTTTCAGGCAGAATCGGTCGGCTCCCAGATCATGTTTGAGTTCGGCGATCCGGTTCTCCATATCCGCGCGGTGATTGTAGTCCCGCCAAATCTCTTCCGGCGGCCCAGACAGACTGCTCACCAGCACCCGAAAAGTATACTCGGGCAGGTCGATCAGTTTCTTCCCCACCGAGGGCTTGGAATCGCGGATCTGTTCCCGCACCGCCACAAACCGGCGCGGCTTGTCCCAGCCCATCAATTTGATTTCACACTCCCCCACCGCATAGTTCTCGTCCAACGCTCTCCACTCCACGATTCGAGTCACTTCCCGCCTTACGCACTTGGTGAAGCGTGCCACCACAATGTAAGGAATCTTCCGTCCCTCCAGAAACGTAAACAAATCCTTGTCGAAGAACCCGGCATCTGCTCTCACCACGCGCAACGGTCCACGCTCTCCCCACAGCGCCAGCGCTTCCTTGAGGAATTCCGTTACCCCTCGCCCCGTGCCGCTGTTGCCGCTGCGCAGCCAACCGTGCATCACAAAGTGGCTTTCCGCCAGCACCGCTAACAGCGGATGGTGGCTCACTCGTCCCCGACGGCGGGGATTGTAGCCTTTCAGCGCGCCTTCCTGCTGTTGTCCATGACGTTCGAATACCGTCGAGTCCAGGTCCAGACTGTGCCCTTCGGCGGACCGGGGAAGCCGCTCCATCATCCACTCCGTCATCGGCTCAAAAAATCGTTGCACCTCTCCCATTCCGAACCGGAGAAACAGATTCCGGATTGTATCGTCGCTGGGGAAACGGTCAATCCCCAACAGTGCATGCAGGGCTCGGTCGCCTCGCAGCCAACCGGTCTGTGCAAATCGCCGTGCGCCGATCGCTACTGAGATCAGGAAAGCGATGTAGGTTTGGACGGGCGGGATCGAGTTGGGAGAGCGATGCGTCACCGGCATGCATTCGCTCACCTGCTTTACCAGTCCGATCTTGTGGAGAAACTCCAGGAAAACCACGATGCCGCCGAACGGCGTCAGCGCCCGCTCCGTCTCCTGCAACAACACCTTCTGTCCACCGAATATCCGCGTGCTCTCAGCTTTCATCCGCCCAGTTTACGATGACCATCGACTTCAACTTCGGAATTCAGGTTAAGTAGATCGATCAGATTCACATCCCAATCTTTATTCAGCGGTGCGATTCGCGCGAGCGTTATCGGCAGCCGGAAGCGCCGCCGGCCTGCACTGCCCGGATTGAGATAGGTGACGCCGTCGCGTTCGGTCTGCGATGGCTTATGCGAGTGGCCGCTGATGACCATTCGAAAACCGGCTGCCGAGGGATTGAGATCCAGGTCCTGAATCTTGTGCAGGACGTAGATCCGCGCGCCGCTGAATTCCACCACGGCGGTTTCAGGCAACGCTTCCGCCCACGCGCCTCGATCTACATTTCCACGTACGGCGACCACCGGCGCGAGCTCGCGCAAGCGGGTGAGAATGGCAGGATCGCCGACGTCGCCCGCGTGAATAATCAGCTCGCATCCCGCAAGCGCATCGATGGCTTCCGGCCGCAGCAGGCCATGGGTATCGGAGATCACTCCGATGGGCAGCGCGGCTTGCGGCATACTTCGAGTGTATCTGCGGTGAAATAGAAGTTCGATGTTTATTCAGGTCGATCAGCGGGACAACGTCGGGATTATCGTCGATGCCGAGGGGTTCACGGCGCGTGAGCACATCCCACAGAGCCACAAGATGACGCTACGGGTCATTGAAGAAAATGAGCCCGTAATCCGCTATGGGCATAATATTGGCACGGCAAAAAGGCGCATCGAGCCAGGCATGTGGGTGCGCGAGGAACTGGTGAACCTGCCGGCGGCTCCCGATCTGGAAAATCTGCCGCTTGCGACCAATGTTCCGGAACCGCTGCCGGTGCTCGAAGGTTACCAGTTCGAGGGCTACCGCAACGCGGATGGTAGCGTCGGCACGCGCAATGTGTTGGGAATCGCGACCACCGTGCAGTGCGTCGCGCCTACCGTGGAATATGCGGCGCGCCGCATTCGTACGGAGCTCCTGCCGCGATTTCCAAATGTCGACGACGTCGTTCCGGTGACGCATTCCTACGGTTGCGGAGTCGCGATCGATGCGCCGGGCGCGGCGATCCCCATACGCACGCTGCGGCACATTTCGGTACACGCGAATTTGGCGGCGCAACCGCTGGTGGTGAGCCTGGGATGCGAGAAACTGCAGCCTGCGCGGCTGTTCGACCAGGCGCCGGGAACGGCGTTGCCGATTCTCGGAGAATCGAACGTCATCCGGTTGCAGGACGAGCGGGGTTTTGCCGAGAGCGTCGCCGCCATTCTGCGCGCGGCAGAGAAGCGGTTGGAGGAGCTGAACCGGAGAATGCGCGTTCCCTGCCCCGCGAGCGACCTGGTCGTGGGCCTGCAATGCGGCGGCAGCGATGCCTTTTCGGGCGTGACCTGCAATCCGGCGCTCGGCTTTGCCGCGGACCTGCTGGTGCGAGCGGGCGCCACCGTGATGTTTTCCGAGGTGACAGAGGTTCGCGACGCCATACACCTGCTGACCGCGCGATCCGCCACGCGCGAGGTAGCGCTCGAGCTGGTGCGGGAGATGCGCTGGTATGACGACTATTTGGCGCGAGGTTCGGCGGACCGCGCGGCCAATACGACGCCGGGAAACAAGCGCGGCGGATTGGTCAATATCGTCGAGAAGGCTTTGGGAAGCGTGGCTAAGTCCGGCAGCACGGCGCTTCGGGCGGTGGCGAGCCAGGGCGAAAAGGTAACGTCCAAAGGTCTGGTATTTGCCGCTACGCCGGCCAGCGATTTCATTTGTGGGACGCAGCAACTGGCGTCGATGAACCTGCACGTCTTCACAACTGGAGAAGGCAGCCCCTACGGACTTTCGCTGGTTCCCGTGGTCAAGATTTCGTCGCGAACGGCGCTGGCCGAAAAATGGGCCGATTTGATCGACATTGACGCCGGCAAAATCGCTACCGGGAACGCGACGTTGGAGGAAGTTGGGTGGGAGATATTCCGCTACTTGCTGGAGGTTGCGAGCGGCCGCCAGAGGACGTGGGCCGAGCGTTGGGGTTTAGGCAACGCCATCGCGCCGTTTAACCCCGGTCCGGTCACGTAGAAAAACGATCGAGCTTCCAGGGCTAGATAATGCTGTTGATGCTCATGAGCGCCCTGCGCATCGCATCGAGGTTGTGGTCCGCCCCCGTGGTGTACTCGGCGATTTTGGACAACACTTTTTCGTGCAGCTTGAAGAAAACATCTACGATCTGTGGATCGCGCCATCCGCGACTGGTTTCTTCTTCCAGAAGACGCAGCGCTTCGGCGGCGGGTAAGGCCGGTTTATATGGCCTGGGACTGATCAGAGCATCATGGATGTCGGCGATTTGGACGATGCGCGCCAGCAGCGGAATCTGTTCGCCGCGAAGTCCATCGGGATAGCCGCCGCCGTCCCAACGTTCATGATGGCTGCGGATGATGGGCAGCACGGGCCTGAGCGATGCCAGCGGACGGCAAATGTCTTCGCCGCGGGTGGTGTGGCTGCGCATGGTGATCCACTCTTCCGCCGTTAAACCGCCCGGTTTGAAGAGAATGGAGTCTGGAATTCCGACCTTGCCAATATCGTGCAGGTAGCCGCCGCGATAGAGCGTGAGCAGTTGCGTCCGCTCGAGACCCATCGCCATTCCGATCGCGACGCTCACGAACGCCAATCGCTCACAATGTCCGGCAGTCTGCCTGTCCCGCTGCTCCACCGCCTGCGCGAGGGCGAACAGGATGCTCTCTGTCGGATCCACGGCAGAATCGGCGATGATTTGGGACATAGCTTCCGGCGTCGGCGCAGGAAATGTTTGGTTCACCACGGGGACGCCGCCTCGTTCGGCTATGGCGGCGGTAGCGGGCTTGCATCCACTTCGCCGTTCCGGGTAAGACTTCGTTGCTTTGGTGTAACGCATGGCTCCTGCAGGATCTATCGACCCGTGACAGGTTTCACTTGAGTGCTATGGCAATATTTTTTCGAGTATTATTCGCTCCGCACCACCGTGACCGCCCGCCAGCTGGTATTTCCCGCAGCATCGTACGCCCGGACCGTCACCACATTCGTCCCCAGGAGCAGAGGAATCGAGGCGCTCCACTGAGCGGTGCCCGAGGCGGCGCCAGAGCCTCCGGTCGAAGTGGTCCATTTTACGGAGCTGACCCCGACATTATCGCTTGCAACGCCGCTGAACGTGATAGTCGACGAATAAGCGGATACGATGGTCGCCCCCGGACTGCTGATCGTCAGCGAAGGAGGCGTGGTATCCGTGCTGGAGCCGGAGCCTTGCGTGGGCTGACTGGGTTGCGTGGGCTGAGTAGGTTGAGTAGGTTGAGTAGGCTGCGTCGGTTGTGACGGCTGGCTGGGCTGTGAAGGCCGCGTTGGCGAAGTCGGCTCTGACGGTTGCGACGGCTGCGTGGGCTGAGCCGTAGAGCCCGAAGGAGCGCCATAGATAGATTGAATGGCCGCGATATCGTCGCTGGTCAGCCCGGTCTGCAGGCGGTAATAAGGATACATCACCGAATTCGGGTCGCTCGAGTGCGCCAGACCCAAAGCGTGCCCGGCCTCATGCAACACGACTGAAAACAGGTCGATCTTTTCTCCCACGCCCCAGCTTTCGGAGTCATTGAGGTGAATATCGCCTGCCAAGGGCTCTGTATTTAGGGGAGTTGGATAAAAAGTGTGGGCCAAAACGCCGCCCGGGCCATCAAACGGGTAGGGATCGCCGTGCGCGTAGGTGGCGAACAGCAGATCGATACTTTTGGATTGTGCAGCCGCCGCTACAGGACTAATCGTGATGTTGGCGTACTTCATCCACTGCGCGAACGCCAGTACGATCTGCGCTTCCTGCACCGATTGGCCAAGCTGTGACGTAAAATTGTCAAAGTGGTAGCCCAGCGGGATCGTCGCCGCTCCGCTGCCGGACCAGCTTGCTCCGGTGGTGGCGTAATCGCCGATGTTGCCGGCTTCGGTTAAGGGCCCGGGGCAGACGATCCTGCGGCGTCCCACGCCTCTTTCCGCTTCTGCGGGCATGATGAAGGCTACCTCGTCGCGCGACGCCAGCGCCGTCAGGGCCGAATAGTTCGCCGCCACCATCTGATAATTCGCCGGCAGTCCTTCGCTTTCCAGCTTTTGAAAATCGTTGAGAATTGCGCTGGCTTGTTTCGCGCTCACATCACTGTGCAGCTCAATCAGATAGGCTCGCGCGCCGTCCAGGCCTGCGCCTTGACGGTCTTGCGCGCCCAATTGGCCCGCCCAGGTGACATGCAGGCCGGAAAGATCGGCCTTTCCGCGAAATGCAACCATCAGCGATGAATCCGGCACATATTGCAATACCCGAATGCCGCGTTTGGCCAGTTCAGCGCGCGTCTCCGCGCCTGGATAAGCGGCAAATTGCAGAACCCAATGCTGCGTTTGGGAGGCTTCTCCCGGCATGGTGACGATTTCGCCGCCAACAGTTCGAACGGGGCGGTTCTTCAAATGAACCATGCCGGCCGCGTCTGCGCCCCACACGGTCAACAGGACCAGGAGGGAGGTTTGAATAAATCGTGAATGCGACATCCTGAATAACTTTTCGTCACGATGTGAGATTTTTTTGGCGCAAAAAGCACTATCTCTTCGAAGAAAGGTTATATTGCTTGAAAAAACGGGTAGTAGGGTTCCTTAGTATCCTGGCGGCGTTAGGCAGCGCGCAAACCTCTGGCGTTACCTACAGCATCTCGACGATCGCGGGCAGTTCGTCGATTGGCGATAGCGGCCTGGCGAGCGCCGCGCAAATCGGCAACATACAGGGAATCGCAGTCGACCGGCTGGGCAATCTATACCTTTCCGACACCGATCATGGCCGGATACGCAAGATCGATACGCATGGCGTGATTACGACGGTTGCAGGCACGGGCGTAGCAGGTTTCAGCGGCGACGGTGGTCCGGCGACATCGGCTACGGTGAATCTCCCCTACGGACTAGCGGCCGACCTGAACGGCAACATCTATATCGCAGATTTGGGCAATCAGCGGGTACGCCGTATTGCCGCGGACGGCACAATTTCGACAGTAGCGGGCACTGGCGTCAAGGGATCGCTCGGCGATAGCGGCCTGGCCACAAACGCCCAGTTGATGTCACCGCGCAACGTCGCCGTGGATGCGGTGGGCAATCTTTATATTTCTGAGTTCGAGGGTCACCGCGTCCGCATGGTCACCTCGGGCGGCAAAATTTCGACCATCGCGGGTACGGGCGTCGCCGGATTTCGTGGTGATGGCAGCCAAGCTGTGAATTCCCAGATCGGCTACCCGGCGGGATTGACGGTGGACCGCTCCGGAGCCCTATATCTCGCCGATTCCGCCAATGGACGGGTGCGCAAGATCATTCCCGGCGGCGTGATATCCACGGTTGCGGGCGGGACCTCCACACAAACGCTGACGACGCCCGTGGCGGTGGCGATCGACGCCTACAACAATCTATATGTCGCCGATGCAAGCGACATCGTGCATGAGGCGACTACGTCCGGCGGCTGGGTTTCTGTGGCCGGATCGGGCGCGCCAGCTTTTACGGGCGATGGCGGGCCGGCGGCCAAGGCGCAACTGACCGGGCCGCACGATATCGCAATCGACCTGAACGGCAATGTGGATATAGCCGACGGAATTCGCATACGGCAGATCAATTCGCAAAGCGTGATTTCTACCATCGCCGGCGACGGGTTTCTGAATTCGGTGGGCGATGGCAACATCGCGACGCTCGGGATTTTAAATCAGCCGATGAGCGTGGCGCTCGACCGCCTGGGCAACCTGTACATCGCCGATACCGGCACACAGCGCGTGCGCATGGTGACCTCAGCCGGGAAACTTGCGACGCTAGCCGGCACCGGAGTTACGGGGTTTAACGGCGACCAGATTCCCGCCGGAACAGCGACGCTCTATTCGCCGATGGGCGTAGCCACCGATGTCTACGGCGATGTATTTATCGCCGACACGTACAATCACCGGATTCGCGAAGTGGGAGC
>DATAUH010000344.1:0-10819 GCA_036268375.1 Bryobacteraceae bacterium | reverse complement strand
GCGGACACGGGCAACAACCGCATTCTGATTTTTGGCGATCCGTCGTCTTCGAGCACGCAGACCACGGGCCAGGCGGCAGGCTTGAGCCTGACGACCAATGCGGCCGAGGGCGTGTTCGTCAACCAGACCACAGGTGAAGTTTGGGTGGCGAATACGCGTTCTGGAACCGCGGTGCGATACCCGAAATACGAAACGCTGATCTTCAACCAGGCGCCCCTCGATGCGACTCCGATCCAACCGATTATCAATATCGACGGACAAAATACGGCGGTAGCAACCCTGGCGCTGGCGCAGGACCAATTCGGCGATTTGATTGTGGCGGATTCCTCGAGCCGGATCTCGGTGTTCTACCCGGGCTTGAGCTATCTCAACGCAGCCAGTTTCGCACTGGATAAGCCGTACCTGGCTCCGGGGATGCTGGCTTCGCTGTTCCCGTTAAACGGCTCCAACAAATTTGCGAGTGCAACAGCTTCGGACAGTACCTGGCCGACGACGTTGGGCGACGTGCAGTTGATATTTAACGGCGCCGCTGTGCCGCTCTACTACGTGAGTCCCACGCAGATCAACTTCCAGGTTCCGAACGGAGCGCCGACCTCGGGCACGGTGCAGGCGGAGGTGGTCTCGACCGCGGGGCAAGTGCTGGCATCGGGAACGATTGCGATGCAGGCGGTGGCGACGGGTGTTTTCATATGCGACTCGTCGAACGGAAATCTGCGCCAGGCATGCGTGCTGAACCAGGACAACTCGGTGAATAGCGGAACCAACGCGGCGGCGCGTGGATCGGTCATACAGATCTTCGCGACGGGCGTGGGCAATATTCCGAATGGGCCAACGGATGGTCAACCGGTAAGTGGGCCAACGCCCGCACCGGCGAGTCTGCGCGTGTTTATGGGAGCGAATTTTGTGGACGAAACTCCGCTGGCGCCGGGCGAATCGAACGGCGGGAACTTCGTGCAGTATTCGGGACTGGCTCCGGGTTTGGTGGGCGTGTGGCAGGTGAACGTCAAGATTCCCATGGCGGTGCCGCCCGGCACGCAGACGATTATCGCGCTGCTTCTCAACGGCAACATTGCGGATCCGGATGCAAATTCGACGTATCGCGCGACGATCGCAGTGAAGTAATCAGGAAACATCGATTGCATTGGGGCAGGCTGCGCGCCTGCCCCTTTGTTTTAGGCGGTGACGCTTTCCTTGTAGTTTGGTTTCGGAGCTGATTAAACGCCGCGAGCAGCGCTGTTGGCGCGGGCTCGTTTGGCGGCGTACATGCGCTGGTCGGCTTCGTCGATGGCCTCGCGGAGCACGCGGCCGTGAGCATCGGCCACGCCCCAACTGATCAGGATGGGCAGGCTGCCGAAGCCGCGCACCCGATATTCATGCAGGCGGCCTTCCAGTTCAACCATGCGCCTGGCCGCGATATCAGGAAGTTGGTTCAGGAACAGAATTACGAATTCATCGCCGCCCCAACGAAAGGCTTCGTCCTCATGCCGGATGGAGGCGTGCAGGAGGTTGCCGATATTGCGGAGAATCTCGTCGCCGACCAGGTGACCGAAGCGGTCATTGACGTCTTTGAAATTGTCCATGTCGCACACGGCGACAACGCCCGGATATTCCTGGCCGCTTTCGATTCTGCGTGCGAGGGCGGTCTGGTTCTGCAGGCCGGTGAGGCCGTCGAGATCGACCGCGCGGCGGCTGTCGCGGCGGATTTGATCGAGATCGTTATTCAACTCACGGATTCGATCGATCTGCATCTCGCTCCACATGGCCATGGCGGCAAAGGCTAAGACGCAGTGCAGGGCAAAATCGTAATAGCTTTCGTGATGCAGGTAGGCAGCCCATCGCGGCGCGTCGCCGGAGTTGTAGAGATAAACGAAGATGACGGCATGCTCGATGAAGGCCGCGGCGAGCACGAAGAGCGAAAAGCGAAAGATGCGCCCGGCAAGGGCCTGACTCCGGCGGAATGAGATGAAGTTATAGAAATAGACGGCGGCGATCGCGGCGGCATTCGAGACCTGGTAGGCTTCGACTTGAGAAACGCGGCCCAGGGCGTAGACCGCCAGGATGAAAACGGGCATTGCGAAGACGAGGGGACGCGCGGCGCGCCAATCTTTCATGGTGGACGCGATACCGGCGCGCGCGGCCGCGATCAAAAAGATGACGAAGGCGAACTCGCAGGCCCCGTAGGGGAGGAGCCACTCGGAGCGGCCGGAGCGGAGCAGTTGGAAAGCGAAGATCGCGGCCGCGAAACGCATCAGCCAGGCGATGGACCAGAGCCCAAAGTAGATTACGCGCGATTGGCGCCAGAGAAAGAGAAAGACCACTCCGAACAGCAGAGCGCCGATTTCCTGAATGACGAAGGAGGTGAAATCGGCGAGGGGAGTGGGGAGATCCATCTAGTCGCCTCCGATAGCGTGACGCCGCAGGGCGCGCGCGCGGCCGGTGGCTTCGTCGACGTCCACGATTACGGAGTGCAACTCGGGCGTGTCTTTAGCGGCTTCCATGCGCACCGGCAGGCCGGTAAGGAAGCGCTGGAGGATGATTGCGGTGTCGACGCCTATGACAGAGCCATAAGGGCCGGTCATACCGCAATCGGATTGATAGGCAGTGCCGCCGGGGAGCACACGCGTATCGGCGGTGGGCACGTGCGTGTGCGTACCGATGACGGCGGAGACGCGCCCATCGAGATACCAGCCCATCGCGACCTTTTCGCTGGTGACTTCGGCGTGGAAATCGACGAAGCGCACCTTGATTGCAGGATCCAGTTCGGCGAGCAGCCGATCGGCGGTTCGGAATGGGCAATCGATGGGCGTCATGTACGTACGTCCCTGCAGGTTTAATACGGCGCATTCTACGCCGTTCCGGGCACGAATGGCAATGGACCCTTTTCCGGGAGCCTCGGGGTAGTTGGCGGGCCGCAGCAGGCGGGGCTGACGGCCGATGTAATCGAAGATATCCCGCTTGTCCCAGATGTGATTGCCGGAGGTGATGACGTCGATGCCGAGTTTGAAAAGATCCTCAGCGATTGCAGGCGTGATGCCGAAGCCGCCGGCGGAGTTTTCACCGTTGGCGATGGTGAGGTCGATGGCGTTTGTCTTGACTATGTCTTGTAAATGTTCTGAGACTATGCGACGCCCCGGAGACCCAAAGATATCTCCGATGAAGAGTATGTTCATCCCGTTGGTTCAAAGGTAGCATGGCTCGGGGCGCAAGCAAGCGGCCGCGGGACCTTAAAACGCAGCCAAAAGGGCCATTTTACGACAAGTACGGAATCGAAAAATGGTGAAGGCGAAGGCGCGCGCGTCGAGCAGCAAATTTGTGCTGACGGCAGACGTTCCGGCCGCCGGGTTGGGCTTCTGCTATCTACTGCGGGCGGCTTACTGGGCCGGTGTTTTGTCGAGTTGCTGCTTGATCCAGACACGACTCGGATCGAGTTCGAGGCCTTTTTGGAAGGCTTGGCGCGCTTCGGCGTTTTTATTCTGCTTGCGAAGGCTGAGACCTAGCCAGAGATAGGCTTCGGCGCGTTTGGGATCGAGCTCGATGGCTTTACGAAAGTCGGTGATGGCGATATCGAAGCCGCCGCCGAGTTGGGCGGGCAGATAGTAATTGCCTACGCCACGGGCCTCGTATGCCGTCGCGAGTTTCGGATCGAGTTCGATGGCTTTTTGAATCGCGTCCTTGCACTTTTTGCCGTAGCTCAGGCCCATGAGAACGTTGGCGGGGATGACCTGACCGTAGAGGGTGCCGAGAGTGACGTAGTAGCGCGCCTCCGGCTTCAAGGCGACGGCGCGTTCGGCGGGCTTGATGCCGCGCCCGGCCGCGTCTTCGGCGAGCTTCTTGTCGCGAACCTCGAGCGCGACTTCGGCGAGATAGGAATCGGCGATGGCGGCGCGATGCTGAGCCTCGGCATCGTTGGGAGCTTTATCGGCGGCGGCGGAGAATTCGGAAGCGATGCGTTGGAGCGCCGGGCGATCCTGGGCGTCGCGCGCGGTCTCCAGCGCCGAGGGTCCCGCTGCGAAAAAGGCACTCAGAAGAAGAACCGGAAGCATACGTTCGATGACCTGTTTTGATTGTATATAACCCTGGTGTCGCATTCGCCGACGAGAGAGCGGAAAGGCAGAGCGTGCGTCATCAATCGTACGCGCTCGGAGTAACGAGATTGAAGTTCGTCTGGGACGTTAAAGCTCGGCGATGCGACGATGCAACAGCAGAAAATATAGCGCGAGCATCATCAACAGCACGCCGTTGACGGCCAACGCAACGGGAGCAGGAACGAGATGCTGGACCACCCAGCCGACTACGAGATTGCCCAACGGCATGCCGCCGCGAAAGGCGACGTTGTAGACGCTCATGACGCGGCCGCGCATTTCGTTCGTGATAATGACCTGCACAAGCGAACTGACCATGGCGAAGACCGAAATGAGCGCGGCGCCGCTGACGAAGAGCATGATGCCGCTGATAACGACGGATTTTGAGAGCGCGAAGCCGGAGATGCCGGCGCCCAGACAGACCAGCATGGTGAGCGCAATGCGGCCTTTGTGTTTCGAATTGCCGAGCGATGCGACGGCCAGCGAGCCGAGGATAGAGCCGATTCCGGAACAGACTAGGAATAGCGTGTAGACGCGCTTGTCGTCGTTGAAAAACATGCGCACAAAGACCGGCAGGAACGTGAGCATCGGGATGCCGAGCGCGGTCATGCAGAACGCGAGCACCATGAGCGATTCCATGCCCTCCAGTTTCCGCACGTAGGCGATACCGCCTTTGATGCTGGCGAGGATGGATTCACCCGTTTTGACGGGCGAAAAACGCGCTTTGATCATGTTCAACGAAATTACGGGTGCGAAGAACGAGATGGCGTTGAGGCCGAAGCACCAGGCGTCGCCGAAATCGGCCATGGCAATGCCGCCGAGAGTAGGGCCGAGGATGCGCGCGACATTGAATTGAATGGAATTGAGCGCGATCGCGTTGGGCATGTCCTCTTTGTTCACAAGCGTGGGAATGAGCGCCTGGTAGGCAGGGCCGCCGAAGGCCTGTGCAAGGCCGGAGACGAAAGACAGCATGAGGACCTGCCACACATGCACGCTGTTAGTAAAGACCAGGATAGTAAGAACAACGGCGTCGGCCATTTGAACGTACTGCGAGGCGAGCAGGACGTAGCGGCGATCAAAGCGATCGGCCAGGGCGCCACCCAGCAACGAGAAAAGGAATACGGGTATGTTGCCGAGAAAAGCGTCGAGCCCAAGATAGAAGGCGTTACCGTGGCTGATGTTGTAGACCAGCCAGGCTTGCGCCATGATCTGCATCCAGCTGCCGATGCTGGACGTGCAGGCGCCGATCCACATCAGGCGGAAATCGCGGTATTGAAATGCTTTGAAGACCCGTTGGAGCACGGTTGTGGGCTAGAGGCCGTAAAAGAATTTTAGCAGCTTGGATGACGGCCAAATGTTACTCGCGGCGCCGCTTGGGCGTTGAAACCGGGATGCGGCGCCACGACGATCTAGTACTACTCGCCGATGCGGACCGCCTTGAAGCCGCCTTTCGAGCGGTCATAGAGCCAGATGGCGCCGAAGACGACCAAAAGGATCGCAGGCAGGATCGCAACGGCGCGGAACGAGGCCTGAGAAGCGACGGCGAGGACTTGATCGAGCCGGTCGCCCGAGAGCGCGTTGAACTGCTGTACGCCGCCGGCCGCTTCGATCTTCTTGGCGTCGAAGATGCGGCCCATAGCGGGCAGGACGAAGTTGCTGGAAAGCGTCCCGGCCGTGCCCATCAGGCCCATGAGCAGCGCGCCGCCGTGTGGGAAGCGCTCCGAAGCAGTGGCCAGCATGGTGGGCCACATGAAGCAGACGCCGACGCCCCACAGCGTGGCGGCGAGGATGCCGGTGAGGGGGGAGTTGGCGCTGCTAAGCGCGAACAGGCCCAGCGATGCGAACAGGCATGAGCACCAGAGAAGGCCGATGGCCGAGAGCTTGTGGACGATGGGTCCGGCGAAGTGGCGGGCGGCGAACATGATGCCGCTGACGTAGACCAGCAGCAGGATGCCGCGCATGTGGACGGTGCGGGTGAGGGCGAGATCGACCCATTGGCCGGGAGCCAGTTCGCTGGCGGCGGTGAGGAACATGGAACAGAAGAGCACCAGGAACATCGGATTGAGGAGTTCCTTGAACATGCGCCCGAAGGAGATGCCGGAAGCGGCGCGTTCCGTGGGTGGGAACTTGACGCCGAGGCAGAGGACCACGACGGCGGCGGCGGGAATGAGAATGAGCGCGAGTTTCGTCTGGTAGCTAGTGTTGTTTTGGCTGAGCGCGAAGCCGAGTAAACCGCCGGCGATGAGGCCGCCCGGCCACCATGCGTGCAGGGCGTTGAGACGCGCGGTTTTTTCGGTGGGATAGAGCGAGGCGCAGAGCGGATTGATGACCGTTTCCACCAGGCCCCAGCCGATGCCGGTGATGACGGCGCCGAGATAGAGCACGTAGTAAACGCTATCGCCGGATGCGAGCGAGCCGGCGAAGATGATGGTGAGCGTGCCGCCGATGAAGCAGATTCCAGAGAGCGGAAGGAGGAGACCCATGCCGATGGCATCGAGGATGGGACTGCCTATAGCGATGGTAATCGCGAAGCCCAGAAAAGGCACGCCGAGAATGGCGCCGATCATCTCGCCGGAGTGGTCTTTATTGATTGGGTCTAGGAAAATACGCTGCAGGTCGTTGGCGACGCTGGCGCGCAAGGAGGCGGCGAGACCGGCGGTGAACAGCGCCAATACGCTGACGATAAAAAGGCGGGTTTTATTATAGACATCCGTGCGGCGAGGCGCGGCTGCAATACGGGATTCCATGATTTGTCAAAGATACCGCAGTTTTGGCGGGAGCCGGAGGACGACGGTGATGCCAGCCTAAAAACGGCGCAGACGAGGCGGGCGAGGGCTGGAGCGCTTGACATCGTGTTTCGGCCGGCGTAACGTTGAACTCATTCATCACGCGGCGCGTCTCCGCAGGGCTCTCCGTATTGAGCCGGCCAGGAAATCATTCTTCAAGGAGATTTCAGAATGTCGCTCGAAACCAAACAGATTGACTCATTAGGCCGCCGGGGCTTTTCGCGTCGGCAGATTGGCCGGATCGGCGCGTTGCTAACGGCAGGCGCGGCGCTTCCTTTCTATAACGAGTTCGCGATGGCGCAGGATGCGCAGCGCGCCGGACGCGGTGCTGGCGGCGGCCGCAGAGCAATGGATCCGGACGCGGTGATGATCAATCAGAACGAGAACCCGATGGGTCCGTGCAAGGAGGGACTGGCGGCGATTGCGGAGATTGCGCCGAGGGGCTGGCGGTACAATCCGGGGAACGAATCGGCCGATCTCCGGAACACGGCGGCGGAGCAGTTGGGCGTAAAGCCGGAGTACATCACGATTACTGCGGGATCGAGCGATCCGCTGCACGCGGCCACGTGCGCTTTTACGTCGCCAACGCGGAGTTGGGTAATGGCGAACCCGGGTTATGGCGGCGGTGCGCCTGCTTATATCGGATCGAAAGTGGTGCGAGTGCCGCTGGCGGACGATTTCAGCCATGACGTGCGCGCGATGTTGAAGGCCGACCCGGACGCGGGCGCGTATTACATTTGCAATCCGAATAATCCAACGGGGACACTGACATCGCGCAAGGATATCGAATTTTTGCTGGCGAACAAGAAGAAGGACGCGATCGTGGTAGTCGACGAGGCGTACATCCACTTTTCGGAGAAGGCGGTGTCCGCGTCCGACCTTGTGGCAGCCGACAAGGACGTGGTGATCCTGCGGACGTTTTCGAAGATTTACGGGATGGCGGGATTGCGCGCCGGATTGGCTGCGGCGCGGCCGGACCTGCTGCAAAAACTACGGACTTATTCGAGCTCCGGATTCCTGCCGGTGACGGGCGTCGCCTGCGCGGCGGCAAGTCTGAAAGCGAAAAATCTGGTGGCGGAACGGCGCGGGCAGATGAATCAAGTGCGCGACAGCGTGTTCGCTTATTTCGAGAAGAAGGGAATTTCGTTCGTGCCGAGCGAAGCGAACTTCTTCATGATGGAAGCGAAGCGGCCGCACGCGGAGTTTGCTCAGGCGATGGCGGCGCAGAAGGTGATCGTCGGGCGGCAGTGGCCGATTTGGCCCACGAAGGTGCGCGTCACGGTGGGCACGCAGGACGAGATGAACAAGTTCATGTCCGCTGTGGAGAAGGTTTGGGGCTAGCGGCGCGGCGATAGAGCAGCCAACCGCTAAGGACCGCGCCCAGCGTTCCCAACGCAATTTTCAGCTCGAAGAGCCAGACGTTTGAAGTCTCACTGGTAGGCGCGACGGAGCACACGATGGCGAGCGCGGTGATGGCTCCGCCTGAAAGTGCGCTGATGCGCTTACCGGCTTTCCAGGCGCTTCCGAAGATGTACAGGAACGGAATGAAGCCGGTGAGGACCATCAGCGACACCAGAGCTTGATAAGCGGCGCGCATGGTGTCGCCGAGTTGCAGCGCTAGCAGAAGAAAAGAGGAAACGGCGCCGAACACGATGATCGAAACGTGCGGCGTGCCCCACGCGGGATGAACGCGCGCGAAAGCGCGGGGCAGCAGGCCGTCGATTCCGGCCGCGAAAGGCAGGCGTGAAACTGCGGTTCCCATGCCACCGAATTGACCGATGGCGCTGACGAGCACAAGCAGCGCGATAACTGGCGAAAGCCACGGCGAATGCAGCGCGGCGCCGGACGATTCGGCTATCTCAGCAAAGCCATTCAGTTCGCTGATTCGTTGCGGCGGCGCGATCACAAGCATCGATGCTGTGCAGGCAATGTAGTAAGTGGTGATGAAGGCTGAGGCGATCCAGCCGGCGCGCGGCAGCGTGCGTTTCGGCTCGCGTATTTCGCCGCCCATCATACCTGCGAGTTCGAGTCCGGACATGGCGTAGGCTATCGTGGACCAGAAGTTGACGGTGTCCCAATCCCAGCGTGGTGCGATGTGCATCGGAGTGGCGGAGCCGCGGCGCGCATAGATAAGCAGCGCGATGCCCACCAGGAGCGCGCATAAAATCCAGGAGCAGGCGGCGCCGAGGTTTTCTTCCCACTTGCCGATTTTCATGCCGATCAAGTTGGCGCCGAGCGCGATCCAGATGGCTGCCAGCGAGACGGCGAGCAGCAGGATGCGATCTTCCGCGAAACCAAGCATGTGGAACGCGGCGCTGCAATAGAAGATGGCTGCGCTGGGAAACCAGAACGCGATTCCGAGCCAGTAGAGCCAGAAGCCGAGAAAGCCGTGGACGGGGCCGAAATCGGCCCGGGTCCAGACATAGAGGCCGCCGGCTCCGGGATATTTCCCGATGAGGGCGCCGACGGAGACAGCGAGAGGTACAACGAAGAACGCGGCCCCGAGAATCCAGAGAGTGAGGGAGCCTGGGCCGGCGTGCGCGGCGGCGGGAATCCAGCGCGTGCCAACGATGCAACTGATGGCGAAAAGCGTGATGTCCCGCAGGCCCAGCTCGCGGCGCAGTTCGGAGTCAGGCATGCATTTCGAGGCCGATGCGCCGCAAACCCTCGCGGAGGAATTCGGGTTTGCCGCCGAGCCAGAGGCGCAGATAGCCTTCGAGGCCGAGATGCGCGCCGGGGACGATCAGGACGCTGTGCTTTTCGCGAATGCGCTCGGCAAGTTCGTAACTGGGCGTGGAGGAGTGGTATTGCACCAGGCACAGAGCGCCGGCTTTGGGTTCGCGAAAGGTGAGAAAGTCGCCGAAGCTGCCGGCCCAATCGCGCATGATAGGCAGATTGTCCTGCAGAATCGCGCGGGTGCGGGCGTAGAGCTTCTCGCGACTTTGTACGGCGACGCGCGCTACCAGATCCGAGATTTTGTTGGGACCGATGGTGAGGTAATCGTGCTGCGTCCAGCAGTCGGCGATGACGTCGGACGGTCCAATTAGCCAACCGATGCGTACGCCGGGGATTCCATAGGCTTTGGAGAGGCCGCTGGTGATGATGACGCGGTCGCTCATGCCCCAGAAGCTGGGCGTGCGCTCCGAGTGGATTTCGGCGCCGAGGTAGACTTCGTCCGCGAGTAGGTAGGCGCCAACTTTTTCGCAGCGATCCACGATGCGGCGCATGGCGGCGGGCGATAGCACTGAGCCCGAGGGATTGTTGGGATTGGAGAGATAGACGAGGCGCGTTTTCGGAGTGACGGCGGCTTCGAACTCTTCCCAGTTAGGTTCCCAATCGCGTTCGATTTCGAGGCGGAAGCGCCGGACCGTGGCGCCGAGGCTTTGCGGCACCCCGCCGTACTGCATGTAGTTGGGGACTTCGAAGGCCACTTCGTCACCGGGACGGATCAGCGCCAAAGCGAGCAGATAATTGGCTTCGGAAGTGCCGTTGGTAACCTCGATGTGATTAGGCGTGGCGCCCTGATAAATGGCGGCGAGCGATTCGCGCAGCGGGACGGTGCCGTTTGACTGGCTGTAGCCGAGGGGCATGTCGAGGAGCGAATCGAGATCGAGGCCCATCTCGCCCAGTTCACGGAGCGTGACCGGGCGGACGCCGCTTTCGCTCATATCCATTTCGACGACGTTTTCCCACGTCGACTGCATGCGCTCCATTTCAAACTTTTCGATTTTCATAGACGTGTTGGGCGATGAAGAGATCTTCGACGCCGAGGCCGGTGAAGTCGGCGAGCGACCACGGCGCATCGGCAGTGCGTTCGGATGGATCGATGTGCTGGAGTTCGCCGAGACGCGCGCACTGTGCGGCGGAATCGAGCCAGAGAGTGGTAGCGCGGCGGACTACTTCGGGGTCGATTTCCTGCTTGCCAGGCGCATCGGCGCCGACGGCGGAGAT
>DATAUH010000343.1:0-14799 GCA_036268375.1 Bryobacteraceae bacterium | reverse complement strand
GGAGAGCTACGACCGTCCAGCTAAGTTAGACAGCACTGTTAACCTTGAGGAAGGGTAACCTGCCCGAGCAGGCACGGCTGATAGACCCCTAAGCTCCAATGTTTTCTGTGATAGAAGAAAAGAATCCTGGCTAATTGGGACAGTAGTGGTTTTGTTGATAAGCGAGGCGTAGTCTGTCAGGAGACGTTTTTTCTCTTCCACGACCGCAAGGTGACGATCGAGATCACGCGGGTCTTTGAAAGTCCCCTGCATGCTGTACCGCTGCGCGAGATCTGCAAGCAGGGCTCCCTTCTTGGTCTTGTGACTATGCACTTCGAGGCAGAAGATGCCGAGGCCCGCATCATCGAGGCGCCGGCGTACGACTTCCAGAGCGGCGAGCTTCTCAGATACGAAAAGGATGGTCTTGCCCTTGGCCAGTGCCGCGGCAATGAGGTTCGTAATGGTTCGCGACTTGCCCGTCCCCGGCGGGCCTTCTATCACGAGGTTCTGCCCGCGTAGCGCATGGATGAGCGCGCTATGCTGTGAGCTGTCGGCATCGCGGATGAGGTGCGGAATGTCGTTTTTTAGTTCGGGCGCATCAATCGGGTATTCTTCGGCGAGGGTAATCTCCGGGTTCTTTTTGCCCTCGAATAGCTCCCGCACGAGCGGGTGCTTGGCGATACTTTCCTCGGGCGGCCAGGTTTTTGGATCGAGATCCCGGAACATCAGAAGTCTTCCGAAGCTTAGAAGCGCGAGGCTGATGTGGCGCCGAATCGACCAGCGCTTTTTGATTTTGAGCAGTTCGTCGAACTTGCCGAAATAGACTTCGGGCGTGTCGTCATCGTCGAGTGACGGAATTTCAAGTCCGAAATCTCGGCGCATCTTTTCGACAAGCGACAGGTTCGTTGCCACGTCCTCGCCAGAATATTCGATGAGAGCCTCGATTCGCCTCCCTTTTCCTCCGGTACGTTCGATCGTCACGGGCAGGACAACCAGAGGTGCAAGATGCGCGAGTTTTGAGTCGTCGGACTCATGCCACTCCAGGAATCCGAACACGAGATACAGCATGTTGGTGCCGGATTCCTCTATGGCGGTCTTTGCGGCGCTTGCAATCTTGCGGCTCACCGTGTCGAGCTATTCCTGGTAATGCAGTACCGGCAAGGATTGGGCCTCATACTCGGTGGCGCTCTCGAGATCAAAAGAGGTATTCCATCCGATTTCATCCGCGTATTCTTTGGCTGGTGGTGGTTCACCTATTCGGATGTCGGGCTCGGGAACAGGCAGAAACGCTAACTTCTCGTTTTCGCGCAGCCGTTTGAAGACCTGGTCGATTTGCACATCTACGACACGCAGCGACGATGCGTTGGAATGCCTGAAATTAAGTAGCTTGTTTCGGTTCGTGAGATCCAGGAGCCGCATACGGATGCGGTCTAACCCCATTTCCGTACTGCCCGTCATGAAATCGGGGCTGATGTCCGGTGCGGGCTGCGGGGTGGCTTCGTTTCTAAGGTCGTTCTGCATCTTCATCTGCCGGCATTCGAGCAACCGGGAGACATATCGGATCAAGAGGTAGGTGTCAGTCTATTGTCACCCGTTTATCCGGATAGCACATAACGTGCTCAGGTTTATGACCGAACTGCCGCGCGCGCAACAGCTGTCGTTGCGGAGCTAAATCAACCGCCGCAAGTCCTTACGGCGACTGGCACTCCAGCTTCAGGGTTGTCCAGTTGCGTTCTGCACGGGCAGGAGTTCATCGCCCCCACCGGCATGAAGCTGGAAGGACCGTCCTGTCTTCATTGCTCTTCTCCCGTTGGTTCATGAAAATGGCCATTCTGGCGTACGCCTCGACCAATCGGACTCCTGCATTTTCACGAATGCAAAGGCCGTTGAAATGTTTTAGAACCAGAACCTCACTGTTCCTTGAAAAAGGCGCGGGCCGCCGCTTTGGAGCAGAGGCGCGAGGCCGCTGCCGGGGCTGCCATTGCCCAACTGCAGGTTGAGCATCGAGGTGGATTGGCCGAATAGAGGGGCGTCGAGATAGCGCACGGGGTCGGCGAAGTTGGGATGGTTGAAGACGTTGAAGGCTTCGAGGCGGAAATCGAGGCGGGAGCGCTCGCGGATCGCGAATTCCTTGCCAATCGCGGCGTCCGCCTGCCACATTCCGAATCCGGAAAAGGCGTTGCGTCCCAAGTTCCCTTGCGCGCTGCCCGGCAAGACTTGAAATGCGGCGGTATTGAGTTGCTTTCCGCCGGGAGCCAAAGGGTTGGAGAGCCAAACCGGACCGCCAAGGTAATTGGGGCGCGGGAAATTCGCGAAGGCGAGGCCGGTGTACTGCTGGCTATCGAGCACGCCGATCGGAAACCCGCTGCGCGCGCGCGCGATGCTTTCGATGCGCCATCCCTGCAACCTGCCGCGGCCGAATTGGTAGCTGAGGGAGCCGGTGAAAACGTGCCGCAGATCGAAATCGGAGTTGCCAAAGTCGAAGTTGGGAGAGGCGCCGGGGCCGGCCCACTGGAGCGAGGAATCGCTCGAACCGTTGTCGATAGAGTGCGACCACGTATAAGCCGCGGAGGCTTGCCAGCCCGCGCTGAGTTGGCGTCGATATTGGAACTGCAGGGCCTGGTAATTAGAGAATCCGTTGTTAGTATCGAGCGCAAACCAGAGGCTGGCGAGACTACCGGGACCGTCGACTTCACGACGGACCAGTTCCCGGCCATCGGAACCGACATATCCGAGCGAGAAAAAATCGTGGGGCGTGAATGCGCGTTCGACCGAGATATTCCACTGGCGAACTTGCGGAAGCTTCAGGCCGTTGGTGAAACCGTACGCGAAGAGGAAGGGGAACGGCGCTCGCACGCTGTTGCTGAGGCCACAGGTGGAGGTGGGCGGTCCACTGATCGAGCCGCAGGTAAAGTTGAAGGGCCCGCCGTCGAGGACATCGGTGGCGATGCTGAGGCTGGAGTCGTAGTAGAGACCGGCGCCGGCCCGTAGCACGGTGTTGCCGTCTTTCGAAAGCCGGAGCGCCATGGCAACGCGCGGGGCGAGGTCGTGAAACGACGTGGGCCAAAGAGGCGCGTTGGTGTTATCGACGATGCCAGTGGCTGGATTGAAGATGTTGATGGGACCGGCAACGTCGGGCGGCGGGCTGAATTCCCAGCGGAGACCGTAGGTGAGGGTAAGCCGCGGGACGACCTGCCAGGTGTCCTGCGCCCAGAGCGAATATTCGGTGAGGCCGGTGGTTTCGCTCATGGCAGGCGAGTTGATGCGCCAGATGTGCGCGACGTCGAAGAGATCGTTGACGCCGCTGGCGATGGCCTGCACGCTTGGCGCGGCGTCGCGGCGGATGGCGGTGACGCGGCGGTAGTCGATGCCGGCGACGATGGCGTGATGCGCGATGCGAATGGCGGCTGAATCGACAGTTTGAAACTGGCGTTGACGATGAAGGCCTTCGTCGCCTGACTCTAACTGGCCGACGCCATCGATGCTGAAGCGGATGACGGTGCTACACGGGCCCCCGTAGTTGATGCCGGTGGCGAGCGGTTCGAGCGCGCAACTGGCCTGCGCGCCTGCTGCGGGGATGTCCCACGCGGACTGCACGCTGGTTTGCGATTCGTTGATGCGCGCATCGAAAGTGAGCCGGCTGAAGGGACGCGCGGTGACGCCAAGCGTGAGCGATTGCGAGCGCAGGTTGAGGTAGTTGATGGAGAGATTGCCGTAAGCGTTGGCGGAAGGCGTGTCGCTATAGCGGGCGAAAAGGTTTACGCGCGATCCGAGCGATTGATCGATGCGCGCGCTGCCGGATTGCAGCGTGGCGGGCTCATCGGTGACGCCGGTCCACTGACCGGCGCCGGGCGCGAGGTAGCCTTGGTTGGGCAAGGGGAAAAAGTTGACGGCCGCCTGGTCCCAGGTTCCGGTTTGCGTGCGCGCGAACGAATCGGGGACGGCGAGAGTTTCGAGAAAAGGCTCTTGCAGGCGCATGGCCTGATAGGCGAAGTAGAAGTAAGTGGAGTTGCGACGTACGGGTCCGCCGAGCGTTTGCGTGAACTCGTTGAGACTCTCGGTTTGGAGCGGGATACCGGCGCGGTTACCAAACCAGTCGTTGGCGCCGAGAAAACTTTCGCGATTGCGGTACTCGGTTTGGCCGTGAAATTGGTTGGCGCCGGACTGACTGGTGAGGCCAACATTGGCTCCGGGCATGCGGCCGAACTGCGCGACAGTAGTTGAGGTTTGCGCATGCACTTCATCAATGGCATTCAGGGTGATGAGCGGATCAAGACTGCCGAAAGCGCTCGCTGCTGGGAGCGTGCCGCCGCTGGCTTGCGCCGGAAGTCCGCCGGCGGCGACCCCCGTGTTCGCGCTGACGCCATCAATGGTGAAGATGTTGGTGTTGGGGCGTTGACCGGCGGCGGTGAATTGGCCGGGGTCGCCGCGCGTGGCGGGAACGACGTTAGCGCCGGGGACGAGTTCGAGGACGTCGAGCAGACCGCCGCCATTGAGAGGTAAATGCGCCAGATCGCGAGCGGTGAAGACGCCGCCCGTTGCCGCGTCCTGACGGTCGACCGGGGAAGTGACTGCGCTGACGTACACGGTTTCGTGAACGCTTCCCACTTCGAGCGGAAAATCGATGCGGCGCGCGCCGGCGGCCTTCAACTCGAGATCGAAGACCTGCATGGCCTTGAAGCCTTCTTTTTGAACGGTGATTTTGTAAGCTCCGGGTTCGAGCCCGCCGGCCTGAAACGATCCATCGTTGCCGGATTCGAGGGAGCGCCGGAATCCGGTATCCTGGCTG
The DNA here is from genome assembly GCA_036268375.1 of Bryobacteraceae bacterium. Taxonomy (GTDB): domain Bacteria; phylum Acidobacteriota; class Terriglobia; order Bryobacterales; family Bryobacteraceae; genus PALSA-243. The sequence continues at coordinate 10,031 of DATAUH010000343.1, read as the reverse complement.
ACGACGGAGATCTCGGCGTTGGGCACGCCGGCGCGCATACTATCGAGAACTTTTCCGTAGACCGTGGCGAAGGTTTGGCCGTGCGCGCACGCGAAAGGGATGAAGAGCAGGATTATCTGCCAAGTAGTCGCTGGTTTTGCTCTAAGCCGGCGCGTAGTTTGTTTACCGCGCGGAACAACTGCGTTGGCAAATCTGCTTCTGCCTGCCGGCTCCGCGCAACCCCTAGCAGCTTCGAGCTTAGCATCTCTATGCTGCGCGAAGCTTGAAACACCTGTTCCGCGGAGGCTTGCCATGTTGGTTCAGAGACGAACTCAGGCGAAGCAGGAGTAGCGCCGAGCGCGGTAAGCAGGGGGCTTAGAGCGCGGTCGAAATTGCCCAGCGGAGCGGCCATAGCGGAAATATGATCGAGCGCGATTGCGTGCAGCGCTGCGCGGTCTTCGCCGCTTAGAGCGCCGTCATCGGGAAAGCGCTGCGCTAGTGCGCGTAATGCGTAGGCGTGGGACGTGAGGGCATCGTTCCAATTGAGAACCTCGCCGGCGAAGCGATCGAGAGCGACCTTGCCGCCCAGTTCGGTTTCAAGTTTTGCCTGAAAAGGACTGGGAGAAGACGCCGCGCCAGAAGCGCTAGGGGCGGCTTCCGATTCGGCAGGAAGCTGCGGCGCAGCCGGATTCGAAAATTGAACGCGCACACGGTCCAACGGTTGAAGAACGGTTTCGATTTGCACTTGGCGGGCCGGCGCAATATCTACGCCGGCCACCAGCACGTGATCCTCCGAGAGAGATATACGCAAAGGGTCGCCCAGGTCGGCCCCAATTCCATGGAGAGCTTTCATGACTTGCAGCTCATCCGAAATTGAGGCCGGTGGTCCTGGTGCGGGCGCAGCCGGCCGGCTTGGAACAGCCGGCTGCCGGGGAACCTCAAGTGGCGCGGCGCCAGAACCCGCGTTGTTCGTTGAGATGTGAGGTTCCGTTACATTCACTGGCAGCGGCGCCTTTCTGAAAGGCGCGCCGCCGCCGAAATAAAAGGCTCCCGCAACTGCAAGCGCGGCCGTTAGAGCCCCGACAGCCCAACGGATAGAGCCAATGCCTCGCAATACCTGGAGAAGGCCAGATGGTTGGAGATCTTTTTGATTCGCGCGATCGGCGCGCGCCATGGCGCTGTAAATATCGGCCCATGGTTCCCGACGCTGCGGCAGCGCTTCGGCGAGAAAATCCTTGCGGTAGCGGACGCAATCGGCCACCGTCTTTTTTAATTCTTCGATTTCCGTGCGGCAATCCCAGCAGGCTTCGGCGTGCAACTGAATTTCGCGCGTCTCGCGCGCGGGCAGTTCGCCGTCGATAAAGCGGAGCAGATCGGCAGGTTCGGGATGCGTTTTAATCATCATTCACCTTCCGCAAACGCACCAGCGCGCGCCGCAAAAATTCGCCCACTGCGGACGGGCTGATGCCCAAAGTTGCGCCGATTTCGGGATAGCGCAGGCCTTCCATACGCAGAAACAAACAGCGCTTCTGCTGCTCGGAAAGCTGCTGCACGGCGTGATGAAAGCGCGCCAGTTTTTCGCGCTCGATCAGTCCGCGCTCCGGGTCTTCGGTTTGAGACGCCAGGCGCAATTCCAGATCGGGATCGAGCGGAGATTCCGCCGCCTGCCGTTCGCGCATCGTCAGGCCGTAGTTGTGCGCCACGCGGAAGATCCACCCCCGCGCGTTCTGGATGTCTTCGCCTTTCTTCAGGGCCGTATAGAAACGTAAGAAGACCTCTTGCACTGCTTCCTGCGCGCTTGGCGGATGCAGGCCCAGCGTCAGCAGATAACGGTAAACATCGTCGCGAGCCTCTTCGAAGAGTTTGGCGACGCGATCCTGCAGCGCGGAAACCTGCTGCTCCTGCCGGAGAAAACCCACCAAAGCCTCGCTAAAGGAATCCGCCGGCATGCTGCAATTAGTGTCTAGCGATACTTCCGCTAATGCAAAGACCGCGCGGTTCGGTTTTCAACTACACATCTTGAAAACTTTTCTGACAAAAACCGCATGTCGGGCGTCTCCAGTGTAGTTGAAGCGTAACCCCTACGGTCTTATGAATGTGGCTCTCCCGACAGTAAGTATTGCAATTGTTACGTTTAATAGCGCGCAATACATTCGCCGATGTCTGGAGGCGGTGCTGGCGCAGGATTATCCCGCCTTCGAGGTAGTTGTGGTGGATAACGCATCCACTGACGGCACGCTGCAAGTTCTGGATCGATTCCGGCGACGCATAAGGCTGGTTTCGAACCGCGCCAATGCCGGATTCGCAGCCGGCCAGAATCAAGCGATCCGTCAATCGCGCGCAGCGGATTGGGTGCTAACGTTCAACCCGGACGTGCTGGCGAAGCCTGATTTCGTGCGCAACCTGGTAGAGGCGGGCGCGGGCGATCGGTCCGTAGGCGCGGTTTGCGGGAAGCTGCTTTCGATCGCGCCGGGCTTTCAGCCGTTGACGGAGCCGCGCATCGATTCAGCCGGCATCTACTTCACGCCCAACATGCGGCATTTCGATCGCGGCTGGCAGGAACACGACGGCCGCCGGTGGAACGCGACCGAGTACGTGTTCGGCGCGAGCGCGGCGGCCGCGCTTTACCGGCGCGAGATGATCGAAGACGTGTCGGTGAATGGGCATTTCTTCGATCCCGACTTTTTTGTATATCGCGAGGACGCCGACGTGGCATGGCGCGCGCAGTTGATGGGTTGGAAGACCCTGTACACGCCGGCCGCGGTGGGCCACCATGTGCGCACCGTTACGCCGCGCAATCGCCGCACGCTGCCGGGCTTCATCAATATGCATTCGGTGAAGAACCGGTTTCTGATGCGCATCAAGAACGCCACGCCCGGAATCTATCGCCGTTACTGGCTGCCGATGACGATACGCGATCTGATGGTGGTAGGCGGATCTATCTTCTGGGAACCTAGCTCGCTGCCAGCACTCTGGCGAGTCGCAAAATGCCTGCCCCGCGCTGTGGAGCAACGCCGCCAGATCATGGCGCGGAGGCGGGTTAGCGATGAGGAATTGGCCGAGATGTTTCGCGAGGTCCCGCTAGCAGTGCCAGCGCGGACTTTGAACCGCGTGGTGCGTGACCCGCAAGAGGGTTAGGCCAACGTTCGCGCCTATTCATTTCCTACGGAGCGCTCCGTAAGCGGCGTCAGAGGATCGATAACAAGCCAGCAGAGAATGCCACCGGCGTAGATGGCGGCGGAGATGTAGAACGTGAGATTCCAATCGCTGGTTTGCTTCAGCAGATAGCCGGTGAGCGCCGGGGCGACCACGCCCGCGAAATTTCCGAACATGTTCATGGTGCCGGATACGGTGCCCGCGTACTTTCCGCCAATGTCCATGGCAGAGGTCCACGCGCCGGCCATCACCAAATCGTTGGAAAAGCTTGCGAGCGAAATGGCGAGAATGGCGGGGAGAGCCTCATGCATATGCGTCGAGAGGATGAGCAACGCTGAGGCGCCGGTGAAGCCTGCGATACAAACTGTTCTGCGCGCGAATCGCAGATTGTGCGTGCGGCGAACGAGCAAATTCGTGAGTAGAACGCCGGTGGGGTTTCCGATGCCACCGAAGAACAGCGGGAGTCCTGCCAACAGCGCACTCGCGCCCAGATCGAGATGGCGGCCTTCACGAAGGTACGTCGGCAACCAGGTGATGTAAAAATACCAGCCGTAGCTGAGGCAGAAATATTGGATGCAGAGCAACCAGACGTTCGGCGACGTGATGAGCGGGCCCCAAGGAGCGCGGCCGTGCTTGGCAGGAGGCTCGATATCGCGAAGGATGGCGCGCTCGGCCTCGTTCATCGATTTGCTTTCGAGCGGGTTGTCGCGAAACCAGGCGTAGAAAATGACGGCCCACAATATGCCGAAACAACCGAAGATTTCGAAGGCGTGCCGCCAGCCGATGGAGAGAATCACTTTGGTTGCGAGGAGGGGCGTTACTGCGCCGCCCCAGCGCGCGGCCAACCACACGATGCCCTGCGCGCGCGAACGTTCTTTGTGAGGTAGCCATGTGGTGAAAGCGCGCGTGACGCTGGGAAAGCAGCCGGCTTCACCCGCGCCGAAGAGGAAGCGCGTGACAAGCATGGCAGCGTAACTCCAAGCCCAACCGGTTGCGGCAGTGAAGAACGACCACCACAGCACGATGCGCAGCAGCACGCGCCGCGGACCGATGCGGTCACAAAGATACCCGCAGGGGATTTCGAAGAGTGAGTAGGCGACGGCGAACGCGGAGAACACGTAACCCATCTGATCCACGCTGAGGTGGAGATCGTCACGGATCAGAGGAGCGGCGTTCGAGATGCAAACCCGATCGATATAGGTGATGAAGGCAAGTGATACCGCGAAGTAAATGACGCCGAAACGGACGTGTGTGGGACGCGCAGCTACTTGGGGGCGGGCGAGATCCATTTTTATTTGGGCTTCTTCCTTTAGCGCCGAATTCGAAAACGATACACCAGCGCACCGAGCCCCACGGTGGCAAACGCGGTCAGTGACGCGCGAGGCTGCCAGATCACGCCGTAAATCATCATACACGCGCCCACGATCACATAGGACGCCGGGATCAAAGGATAGGCGAAATCCACCGCGCGCAGGCGCTGCCAACCGGCGCGATTGCGGCGAAAGATGAAGAGTGCGGCCACGGAAAGTACGGTGAAGATGGTGAGGCTCATGCCAATGTAGACCACCAGTTCCGTGAAGGGCGTCAGCGTCATCAGCATCGCGCACAGGCCCTGGCTGAGAATCGCGATTACGGGCGTGTGCCAGCGCGGGTGCACATACGAGGCCGAGCTGAAAAAGGCGCGATTCTTGGCCATGGCGTAATACACTCGCGGGCCCACCGTAACTTCGGCATTGACCGTGGAGACGATGCAGAGCGCGAGCAGCGCGGCGAAGACGCTGCCCACATCCGGTCCGAAGAGGTTATTGGCCGAAAGTGAGCCGATCGCGATAACGCCCTTCATATTGATCAGCGGCGTCGCGTAGATGTAGACTACGTTCAGCGCAAGATATAGCGCTGCGACTATGCCGCAGCCGGCCGCGAGCGCCGCGGGCAACGTTCGCTCCGGGCGGCTGATCTCTTCGGCAATGTAAGTGGCGGCATTCCATCCGCTGTATCCAAACATCACTACTAAGAGGCTGATGAAGAACTGCGCCGTGAAACTTATATTTGTAGTGCGCGCAGCGTGCTCGGCGAAATGGGACCAGCTTCCATTGCCGATAAAGAAGGCGAGTAACACGAAGCCGGCGACGACGAGCAACTTAGTGGAAGTGAGTACATTTTGTACTTTGGCTGTGAGTCCAACGCCGAAACAGTTCAGAAGCGTGAAGACGGCGATCAGCGCCGAGGCCACTGCCTGTCCGGGTCCCAAACGCAGAGACAAGGCGCCCGAACCCAAAGTGAAGTCGGCGTGGCTTTGACTGAGAGCGGGAAAAAAGAATCCGATATAGTCTGCAAACGCCAGCGCGGCTGTGGCGATGGGCGCGGAAAAGCCGGCAAAGAAAGACACCCAGCCGGTCATGAAACCCCACTCAGGACCGAAGGCGTGTGTCAGATAGACATACTCGCCGCCGGAGCTAGGAAAGTTGATGCCAAGTTCGGAGTAACTTAGCGCGCCCGCGAAGGCAAATAGGGCGCCGGCCGACCAACACGCGAGGATGGCCCATGCACTGCCGAGATCGCCAACCATCAGGCCAGGAGTGGCGAAAATTCCCGTGCCGACCATGTTGGAAATGACGATGGCGGTGGCGCTGAAAATTCCGAGTTGACGCAGCAGCGCCGGGCTCGAAGGACGCGGGCGCGTGATCTTGGACATCGGGCCTAAACGCCATTGTAGGGTAAGTGCAGCAGGAGCGCGCTGCCCTTGATGCGTGGCGACCCGTCGCAGTGCGCGAAGCTACGAACTTTTCCAGTTGCGATAGGTTTCAATCAGTCGATTTGTGGAACTATCGTGTTTCAGCGCTGGTGAAGCTTTGCTTTCGAGTTCCGGAACGATGCGCTGCGCCAGCACCTTGCCGAGTTCCACGCCCCACTGATCGAAGGAATCGATGTTCCAAATTGCGCCCTGCGTGAAGACCATGTGCTCATAGAGCGCGACTAACTTGCCGAGGATTTCGGGAGTCAGGCGGTGCGCCAGGATAGTGTTGGACGGGCGGTTGCCTTCAAACGTCCGATGCGGAACCAGCCAATCGGCCGTCCCTTCGGCTTTCACCTCTTCGGGCGTCTTGCCGAAAGCGAGGGCCTCCGCCTGCGCGAATACGTTCGCCATCAGCAGATCCTGATGGCGGCCCACCGGCTCTAACGGCTGCGCAAATGCGATGAAGTCGCATGGGATCAAACGCGTGCCCTGATGGATCAACTGATAGAAAGAATGCTGCCCGTTGGTACCCGGTTCGCCCCAAAACACCGGGCACGTGGGATGCTCCACGGGCAGGCCTTCGAGCGTGACGTGCTTGCCGTTGCTTTCCATCGTGAGTTGCTGCAGATAAGCCGGAAAGCGCTTCAGATATTGCGAATACGGCAGTACGGCGGACGTTTCCGACCGGAAGAAGTCGGCATACCAGACGCCCAGCAGGCCCATCAGCACCGGCAGGTTTTTGTCGAATGGCGCGGTGCGGAAATGCTCGTCCATTTCGTGAAAACCGGCGAGCATCGCGCGGAAGTTCTCCGGGCCGATGGCGATCATTGTGGAAAGGCCGATCGCAGAGTCCATGGAGTAGCGGCCGCCTACCCAATCCCAAAATTCGAACATGTTGGCGGTATCGATGCCGAACTTGCTGACCTCGGCGGCATTCGTAGAAACGGCGACGAAGTGCTTAGCGACGGCCGACTCATCCCCGGCGAGCGCAGCCAGTGACCAATCTCGCGCCGTGTGTGCATTGGTCATGGTTTCTAGTGTGGTGAAGGTTTTGGAGGAGACGATGAACAGCGTCTCAGCAGCGTCCAGATCGCGCACGGCCTCCGCGAAATCGGCTCCATCGACGTTGGAGACGAACCGGCACGTCAGATGGCGCGCGCTGTAGAAACGTAGCGCTTCATATGCCATGACAGGGCCGAGATCCGAACCCCCGATGCCGATATTGACTACGTTACGGATCGGCTTTCCGGAGTGCCCCTTCCATTCACCGGAGCGTATACGTTCGGCGAAGGCGGCCATTTTGTCCAACACCGCGTGCACTTCCGGGACGACATTTTTACCGTCAACGATGATGGATGCGTCGCGCGGCGCTCGCAGGGCCACATGCAAAACAGCGCGTTTTTCAGTGATGTTGATCTTTTCACCGCGAAACATCGCGTCGATGCGGCGGCGCAGTCCCGATTCCTCGGCCAAGTGGAGCAGCAGGCCGATGGTTTCTTCGGTGACGCGATTTTTCGAGTAATCGAAATAGAGGCCTAGAGCTTCCAGAGTCAACCGCTGACCGCGGGTAGCATCATCCGCGAAAAGCTGGCGCAGATGCACCTTCGAAATCTGCTGGTAGTGCGCATCGAGCGCCTGCCAGGCCTTGCCGGATGGAACGCTTGCCGCCATAGAAACTCCTTGTGATCCAGATTAGCGATCGATGAAAGACGCGCGCAGCGCGTTGTAACGCGCGCCGGAAACCACCTGCGGAGCCAGCGCCGAGTCGAGCGCCCGCATTTCTTCGGCATCCAACAGAATTGCAGCCGCGCCCACATTCTCTTCCAGGTAAGTGCGGCGTTTGGTGCCGGGGATAGGTACGATGTCATTGCCCTTGTGCAGCAGCCATGCCAGCGCGACCTGCGCCGGCGCGCCCTGTTTGCGCTCGGCAATTTCCCGCACGGTTGCGGCGGCCTGCATGTTGGCGTCGTAGTTTTCGCCCTGATATCGGGGATCGTCGCGACGCCAATCGTCGGCCGGATACTCTTCGGCGCGCTTCACCGATCCCGCTAGAAAGCCGCGCCCCAGCGGACAGTACGGCACCAGGCCAATGCCGAGTTCACGCAGCAGAGGGATGATATGCGGCTCCAGATTACGCTCCCAGAGCGAATACTCGCTCTGCAGCACGGAGATGGGATGAACGGCGTGGGCGCGCCGGATGTTCGATTCGCCTGCCTCGGAGAGCCCCAGATAGCGCGCCTTGCCTGCCCGCACCAATTCCGCCATCACGCCTACGGTGTCTTCGATGGGAACCTTGGGGTCGATGCGATGCTGATACAGAATGTCGATGCGATCGGTTTTGAGGCGGCGCAGCGACGCCTCCACCACTTCGCGAACGTGCTCCGGCCGGCTGTCGAGCCCCGCCATCCTGCCGTTCTCGAATCTCCAGCCGAACTTCGTGGCGATGACTACCGACTCGCGCCGTCCCGCAAGGGCGCGGCCCAGAAGCTCTTCATTTTTGAAGGGTCCGTAGGCTTCGGCGGTGTCGAAAAACGTGACGCCAAGGTCGAGTGCGCGATGAATGGTCGCGATGGACTCGGCTTCATCCGCAGGCCCGTAAGATTGGCTCATACCGAGGCAGCCGAGCCCGAGTGCAGAGACTTCCAGACCCTGCGCGCCTAATTTGCGTTTGGGGAGCATTGAAACCGCCATTATCGCATCTGGAATCGCACGTTAACCTGTGTGGTTCGTTCTGTCGCCGCAACGCGAGAAGTTCCTAAAGCGCTGCAAGGCGCCTGCCGGGCCGCGGCATACAAAGCAGAGCATGAAAATGGCATACGACTCAAGATCACGCCGGCGCTAAAGACTGCCGCCTTCTTCATGGCCCTTGCACCTCATCGCCCTTGCACCCCGCTCACGATTCTCGCCGGGAGCCACGCGGTCAAAATCCGACGGCCGCTATCATCGTTCGCCGGCGGCTTGCGGCCTCCGTCGGCGAAATCCCGAGTATTTTGCGCATCTGATACGCCATGTGACTGGCGTGCGAAAAACCGGTGTCCGTTGCCACTTGCGAAATGCTGCTGTCCGGCTGCCGGAGCATGTCCTCCGCCCGTTCCACGCGCCGCCGCGTCACGTACTGATGCGCCGATTGCCCCATCGCCACTCGAAACGATGCGCTGAACTGCGAAACTCCGATTCCCGCGGCTCGCGCCAGATCTACCAGTGAAAGCGGCTCCGCAATGTGCTCTTCGATATACCCCAGCACCTGTTTCAACCGTCGCGGCGGCATCGCACCCTTCACCGGAGCTATCGCGCGCGCCCCGCTCGTATGCCGGTTCACCAGGTGCACGGCCAGCGCGGTCGCCAGCCCGTCCAGATACAGCCGCCCGTTCGGATACCCAGCCTCCATTTCCGCCTTCGCCGCCCAGCCAATGTGCTCCACGCGCGAATCGCGAATTTGAAAGCGGTTCAAAATCTCCACACGCTTTGAATCTGCGCCGGAAACCTCCGCCACATGCGCCAGCAACTCGATTGGCAGTCCTAATATCACCGCGGTATCCGGCTCGCTCAACTCCCACCGGCTCGGCGCGAAACCCGGAATCAGATCGACATCGCCATGCACGCCCACTCCCGCGTGCCGCTGTCCTGCGCGGTCACAAACAATGTGTACCGGCGCGCCGACGTGGATGACAATTCCCGCAAACGGTCGCGCAGGCACGTCCAAAATTCCCGCCGGATCCGTCTGCATCCGCACTGCAAGCGGGGCGCTCAGCGAAACTTCTGTTAAGGCCATACTATTCGAGACGCAGCGATGATCACTTAGTACCATTTGCTTCTACTATTTCGAAACAGCCGGAAATACCCCGTAAAGACTATTGCCTAGCGCGCCTTGGCTCTCTAATCTGGAATTGTTCGTCACAACATGAGCGGGCCGCCCCAAACAGGCCGACTGTTCCTCCCACCTAGGAGCTCGCGGACGGCGCCGCTCGCCATAGCCCTTTCGAGTCCCGTACCCGTTTACAAGGATTTGCATGGTCCTTTCGGATGGTTTTGTCACCTGGCACTTGCATTGCACGTCCAATATAGTGGATGAAGGAAGGGGCTCATAATGCACTCAAAAATATTCATTAAGGCCGGCTTAATACTCTCGCTGGCCGGAGCGTTCCTCGCGAATGCTCAG
>DATAUH010000342.1:0-2404 GCA_036268375.1 Bryobacteraceae bacterium | reverse complement strand
GGTGAGCGGATAGGACGAAGTGAGCAGCCCGTCGCCTGAATGATAATGCAGGCTGAGAAAATCGGATGCGGTGCGGGTCCAGGCGCGCCGGCCTTCTGAATTGACGCGCGATTCTTCCCACACCACCCATTGACTGGGGCGTGCGTGAAAGGCCCACCAGCCGGCGGTGAAGGCGACGAGGACGAGTGCGGCGGCGGGCTGCGCTTTTCGGGGCGCGAGCGCGACCAGCGCGGCGATGCCGATTGCGAATAACGGGATAGCGGAGGTCCCGTAGCGGGCGTTGTAGTAGGAGTGCGGCCAGAGTGTGGGCAAAAAGATGGGCAGACCGCCGGAGTGGACGCTTGCCACGTATACCAGCGGCGGGATGGCGCACAAAACCACCGGCCAGAACTTGCGGCGCAGCAGGCAAGCGACCGCGCCCGCGAAACCGATCGTCACCAAAAGAGGGCCGGCGCAAAGTTTGACGGCGTTGCTGTAGTAAACGAAGGCGGTGTGCCAATCGTGGAGGCCCGGGTAAGTGGCGCGGCCTTGAATGGCGAGGGCCGAGTATGGACCCCGGTAAAAATCGAGCGCGTCGCCGGTCATCCACCAGTCGTAACCCATCCAGAGCAGCGGGCCGGAGGCCGCGATGACGCAGAAGAGCAGCGCTGCGGGAATGCGCCCGCGCCGTCCCATCCACAAAAAGTAGATGGCTGCGACCGGGAGCAGGAACCAGCCGTCATAACGCGTGAGCGTCGCGGCCCAGGCGCACACGCCGGCGCCAACCGCGGCTTTCCAACTCCGATCTTCGGCAAATCGGACGCCGAAGTAGAGAAGGCCGGCGAGCGCAGCGAAGAAGATGGTCTCGTTCATCGGGATCGATTGCAGATAGAGCAGGTTCGGATTTACTGCGAATGCGGCCATAGCCGCGGCGGCGGCAGCGGTTGATGCGAACAGCCGTTCGACGGCGGCAAACAGGAAGGCTCCGGCGAGGACGAAGCAGAGGGCGGCGGGAATGGCTCCGGCGAGCCCATTGCGCCACAGCGAATCGATGCACGCCAGTGGAAGCATCAGGATGTGAGGAAGGGGCAGCCACACGGTTCCGAATTGGCCATAGCCTGGAGTTTGGGAATCGGTGATGGTGCGCGCGATCATCAAGTGCGCTTCGGCATCACCGGAGTAGAGCGTCCAGCCGCAGAGATGAACCGCCCAGAGCGTAAGTGCACTAAGCGCGACGAGGGAAGCAGTCGCAACCGAGAAAGCTGCGCTGCCGCTAGTCCGCATTTGTCACACCGTTTCTACTGCGGCGCATGATAACGCCGCGTCTACTTCGTTGCGCTTGGTCACCGTGCTCGAGCCGCTGCGGCCCTCCGCGCGCTGACCGGCGCGCGCCGCGTACACATAGCCTTCTCACGCGCCTCGCTACGAAACAGTGTGAAAAATCCGGGCTAGAATCCCGTGGCTTCCTGGAATTCGCGATAACGCGCCTCGATCTCATCGCGGGTTAAAGTGCGGAAGCGGTCCACGCCGAACTTTTCGCAGCAGAAACTTCCCATCACGGAGCCGTAGATGACGGCGCGCCGCAGCACGGCCATATCGGAGAGGCCGTCTTTGGGCTCGGCGCCAGCTCCCGCGAGATACCCCATGAAGCCCCCGGCGAAGCAGTCGCCGGCGCCGGTGGGATCGAACACTTCTTCCAAGAGATAGCCCGGGGCAATGAAATGGCGATCGCCGTGGAAAAGGATGGCGCCGTATTCGCCGCGCTTGATGATGAGGGTGGACGGGCCCATTGACATGATCTTCGCGGCGGCGCGACGGAGGTTGTGTTCGCCCGAAAGCAGACGCGCTTCGCCGTCGTTGATCAACAGGAAGTCCCACTGCGACAGCGTCTGCAGAAGCGCGGGGCGAAAATCGTTGATCCAGTAGTTCATGGTGTCGCCTCCCGTGTACCGGGGCGAGGCCATTTGCGAGCGGACGTGGCGTTGCAAGTCGGGTTGAATATTGCCGAGGAACAGGTAAGGCGATTCGCGGTAAGAAGCGGGCAGCTTGGGCTCGAAATCCGCGAAGACATTGAGATCTGTGCGCAGCGTGGTGCGGTCATTCATGTCGTGCGAATAAACGCCCGCCCAGAAAAATGTTTTGCCGCCGGGGATGCGCTCCAGGCCTTCGAGATCGATTTTTCGGGACGCCAGAAGATCGACATCCTCCTGCGCGAAATCGTCGCCTACTACGGCGACGATTTTCACGGGAGCGAAATAGCTGGCGGAGAGGCCGATATATGTGGCGGCGCCGCCCAACATGCGGTCTACTTTGCCATGCGGCGTTTCTACGCCGTCATATGCGACGGAACCTACGACGACAAGGGACATGTGAAAGAAGATTGTAGCAGCGGGATGGAAAGGCGCTGAGGCAGAAAGCACGGGAT
>DATAUH010000341.1:0-11677 GCA_036268375.1 Bryobacteraceae bacterium | reverse complement strand
TCGCAACCGACCGCGTCGAGCCCGTTCTGCACCGAACGCAAATTTCCCGCGCCGTAGTCGAGTACGGCGATCACAACAGTCCCTTGGTTGAAGGCAAGAGATCCTTCAGGCGCGCGTCTTTCGAACACGCATACTTCATGGCGCGCGCGAAGCATTTGAAGATAGCCTCGATCTTATGGTGGCTGGAGCGGCCGTACATCACCTTGGCGTGCAAGTTCGCGCCGGCGTGATTCACGAAGCCCCCAAAGAAATCTTCCAACAGTTCCACTTGCAGATCACCGACGTGGACCACCTTCACGCGGTCTTTGTAGACCAGCGCTGGACGGCCGCCGAGATCCACCGCTACAACGGCCAGAGTCTCATCCATCGGCTGCACGAAATATCCGGCGCGGTTGATGCCTTTGCGATCGCCGAGAGCCTGCGAAAAGAGCTGGCCGAGCGCAATGCCGGCGTCTTCCACGGTGTGGTGCTGGTCGACATCCAGGTCGCCGGTGGCGTGTAGTTTGAGATCGAATCCGCCGTGCTTGGAGTAAAGCTCCAGCATGTGATCGAGAAAGCGCACGCCGGTGCCGATCTCATAGCGTCCGCGGCCTTCGATCTGCAACGATCCGGAGATCTGCGTCTCTTTGGTATTCCGCTCGATCTGCGCGCGCCTCACGATGCGAACACCTCTTCGAGATAGTTGATGTCGTCCACAATCGCGTACGCCTTCTCGGCCTGGAAGATGAAGACCAGATCGAGATACAGCGGATTCGAGGGCGCGGCAATTCCGATGAACGGCACTTTGGCTGCTTTCGCAGCGCGCGCATCGTCGATCGTGTCGCCCACGTAGAAGACTTCGCATTCGCAGTTGGCTTCGAGGATTTTGAGCAGACCTTCGGGGGCGGGCTTGTGGTCACTCACATCGTACATCCCAATGATCGGATCAAAGACGATTTCAGGCGCGAAGCGGCGCAGCGTAAGCTCGGCTTCGTCTTTGGGCCTACCAGTGAAGACGGCGAAGCGGAAGCGCTCGCTCAATTTTTCGAGCACGCCCGGACGCGCCACCCACTGCTCGCGCTCCATCAAGCCGCCTTGATTGTCGTTGCCGCGGAACAGATCTTGGAAATGCGACTTCACATCGTCAAATGCCGCGTCAATGCCGGCTTCGCGCACCATATGGTGCGAAAGTTTCCAATCGTCATTCCAGCCGCCCGCGTTTTTGAGTTCCTGAATCTTCTCGTGAGCCGGACGCGCGCCGGTGAAATGATTCACGGTCTGCGCGATGGTCTCGCGGTAGGATTCGGTAACGTCTACCAGCACGCCGTCCATATCGAAAACCAATAGAGGCTTGTTCATTTGTTCCAAATCTCTTCCAACGCCGCAAGCATTTTGCGAGCTTGATCGCGCGTTCCGACCGTGATGCGTACGCAGCCCGGCGCCTCATAGCTGCGGTCTCGCACCAGGATGCCCTGGTCGCGCAGCGCGTCGCGCACTTCGATCGCGCGCTTGCCGAAACGTCCCAAAACAAAATTCGCCGAACTGGGCACGTACCGGATGCCGAGCTTCTCGAGGCCGATGCACAGCAACTCGCGCGCCGCCAGCGCCTCCACCACATAATCGCGGACGTAATCGGCATCCTGCACCGCGGCCTGTGCCGCCAGAACAGCCAGCATGTTCACGCTGTACGGCGACTGCGCTTTGTGCAGGTACCGAACGTTGGTCTCATTGGAGAACAGGCAACCCAGCCGCATCGCCGCCATGCCGAAAACTTTCGAAAACGTGCGGCATACAAAAAGATTGGGCTGTGTGGCAATTTCGGGCAGCGCGGTGATACCGGAGAATTCGTAGTAGGCCTCATCGATCAACACGGCGGCGTGGCGCGCTTTACGCAGGATGCGGAGGATGCCTTCGAGGGTGACGGCGGTGCCGGTCGGATTGTTCGGATTTGCGATGAGAATCGCGCGCGTCTCTTTGGTGATCGCGTGCAGAACGTCATCCAGCGGAAACTCCATCTCGGGCGGATACGCGATCTCGATGATTTTTGCGCCCGCGACCTCGGCGTAAAAGCGATACATCGCGTAGGCAGGCTTGAGGACAATTACTTCCTGGCCATCGTCAACGTACGTGTTGATGAAGACCTGAATCGCTTCATCGGTACCATTAGTAAAAACGAATTGCTCCGGAGCGACGTGGAAGTATTCGGCAATGGCGGATTTGGCTTGGCCGTACTCGGGATATACGGCCAGACCTTCAGGGGCGAGGGCCTGTTGCAGCGCCTCAATCACGCGAGGCGAGCAGCCCACAGTGTTCTCGTTGAAATCCAGACGCATTTTTCCGGCGCGGCCTCCGGTGGGCGGCGAATACGGAGCCATCTTTCGAACCGCCTGACGCGGCTTGAGGGGCTTCACTTCAGCCGCACCTCCACCGATCGCGCATGCGCTTCGAGACCCTCGGAACGCGCGAGGGTAGTAATGGCGGGTGCGAGCCGCCGCAAGGCCGATTCGCTCAGTTTCTGCACGGAAATCACCTTCAGATAGTCGCTGACGGAAAGCCCGCCGCGTTGGCGCGCCGCGCCGCTGGTTGGCAACACGTGATTGGGACCGGAGGCGTAATCGCCCGCGGCTTCGGGGCTGAACGGACCGACGAAAACGCTGCCGGCATGTTGAATCTTGGGCAGCAGCGCTTCGTCGGGAATGTTGAGGTGCTCCGGCGCGAAGCGGTTCGAAATCTCGGCAGCCTCGTCGAGAGTGCGCACCAGCACGACCGCGGAATTTTTCGCGATAGCCTGTCTGGCAACGGCGGCAGTAGGGAGCGTTTCGAGTTGACGTCCGATCTCTTTTGAGACGGCGGAGGCGAGGCGTTTCGAGGTGGTGAGGAGAACCGCCGACGCGTCGGTATCGTGCTCGGCCTGCGCCAGCATGTCCGCGGCAATGGCGCGCGGATCGCCATCGGCCGCGATTATCAGAATTTCGGTCGGCCCGGCGACGAAATCGATGCCGACTTCGCCCGCGAGCAGCTTTTTGGCTGCTGCCACATAGATATTCCCGGGACCGACGATGCGATCGGCGCGCGGCACCGTGCGCGTGCCGAATGCGAAGGCCGCGATGGCTTGCGCGCCACCCATTTCGAAGACGTTTTCGACTTCGAGGAGCGCGGCAACGCCGAGCACTTGGTCCACCAGCCTCGGCGAGGCAATACAGATGCTGGCGACGCCAGCGACCTGCGCGGGAATAACCGTCATCATGACAGTGGAAGGCAGTGGATAACGGCCCGCGGGCACATAGGCGCCTACTGTTTCGAGCGGCCGGACGATTTGACCCACGCGCAGGCCGGGGCGCATTTCGCTAGACCATTCTTTGGGCATTTGGCGCTGCGCATAAGCGCGGATGTTGCCAGTGGCCGTGGCGACGGCAGTGCGAAACTCGGGGCTGAGTCGTTTTGCGGCGGCGTTAAGAGCACTCGCGGGAACGCGCACGCTAGCGCGGGTGAAACCATCGAATTTGCGCGCATATTCGATGAGCGCCTTGTCACCGCGGCGACGTACCGCGTCCAAGATGGGTCGAACGGTCTGTTCGGCTTCATGGAAGCGCGCCGCTTTGCGTTTGAGGAGAGCGCCGACGTCTTTGCTTTGAATGATGCGGATCACAGGACTATTTTGTTGAGCGGATATTCGACAATTCCCTGCCCGCCGGCCTGTTTCAAGCGCGGGATGATGTCGCGCACCGTCGTCTCATCAAGAATCGTGTTCACGGCCAGCCAATCTTCATCGCTCAGGTGCGAAATTGTCGGCCGTTTCAAAGCCGGCAGTTCGCCCAACACTTTTTGCAGATCGTTTCTATGCACGTTGAGCATGAGCCCGACCTTGCCCAGCGCGTTGATCGCGCCTTCGAGCAGCATTTTAATGTCTTCGAGTTTGCGCCGCTTGGCCGGATCCTCCCAAGCGGCGCTGTTCGCGATCAACTGCGTATTCGATTCGAGCACCGTATCGATGATCTTCAGCTTATTGGCCCGTAGCGAGGACCCGGTTTCGGTGACTTCGACGATGGCGTCGGCAAGTACCGGCGGTTTTACTTCAGTCGCGCCCCAACTGAACTCAACCTTCGCTTTGACGCCGTTGGCAGCGAGGTAACGTTCCGTCGTTTTGACTAGTTCCGTCGCGATGATCCTGCCTTCGAGGTCTTTCACTGCGTGAAAACTGGAAGCTTCGGGCACGGCCAGCACCCACCGCACCTTACCAAAGCTCTGCTTGGCGTAGATTAAGTCGGCAACAGCAACAACGCTCGCTTCGTTCTCTTCGATCCAGTCGCGCCCGGTCAAGCCAGCGTCGAGGATACCGTCCTGAACGTAGCGCGCCATTTCCTGCGCGCGGATGAGCATGCATTCGATATCGGGATCATCGATGGCCGGAAAATAGGAGCGGCTGCTGGTGCTGATGACGAAGCCTGCACGACGGAAGAGATCGACGGTTGCATTCTCCAAGCTGCCTTTGGGAATTCCGAGCTTCAGCTTCAAGATTTTCCTCCGTAGACGCCCGAGGGATCATAGGCGCGCTCATCGATGGTTTTCCATTCGCCCTCATCTAACCTGCGGAAGAAGCAACTTTCGTAGCCTTCATGGCACACACCCGGACCAAGAGCTTCTACTTCCACCAGGACGGCATCCTGATCGCAATCGGTGGCGATCGATTTGACCACGAGACGGTGCCCGGAGGTCTCACCCTTGAGCCAGAGCTTCTTCCGTGAACGGCTGTAGAACGTCGCAAGACCGGTTTCGACGGTGAGGCGGAAGGCTTCCTGATTCATATAGCCCACCATCAGCACACGGCGAGAGAGGTGGTCTTGAATGACCGCGGTTACGAGGCCGTCGGATTTAGAAAAGTCGAGAGTCATAAGTTCGCGATGCCCGCTAAATTGGCAGCGCGCAAGCGGGCGTGGATACGCCAGCGGCTGCACGGAGAGATAAGAAGGTCCATATAGACAAAAAGCCCGCCGTTGGAATCGGCGGGCGTCTTTTTTCCTTATCTAGAAATTCGATTAGGACAGCGCGCGCCGCGTCTGGGCATGGTGATGATGGTGATGCCGGGGCGCGGTGTAGACTGCCATAAAGCATCAGTCTAGCACATACTGGTGAAGATGCGCGTCGCGATTGACGCCACGCCGCTGTTGGTGCGCAGCGCTGGTGTCAAGAATTACCTTTACTACTGGATCAAGCATTTGCGGCGCCTGGCCGGCCCGGACGCGATTCGCACGTTTCCAGGGTTCGATGCCTCGCGGCCACTGAATCACAACGCGTCGACCGCGGATCCACTGCGAACGTTCTTCGGGCTGGGGGCGTTGGCGGTGTCGAATTACACGCCGGTCCCGGTGCTGGATTGGGCGACGCGCGGATGCGATGTTTTCCATGCGACGAACCTGGTGCGCAGGCCGCCGCGCGGGATGCGGCTGACATCGACCATTCACGACATGACATCGTGGACAATGCCCGAGTTGCACTCTTCCGCAACGCGGCGCGCCGATGCGGCAGCCGCCGAGATTCTGCGATGCGCGGACCGTCTAATTGCGGTTTCGGAAGCGACGAAGGAAGACGCGGTGAAGGTGCTTGGGATCCCGGCGGAGCGGATCACGGTGATTCACTCAGGCGTTCCCTCTGCTTTTTTCGAAGTGACCCAGCAGCAGGCAGAGGCGGCGCGCGCGAAGTACGGGCTGAACCTTCCGTTTGTGTTTGCGCTTGGCACTATCGAACCTCGCAAGAACCTGCCGCGGCTGCTGGCTGCGTTTGCAGGGCTGCCGGAATCGCTGCGCCAACAATGTGAACTGGTGCTGGCGGGCCCGATGGGGTGGGCAGACAACGATACGCTCGCCGACGTGCGGAATGCCGCGCGCGCACGATACCTTGGCTATATTCCGGAAGCCGACCTGCCGGGAGTTACAGCGGCTGCGACCATTTTTGCGTATCCATCGTTATATGAAGGGTTCGGATTTCCACTGGCGCAGGCAATGGCGGCGGGGACGCCATGTGTGACGTCGAATCTTTCTTCGATGCCGGAAATTGCAGGTGACGCGGCGCTGTTGGTGGACCCGCTGAATATTTCTGAATTGCGGAATGCGTTGGAGAGGTTGATTTTGACGCCAAGCCTGCGGGAAGAACTTTCGCTCAAAGGAAGGGTTCAATCGGGTCGATTTAGATGGGAGAGAACCGCAGTTGAATCTTTAAAGTTTTTCGAGAAATTGGCATAAGATTAACGACTCCAAATCCAAAACGATCGACTAGTGCCGGTACCCGTATGGGACTGGAAACAAAGAATTGGATCTTGCTCATCTACCTGCAAACTGCAACACTTGATTTAGGCAGGGCGATTTAAAACAACATGAACAAATTTGAATTTCCGGCGGGCACAATAAGCCTGCGGGAGCGGCTGAACGACGGCCCGATTCCCGTTCAGGAGGGATTGCGGTATGCGGCTCAGCTGGCGGTCTCCCTGCGCGCTATCCATGAGGGCGGCGGCGTTCACGGCGGCGTGACCCCGGAAGCAATGATGCTGAACGACAGTGGGCTGGAGCTTCTGCCGCCCACGGAAGGCGCATCCGGCGTGACGCCTTACACAGCGCCCGAAGTGGCGAGCGGTCACCAGGCGGTGGATGTCCGCAGCGACATCTTCTCGTTCGGCGCGGTGGTTTTCGGAATCATCGCGGGGCGCACGGCATTTGAAGGCGACTCGGAAAGCGGCTTGATCGATGCGCTGTGCGCCGCGCCGGTTCCCTCCTCCGGCTTTCCGGGGGTGGATCGCCTGGTAGCAGCGTGTGTAGCCAAGCATCCGGACGACCGCTGGCAGCACATGCAGAAAGTTCAATTGGAATTGAAGCTTCTGATCGCGGCCACACGCCGCGCGGGTACGCCCGCAGTAGCGGTTGCGCCGGCGCCAGTGATTGCGCCCGCGCCAGTGATTGTGCCCGCGTTGGCCGCTGCGGTTCCAGGAGTGCCGATCCCGGCGGAAGAAATCTCGGTCAGTGCAGAAATGGCTCAGCTCGAGGCGCGGATTATGGCGCGGCTGGCTACTCAGGAGAAGGCCGTGGCAGAAATGCAGATCGCAGTTAACGATGCGATCACCAGCGTGCGCGGCCAATTGAGCGCGATCAGCCTGCGGGTGTCGAACGCGCAGTCTGCTTTCGGGCAGGGTAGCGAATCGACTGCCGGCATGGAATCGCTGGCTATTCGTCTGGCGGGCACGATGCGCGCCGAGTTGCAGGAGAGTATCGATCATCTGAGCCGGCGGATCGCTTATGTCGAGCAAGGCGGAATCGGCAGCGGCTCTCCGTCAGATGAGATCGCGCGGATTGACCTGACTCTGGATCGCATGCGCAAGGAGTTGCACGACCTTCACCAAAACATGGCGCTCGATTTCCAGGAATTCGAAACCAACCTGAAGGCGCAATCGGCAGCGATTGAATCGGCCCGCACTGCTATGGCGCAGACGGACGAACTGGTGGAACGTGTAGTGGAAGCGCTCGATGCATTACAAACTTCTGTTACGCGCGATGAGCGCCTGGCAGCCGCACGATAAGCGGCCAACCTGCAGGAAAATTCGTCGCGGCAGCGCCCGCGCTAATCGGCAGTTTTCCAGAGCGCGATCGGCTCCCGCTGGATGCGCGGACTCAATGGTTCGCGGAAATGGGTGGCAGTGCGATCGCCGGGGCGCTAACGCACTACCTCGATGGCACAGGGGAACGCAGCGGAGTGCCGGGACCCGGTGGGACCATCAACGCGTAGAGAACTACCAATAAGAGGATCGCGATCGTCAGGATGTCAGAATCTGTCATGGTCCGTCTTTCGGCCTACACAGAAGAACGTTCGGGGCGAGCCTTTGAGCGATAGAACGAGAACAAAACAGGACGCCTGAGGGTAAACGTCAAATCCGTGCGAACTGTTACAGTTTAGCACGCCACATGCGACGGTCCGATGAATGTCGAATGAAGATCGCGGCTTTCTAGCTGCACGGCGGGTAGAGCCGGTGGTTTTCAATGAACCGTGAGATTGCTTTCAGAGCTGCGCACGGTCTGTATCAAGACTGACAATCGAGATGTCGCAGACGCTAATGCGTCATGGCGTAGACGATGTAGTTGATGCCGATCCGAATTCCCAATGCGGCGTACTCGGCAGGATAGGTAGGCGCGTCCGCCCATTCCCACGAATCGCCGACGTCCGATTGATAGGTGACCGCGACCATGATGCGGCCCTTGTCGTCGTAAATGCCGCGCCATTTGTCTGGGCAGGGACTGCACTTGAAGCTGACGCCGCGGTTGACCGAGCCTTGACTGGCGACTTGGTAGCGGTCAGTCAGATCGTAGACGGAATGAAAGATCGGCGCGTTGTTGGGAAGATCGACAACGTCGCGATCCGGAAACACACGCTTCATACTGGCCATGAAAACGTTCCATTCCTGATCGCCCCAGAAGTCGTCGGCCATAAAAAAGCCGCCACGTAGAAGATACTCGCGCATTGCTTGGACCTGTGCATCGGACAAATTCCAGTGGCCGACCTGTACGGCGTAGAGCCAGGGCCAGTCGTAGACGTCACCTTCGTCAAGATTGATGGGCTGCTCAACGGATCGAACACTCAGGCGCGTGAGGCGGCGGACGGCGAGCGAAAAGTGGCGGTCAGCGCGGGGAAAATCCTGTGTCCAGATCGCGCCGCCGTGGGTCCAATCCATACCGCCCATGCGGCCGAAACGATAGCCGCCATAGCGGCCGCCGGCGATGGGCGGGTACATGAGTCGCGCAAAGGTCCACTCGGTCTTCTGCTGGTAGTCGGGAGGCAGGGGGATGTCGCCGATGCTGTACTCGACGCCCGGGAATTCACGAAACGGCCGCTGGAACGCGAAGGCCGTCCCGATCAGGGCCGCGCAGATGACCAGGCGCCGGAACTTCATACCGCTATGGCGAGGATAGCATCGCCGGCGTTACTGCTATCCGGTGCGCGCAGAAGTCGAAAGAACGAACTCGGTGCGTGAAAGAGGCACGAGGACGCCAGGCGAAAAACGAACTCAACCGCGCCTAGATGTGCGAATCCGGTTGAAAAAACGAACTCGACGGGCGCTTTCCAGGAACTCACCGGGCGGCTTCCAGAGGGAGAACGACGCCGCTTGCGGTCTCCCTCTGGACCGGTTTTTCCAGGCGAAATGCGGGGTGATCTGGGGGAACAGGGGCATCGGTTGGGAATGAACCGCGTTTGGGAAGGGCTGACGCAACCTGACGCGCACATGCGGGGGCACGTGAACTCGGGCTGTGACGGGTTTGAGATTCCGGCCCGGCGGTTGACAGCGATTTAGTTTCTGACTACAACTAATCATGGTTTTCAGACGAACGTCCGCTTGCGTGTGGCTCGGCTTCGTGGTGGCCGCGGCTGCGCTGTACGGTCAAAATCCGAGCGGCGCGAATCAGGATCCCTGGACGGCGACGCTCCGTGGTTCCTGGGTGCAGACTGGCGGCGCCACATCAGGGGACGTGACGCTGGTGCGCGGAGGGTCCGCTTGCGAGATCGTGGTGGCGGCTGATGAACCTTCGAACGTGCAGCAGGCCGCGGTATTTTTGGCGGGCGACATCGAGAAAATCAGCGGCCGAAAGCCAGTGATCGTGACCGCGGCGCGGGGCGGCGGTGCAGCAATCCATATGGCGACTCTGGGTCATGCCGGCATTCCAGCGGAAGTAAACGCGGGGACGCTACAGGGCCAATGGGAAAGCTATCGGATTGCGACGGTGGCTAATGGAGTGTGGCTGGTGGGGTCGAATCCGCGCGGCACGGCATTCGCCGCGTATACGCTTTCGGAAAGGCTCGGGATTGACCCGCTTTATATCTGGACCGGCTATGCGCCGGAGCATCGCGATCCTCTGGTGATGAAGCGGGTGGCGTTTTCGCAGGGGCCGCCGACATTTAAATATCGCGGATTTTTCCACGATGATGAAGACATTTTGCCGCGTCCATTTGATGCGAATGGATATCCATTGCAGACCGGCGACGTCCCGACCGAGTGGTACAAGCGGTTCTTTGAGACCGCGCTGCGATTGCGTATGAACATGGTGGCGCCGTATACGCGCGTGCACCGGCGTTATGAGGTGCAGAAGCTGGCGAGCGATTGGGGGCTTTACTACACGTCGCATCATTACGACATTCTGTTGTCGAATCCGTTTGGACTGGAGCGTTTCAATCTGGCTGCGGAGCGCGGCGTGAAGCCCGTATATGACTGGTTCACGAATCGCGAGGGGGTGTTGAAGTTCTGGCGCGGCGGCGTGGAGGAGAACGGGAAGCTGGATGCGATTTGGCCCGTGGGAATGCGCGGAACGCAGGACCGTTCCTTTACGTTTCCTCCCGGAACGACGGACGAGCAGAAGGCGGCGACGTTTCGCGAAGTGATCGCGGAGCAGGTGAAGATGACCCGCGAACTGGTTCCCAAAGACAAGCCGCCGATTTTTCACTTCACGATGTACAGCGAGATGTTGCCACAGTATCAGCACAATCCAGCGGCGTTCGATTTACCGAGCGACGTGATTATCGTTTGGCCGGATGACAACGACGGCCATATGCGCGGACTGCCGAGTGGATTGGGTAAATGGAAGCACGGCGTGTACTATCACATGGCATATCTCGGCGGGAATTTGACGAAGCAGTTGACGCACACGATCTCGCCGAACGTGGTCGCGGATGAGTTCGAAAAGATCGTGAAGGCCGGGGCGACGGAGTACATGCTGGTGAACATGTCGGAGACGCGCGAATACGTGATGGGCGGTCGCATGATTGCGGACATCACTTGGGATGCGCCAAAGATTTACGCCGCGCCGAACGCGGCGGAGCGGTACACGAACTGGTGGTCGCGCGAATACTTCGGCAAATCGGCTGCGGCTGCGAAGACGGCTTACGACAAATATTTCGGCTTGCTGAATGTGCCAGACAAACTTTGGACCGCGCCGAATGCGATCGAAGACATTTTGTACCGTCTGTATCAAAAAGCGCAGGGGCAGAAGTTTGCGCCGCTCGATGCAGGGTTGGTGGCGAAACTGAGTGCGGCGAGGGGACCGCTCGACGATGCGCTGGCAGCGGAGGAGAAGGCCGCGGATGGCATGACGATGGCGGAAAAGGCTTGGTTCGAGGAAGACGTCGCGCTGGGTTTGTTGGTGGCGGACCGGCAGACGGAGGCGGCGCTGAAATTGGAAGAGGCCTTGCGGGAGCCGGATGCGAAACGCATGTGGGCGCTGGTGGGCGAGGCTCGCGGAGTGCTGGAGAAGCTGGAAAACGACATTGCGCGGGAAGAGTATCCGCCGTTTGAGCGGTGGTATCACGAGACTTGGATTCGGTCGAAGTTGAGCCCGTCGAATCCGCACCGGCCGTATGAACAAGTGCGGGATTTTATGGGAAGCCAGGGACGCGCGCATGCGATTGCGCGCGCCGGGAATTAGCAGGAGATCGAACGTTTGCCGCGGAATCGATCGGTCGAAACAGATAGTCGTCTTGGGCTTTACTCGGATGTAGGTTTCATCGATAGCATTGGCCAGGTTCAGATGGCCGCCGCGTTGTTCAATTCCGGCACGGGATTATATTATGCGTGCGATGGCGTCTCCGATATCCTCTGTCTTAGGTACATGCCGCTGAGATGGGCCGATGCCTCTCCGCCGGGTATAACAGAAACTATTTTTCGTACCACTCA
>DATAUH010000340.1:0-19214 GCA_036268375.1 Bryobacteraceae bacterium | reverse complement strand
CTTACTCATGTGTACGCAGGCTCGGCCACATCAGGTAACTTCAAAACACGAAGGCTGCGAGCGAAAGATCTATCCGGCGCCGGCACATTTCCTGTACACTATTCCAGCGATTGCGACGAATGAGACGTCGCGTTGCCGCCTCGAGAACCAGTGAGAGGAATTTTCCTGAGTTGATGAATAGCGGGTACGTAGATTGGAGAGACAACAATGGCGGATGAGAGCACTCAAGCACCAGTTGGAACAAAGGTTGTCGTCGGGGTATTGGCCTACTTAATCGCGGTCGCGCTGCTGACGGCGTACACGTTCATCGCGTTGTGGTCCGCGCAGCCAAGAGCTGGCGATAGCGCACCGATCGCACCGCAGTGCTCGGATGCAGCTCCGAAGCTTACCAACCTGTATCCGGACCAGGTGACTGCCGGCGTGGGGGAAAACGCGCTCGCCCTAGGCTGTAACTTTCCCGCACAAGTGAAGCTGAGCGTGAACGGGCGGGATCACGGCGTCGCGCAACTCGACGCCCACCGCATGTCGTTGCAACTCACCGCCGCTGACGTGGCCGCGCCCGGCCTGTTGATCCTGAGCTTCTCCGGCGCCTCCGGAAATATCTTCGCCACCGGCTGGCTAACCGTCGTGCCCGGGGGCGCGAGCGGATGCGTAACCGAAGGCTGCTACCTGCGCTGGTATTTCCTTGGCCGCGGCCCCTTGCCGATCAGCATCGACGTGCAACTCCTTCTGCTTGTCCTGATGATCGGCGCGTTCGGCGCGTCGGTGTATTCGCTCAAGTCGATTGCCGATTACCGTGGCGACAACAAGCTTCTGGCTTCTTGGCTGCCGCTTTACTTTGTGCGCCCCCTTATGGGATCGGGGGCCGCGCTGCTCCTGTATTTCCTGAGCCGCGCCGGTTTTCTCTCACCAGCTTCCGATTCGAAAAATTTGAATCAGTTCGGCATCTGCGCCATTGCGGGCTTGGCGGGCATGTTTTCCGATATCGCGTTCCTCAAACTGCGCGAGGTATTTCAAACGCTCTTCAAGCCCGCCGACAGCCGCGGCGGAAAGCCAGCCGCGCCCAGCATCACGACCACCAGCCTGCCTGACGGACAAGTGGGAGCCGATTACAAACAGAGTCTCGCGGCAAGCGATGGCAAGGCTCCGTTGAAATGGACTGTCGCGCCGGACCTTCCAGCGGGGCTCAAGCTAGATCCTGCGACCGGCGCGATCTCCGGCAGGCCTGTTGCGGCGTTAGCGAAGAGCGACTTTAAGTTCACTGTGACGGACAGCGCGGGCGCCATCGGGTCCGCGGAGTTGACCTTGCAGATCAATTCCGCGCCGGCGCCATCCACGCCTCCGCCGACCACCACCGCGGAGCCGCAAGCGTGAAACTCGCTAACGGAAACCTTCCACCAGCATCAAGTCCGTGCCCTTTTCGTCGGGCCTGGTGACCAGCGCATAACGGCCGTCGGGCGAAAGCGAGAGGCCCAACCCGAGCGTGAAAGGCAGGTCCAAGATGTGGCTGCTTCTGCCATCCGCGGAAAGCCGTTCCAACTGCGCCGTCTGTCCCGCCCCGAGCACGAAATAGACACCCGAAGCCCCGGACGTGTACTGCAGTTGATTGATTTCGCGCTGCTCCACGAGTGAATCGTCGCTCCCATCCGCGCGGATACGGCGCAGCGCGCCAGGATTGCCGTTGACGTAATAAATCCATTGCCCATCGCGTCCCGGGTAAGCAGACGACCCGCCATTCCTGGTCACCTGCGCAGCAGAGCCGCCCATCCAAGGCTCGCGGTAAATTTCGAAACGCCCCGTACGGTCGCTCGAAAAATAGATCCACTGACCATCCGCTGACCACGAGGGCTGCCACATTCCCTGCCCCTTGGACTCGCGGGCGCGCTCCGGCTGCGTGCCCAGACTGCGCAGACCTGAGCCTTCCGCTCCGATAACGAACACCTCGGGCGTGCCGCGCGGGCGCGAATCGAATGCGATCCAGCGGCCATCCGGTGACCAGCGCGGCGTGCCCGTGACCGGTCCGCCGAAGTGAGTCAGTTGCACGGCGTTGCCGCCATCCGCATCGCAAACCCAGATTTCACGCGGCCCTGAGCGGTTCGAAGAAAACGCAATCTGGGCGCCGTCGGGCGAATATTCGCCTGCGACGTCGTAAACGGTAGACGCAATCCACTTGCGCGGCGCCTCGTACCCGTTGGCGCTGATGCGCCAGATGTCGGAATCGATGCCGCCGCGCGAAAAGGCCATTCGACCGCCCTTGCGGGCGATGCCGATGGGACCGGCCGTGTAGCCCAGCCCCGGAACCTTGCGCACCGCACCACCGCTGGCGCGAACGCGCGCGATCGTCCCGTTGCTGCTCGCATAGCCCAGCATGAAGACGATATCGCGGCCGTCGGCGGTCCAGGCGGGGAATTGCGGGTCGAATTCATCGGCCAGAATCTGACGTGGCCGACCGGCCAGGCGCATCTCAGGAGTGAGATCGGCCTCATACAGCCGCGCGAAAGCGCCGCGCATTTTCAAGAATGCGAGGCGGCGGCCGTCGGGTGAGAAGCGGGCAAATGCGCTTTGCGACATTTCCGGATTCTGCTTCACCAGATTGTTGCTTTCGCCGGTTTGCGCGGAGATGAGCGTTACGCCCACGTTGGGATCGAAATTGGCGCTGTTGGGCGGGCTCACAGCGATCCATTTGCCGTCGGGTGACCAATCGGCCGTGCGCCAATCGCCGTCTAGTTGCGCGAGCAGCCGCTCCGGGCCACCGAGCGCAGGCATCAGGAAAAGTCCGTTGCGTCCGTTATCGTGTGTGGCAGTGAACGCGATCCACTTTCCGTCGGGCGACCAGGCGGGATACCAATGCGTGCCTTCGTCAGACGTCAGCCGCAGGGCAGGCCCGCCGCCGATCAGCTTGACGTAGATGTCCCACCGCTGATGTTGATCGCCGCGAAACGCAACCTGAGCGCCATCGGGTGAAAAACTCGGCGCCTCTTCGGAGCCCGCGAGCGTAGTCAGGGGAGCAGGATCAAAAGCCGGGTTGCGATCGATCGAGATGGCCCACCATACCGCGACCAAAGCGATAACAATTGCCGCGACCGCCGTCACCGCAATCCAGAGGCGCGGCATCGAGTTGCGGTGAACATAGAAAAACCGGGACCGCCGGGCGGGTCGCGGCGGCGGCAAGAGCGCGGCAGGCGGTGGATGGGGAAAGCGCGCTTCGAGCGAGCGCGCAATGCTCGGGGCGGTTGGGCGCTCCGCCGGATCTTTGGCTAGCATGCTGAGAATCAGCGCGTCTAGCGTCGCTGGAAGGAAGGGATTGTGCGATGCCGGCGGCCGCGGCGAGCTCTGATTGAGGGCCTTGAGCGTTTCGAAGATCGAACCGCTGTCGAACGGATGAACACCAGTGGCGAGTTCGTATAAAACCAGTCCGAAGCAGAAGACGTCGCTGGCGGGAGATGCCGCTTCACCGCGCGATTGCTCGGGCGACATGTAGCGCAAGGTGCCCGCGGGCAGCACCGAAGCCGACCCTATGGAAGACAGGTCCTGCGCCAGCCCGAAATCCAAAACCTTCACGAACCCGTCCGGCCGCACCATCAGATTTTCAGGCTTGATGTCGCAGTGTATGATGCCGCGGGCATGCGCGGCGGCGAGCGCGCGCGCGATTTGCGAACCCAGGTGCAGCAGGCGGTCGACCGGCAGCGGCGAGCCGCAAAGCTGGCGCAGCGACACGCCTTCCACCAGTTCCATCACGATCGCCAGGCGTGAATTCGCGTGGATCACCTCGTAAATCGTGACAATATTTGGATGGTTTAAAGACGAAGCCGCTTTGGCCTCGTGTATAAAACGATCGATAGAGGGCGATTGGCCGGAAGGCGCTCGCATCAGCACCTTAACCGCGACCGAGCGGCCGAGTTCGGTGTCGCGCGCCGCGTACACCTCGCCCATTCCGCCTTCCCCCAGCCGTCCAGTAAGCACGTAACGGCCGATCTTTTGGCCGATGCGGTCCAGGTTGGCTGTTTTCTCCGCCGGGTCTAACAGCGCGAGCACAGCGTCATGGACCTCTGGATCAGACGTAGCGCTGTGCAGGAACGAGTGAAGCTGTTCGGGCGAAATACTACTGCAAGATTGATAAAGATTCCACGCCGCCTGCCACTGCTCTTGCGTCATTCCGCGAAACTACGCCATAGCTTGCTGAAGCCACTGTTGAGCGAAATCCCAGTGACGCGCTACCGTGCGAACGGAGCATTCCAATCGCGCGGCAATCTCATCACGCGATAGTCCTTCGAAAACCTTCATTTCGACTACGGTGCGAAGTTTGGGATCGATGGCTTGCAAACGGCTGAGGAGGTCTTCAATCTCGGCCAGGCTGGCCTCGGGCGAAGCGGACATAGCAAGCGCCTCGTCGAGATCGGTTTTCGTGATGCGGCTTGGCAGCGGTCGCGCGTGGTGAATCAGCAGGCGCTTCATCAGGAACGCGGCCAACCCAAAAAAGGCGTTGCGCTCATCCTTGTTAGCCACCGGCGGCAGGCCTTTGACCCTGGTGAGTTCCAGGTAAAGCTCGTGAACCAGCACAGTCGGCTGCCACGTGTGGTTGACGCGCTCCGATAGCATACGGCTCGAAGCCAGACGCCGTAGTTCGGGGTAGAAAAGATCGACAAGCTTGCCCGCAGCCTCGGGATCTCCGCCGCGCAATTCGGCCATTAAACGATTGGTAAGATCGGGACTGTGGGCTGCGGCCACGTGTACAGTCTATCACCGGAGTAGAAACACGAAACTTTTTTGGCCCATTTGACAGCGCTGGTATCCCTCTTATAACTGGTGGTCGAAAAATGCCGCTCGGATGACATTTCAATGATGCTGAAACAGTACTATTTGGGGTGCCTGGCGCACGCGTCGTACTTGCTGGGCGATGAGGCCAGCGCCACGGCCATCGTGGTAGATCCCCAACGTGACATACAGCAGTACCTTGCCGACGCCGCGGAGTTCGGACTGCAAGTCCGGCACGTTTTTCTGTCGCACTTTCACGCCGATTTCGTCGCCGGGCATCTGGAACTGCGCGACCGCTGCGGCGCGGTCATCCATCTGGGAGCGCGCGCGCAGGCCGAATATCCGTTCACGCCCATGCACGATGGCGACACCCTCGAGTTCCCCGGCTTGCGGCTACAGGTTCTGGAGACGCCGGGGCACACCATCGAATCGATTTCGATTCTTGTCTTCGATCTGAAACAAGACGCCACAAAGCCACACGCGGTGCTTACCGGGGACACGCTTTTTATCGGCGACGTCGGACGGCCCGACTTGCGTGCGTCGCTGGGCTGGAGCGCGAGCGATCTTGGCGGATATCTGTACGACTCGCTGCACCAGAAACTGCTCACTTTGCCCGACGAGACATTGGTATACCCCGCCCACGGAGCCGGCTCGCTTTGCGGTAAGCAGCTTTCATCGGACACCGTGTCGCCGCTCGGGATGCAACGCCGCTTCAACTACGCGTTGCAGCCGATGGCGAAAGAGGATTTCGTGCGCCTGGTGACCGCTGACCAACCGGAGGCGCCGCCGTATTTCACCTATGACGCGGTGTTGAACACGCGTGAGCACGCTACGCTCGACCACAACCTGGAACAGGCGCTGCGGCCGGTATCCCTCGATGAACTGCTTGCGATGGGCGACCGAGGAGCGCAGATCTTGGACGTCCGCGACTCGGCCGAATATGCCATTGGCCACCTGGCGGGCAGCGTCAATATCGGCCTGGGCGGCCAGTACGCCACATGGGCGGGCACCGTGCTCGATCGCACCCGACCGATTGTGATCGTCGCCGAGCCGGGACGTGAACAGGAAGCCGCCACGCGTTTGGGACGCATCGGATTCGACCACGTCAAGGGTTACCTGGCAGGAGGAATGGAAGCACTCGCCGGGCGGCCCGACCTGGTGTGTCCGACCGAGCGCCTCAGCGCGCCCATGGTAGCGGAGGAACTGGAGGGCGCCGACCCGCCCTTTCTGCTGGATGTGCGGAATCCGCGCGAGTGGTCCGCCAAACACATCCCCGGTAGCGTGAACGTGCCGCTAAATCATCTTCAGGAGCGGATGGCGGAAATACCGCGCGACCGGAGGATCGCCGTACATTGCGCGGGAGGATACCGCTCCTCGATCGCCGCCAGCCTTTTGCAGCAGCACGGGCTGACGCGGTTGATGGAGATGGCGGGCGGCATTGCGGCGTGGGACTCCGCGCAACTTCCGGTCAGGAAGACCGAATAAACTGGAGGGAGAGAGAACAAATGAGTTTACGGATTAACGATATTGCGCCGGATTTCACGGCGGAAACAACACAGGGGACTATTCATTTTCATGAGTGGATCGGCAACGGGTGGGCCATCCTGTTTTCGCACCCGAAGGATTTCACGCCCGTATGCACCACGGAACTTGGCTACATGGCCGGACTGGAGCCGGAGTTCGCGCGTCGCAATTGTAAAATCATCGGGCTGAGCGTGGACCCTGTCACCAGCCACGGTAAGTGGGCTGCGGACATCGAAGAAACACAGGGACACGCGGTGCGGTATCCGATGATCGGCGATCCAAATCTGGAAATTGCCAAGATGTACGACATGCTGCCGGGCGATGCTGGCAATACGTCTGAAGGACGTACGCCCGCGACTAATGCGACGGTGCGGACCGTGTTCGTCATTGGCCCCGACAAACGCATCAAGCTGATGTTGAGTTATCCCATGAGCACCGGCCGCAACTTTGACGAGGTATTGCGCGTGCTCGATTCGATACAGCTCACGTCGAAGCACCAAGTGTCCACGCCTGTGAATTGGAAGCCTGGCGACGACGTCATCATCTCGGGCTCCGTCTCTGACGAAGATGCGAAGAAGAAATACCCTGCCGGCTGGAAGACGCCGAAGCCCTATATTCGCATCGTCGCGCAGCCGGAATAACTGGTCCGCGGCTATTCCATGGCCGTATAGGCGAGCGTCCAGAAATCGGTAAAGACGCGGGGCGGCTCGGGCGAATCCATCATGCGTTGCGTGAAGAGAATGCCGATCATCTGCTCAGTCGGGTCGATGTACGCGGAAGTGCCGAAGCCGCCGTCCCAACCGAAACGTCCCGGCGTCTGATAGATCTCTTCGCGATGGATGCATACCGCCATCCCGAGCCCCCAACTGGAGTGGCCGCCGAAAAAGAGCTCCGCGCCGTGCCGGTTCTCCGGAGTAAGTTGGTCGGAAGTCATCAGCTCCACCGAAGCGCGTGAGAGCAATTGCTCACGGCCATAGCGGCCTTGATTCAGCAGCATGCGGCTGAATGCGAAATAGTCATCCAGCGTGGATACAAGGCCGCCACCACCCGATTCGCCCGACGGTTGGGAGCGAAAGGCGCTGGCCGCCGGGTCATCGAAATATTCCAGCCGGTTGGTCGTGTAGTTAAAGTAATAAAACGCCGGCAACCGGTGGATCTTTTCCGGCGGCGCGTAGAAGCCGGTATCCTTCATGCCCAGCGGTTCGAAGATGCGTTGGCGCAGAAACGCTCCGAACGATTTTCCGGAAACACGTGCAATTAATGCGCCCAGCGCATCCCCGCTATTGTGATACATCCAGCGTTCGCCGGGTTGCGCGAGCCATGGAAGCGAGCCGAGCCGCTGCAGCCATTCGTCCATCGTGGGTATGTTCGAGGGCAGCATAGGTCCATCGCCGCCCAGCCGGTATTCACGAACGAGTTTCTGTATCGGGTAGGTATCCGGCGCGGCCATTATGCTGCCGAAACCCATCCGGTAAGTCAGTAAGTCGCGAACTGTGATGGCGCGCCGCGCAGGCACTGTGTCGTCAGGCTCGGAAGAGAGCGATTTCAGCACGCGGCGATTCGCCAGCTCCGGCAGCCATGGCTCAATCGAATCATCCAGCCGAATCTTGCAATCTTCGACTAACATCATGGCAGCCACCGCGGTAATCACTTTGCTGAGCGACGCAATCCGGAAGATC
Source organism: Bryobacteraceae bacterium (assembly GCA_036268375.1). Lineage (GTDB taxonomy): Bacteria > Acidobacteriota > Terriglobia > Bryobacterales > Bryobacteraceae > PALSA-243. The sequence goes on along the minus strand of DATAUH010000340.1, from coordinate 11,256 downwards.
GTGTCGCGGCGCATCGGTTGCGTGGAGCCGAAATCGAGAGTGCCCAACGTTTCTACGTGTACGTCATCATTGTGGCTGACCATTGCGGCCAGCCCCGGCACATCCTTTCGCTCCACGTAACCCGATAATTGGGCGTGCAGCTTTTCCAGTTGCGGCTTCAAAAGGCCCTTTGCGCTCATATTGCGATTTTCCTCTCGCTGATGAGTCGAATGGGCGAGCGCAGAATCGACAACGCAGGTTCAGCAGCCTCGATTGGCGCCCGCGCGCCAGGAAGCCGATCAAAAGCGGTACTGCAGCGTGAACTGGATCGCGCGGCGGCCGTTGAAAGTGCCGGTGATCTTACCGAACGTCGTCGAAGTGACGGTTTGATCGCCAATCGAGAACGCCGGGTGGTTGAAGAAGTTGGTGGAATCCATACGAAGCAGGATTTCATGCCGCTCATGGATCCGCGTGGCTTTGCTCAAACCGAAATCGAAGTTCGTATCCCACGGCCCAGTAAAGACGCGCTGCTGCAGAGTGCCGATCGTACCGGCCGGCGGAATGTAGAAGACCTGGCCGTTGAACGGCGCGAGCGCCCCTGCCACCGCTGCGCGGCCATCCGTGCCGATAGCGTTGGCAGCCACCATGTACGGTCCGTTGCCGGACATCCGGAACTGCATCACATTCTGGAGCTGCCCAAGATTCATAGTCGTGTTGACCGTATTGCAGTCGTTTGTACCCAGAATGTTATTGCGGTTGAAGGTACCGATTCCGGAGCAGACGGAATACGGATAGCCTGACTGTCGATTCAGGATTCCGCTCATCTGCCATCCCGAAATTACGCGGTTAATCGGTTTAAAACCGAGCCGGTGGCCATCGCCAAAGGGTAGGCGGTAAACGTAATTCAGTTTGATGACATGCCGTTCATCCCAAAGCGCGCGCGATTTGGCCAAACTCGGATTGTTGTTGTCAATCAGCGGCTCAAAACGGCCCTGATTGCTGTTATCGGAACCGCTGGCGGCGTCTGTCAGCGCCTTCGCGTAGGTGTAGTTTGCCTGCATTGTCAGGCCATGATAGTCACGCGTTCTTACTTCCACCTGCAGGGCGTTGTAAGTGGAGTTACTGAAATTTGTCATCAGACGCAAACTGGTGGCGTACGGGTTGGGAAAGAAGTTAATTGGACCATTGGCCTTGGTCGATTGATAGTTATAGGCCATATCCGCCACCGCGCCCTGCTGCAGATAAGTGATATTGGTGGAGTTGGTGAGATTGCCGCCGTTTGGCATCAACGGAAAGACGGTCAACGGCTGGCTGCCAGGAATATTGGCGTTATAGGCCGGAGTGAATACGCCATTGGCCGCTTGCGCCAATTGTCCATTCTTTTGCGCCCGCAGGAAATCCGCCAGGAAACCACCGGAGTTGATATTGATCTGATTCAGATCGAGCGCACGCAAAAGCTTAGTTCCGTGGTTGCCCACGTAGCGCGCATCGAGTATAACTCCGCCTTTTAGTTCACGCTGGATGTCGAAATTCCACTGCTGCACGTAAGGTGTACGCAAACTGGGATCCGCCATGCCGAAGCTGACGGTCGGGCTTAGATTATAGTTGTCCTGAAAAGTTCGCGGCACCTGGAACGTCGGCGTCGCAATCGACGGCAGACCCTGGCTGATGATGTTCGCAAGCGCGGTCGGATTGGTAACGGTTTGCGATAGCCCGCTATTTGTGTTCGCGTTACTGGTGAGGGCCGTTAGAAATTCATCGTTCACAAAGTTCACACTGTAACCTGCGCGAAGTACGGTCTTGCCGTTAGGCGATGGCGTCCAGGCCAAGCCGACGTTGGGGCTGAAATTGGTGCGGTCGGGCCGGTAGAGCGAGCCACCGGGCGCAAAGTTGAGCGTTGAGTTCGAAAATAGCGTTTGAGTGTAGCTGTTGTTGCCTAACTGCGGCAGCAGAACCAGGCCATTCTGCTCCTTTACTGGCGTGTAGTATTCATAGCGCAGACCAAGCGTCGCGGTGAAGTTACTCTTTACGCGCCAGGTATCGGTCACGTAAGCGGAATAGTCCGAGAATTCCCAATTGCGCACCTGCGTATAGTTATTGACATATCCGGAACTCTGCGTTTGTACGTTGTACGTTTGCGAGTAAGAGCTAATAAAGCCGGCCAGCGTAGCCAACAGATTGTTAGCCGCCGAAATATCGCTCGAACTCGCGCCGGGCAACTGGGCATTCGTCAAGCCGTTGGCGTTTGCAGTGCTGATACCAACCGTATAAGTGGGGGTGATGCCTGCGTCGTTATACGGTTTGGTGTGGTCGTCCTGCAATTGGAAGCCGAACTGGATGCTGTGGGCCCCGTGATAGTAAGAGGCATTATCGGCAAAGTTATAAGTGTCGGTCCAGCGCCCTTGGCCACGGAAAGTAGCCACCGGGGTGCTGAACAGCGTGCCGCCGATAATGTCATTCCCGAAATCCTGATTGGTGAGAAACAGCGCCGGCGCAAAATTGAATCCGAAGCGCGCCTCATTCGTAAGCGTCGCAGCAGGGTTATACCGCCAGCCCACGGAGAGCAGGTTGACTGTGTCATTGTTATTTACGGGCGGAATTGCCTGATATCCCACCGTCTGCACGTCCGGCCGGTCCAGCAGGTCGGTGTTGTACGCATACGTGCCGCTCAGCGAACTCTTGGTCGACATCACATAGTCGATTTTGCCGGTGACGTTATTTCGCTTTCGATCGGATCTCTGGTTGAATAGATATCCGCCAGTGTTGCGCAGGAGCGTAGCGGAACTGTCGCCGCTGTTGAAGTTGTTAATGGCGCTTGGCGAAGGTATTTTCGATATCAACGAAGCGATTGCCGGATCGACCTTCTGTCCGGTAGCGGTCAGGATATTGACCTTCTGCACCGCGCCGCCGTTCAGGTAAGTGAACAGGCCCTGAGTTGCATCGGCTGTAAGGATGGTGCGCTGTTGACCGGATGTCTGCTTCAGGTCGAAGAATTCGTAGTTGAAGTAAAAGAATAGCTTGTCTTTTTTGATTGGCCCGCCCAGGTTTCCGCCGGTTTGATTCTGATTCAAAAACGGTCTAGCTACCCCAGCCTGATTGTTGAACCAGGTGTTGGCCGCAAGCGCACTATTCCGGTTGGACCAGAACACGCCGCCGTGATACTGGTTATTTCCCGAAGGCGTTACAAACATGACTTGCGATGCGCCGCCACCCGCCGCGGGATTAGCGTTCGAAGTAGAAATCGTAAATTCCGCCACTTGGTCTACTAACAGCAGATTGGGCGAGAAATCTACCGCGTTCGTTCGGATGTAGTTGTCCTGAATGTTAATGCCATCCAGAGTTACGTTGCTGAAACTGGTGCGCTGGCCGTTGATTACGCTATCGCCGCCGCGCGACATGTTCACGCCGGCCTGTGTATCCACAAAGCCTTGCGGGCTGCGATTCAAAATCGGCAGGTCTTTCACCTGTTGTTTGCTGACGTTTGTCGAGATTTCGGAATTACTCGTCTGAATGGTTTCGGCGTTGTCCCGCACCTCGACGGTTTCCGAAGTGGAACCAACTTCGAGGTGAATTGGCGGCATGGATCGTTCTTCGCCAGTCGCAAGGATTACGTTCTCCTGGACCGATTTCCGAAACCCTTTGGCACTTACGACAACGCTGTAAGTCGATGGCGGAATGGCGATGAAGGAAAACACGCCTTCGGCCGTAGTTACTGCGCTCAGAATCGGTTTGACGCCGCCTGGCAACAAAATGTCCACAGTTGCACCCGGCACTGCCGCGCCGGTCGGATCCACAACCGATCCACTGAGCCGCGCCGTCACCTGGGCGCTACCCACCCCTACAAAAGAAGCCGCGAGCGCAAGGCTCACGAGTACGTTCGACTTCATGTATCCCCCTAAAACGGCCCAGATTTGGTGGCTAATTGGGGCTAGTATATATCAGTCCACGTGCATTTTGGTGATTTTTTAACTTGTTACACTTTGCGACCCATCGGGATGTGGTGGCCTCAGAGATCGCTGACAGCCATGGGGATAATCTCGCGTTCTGTGATCCGTAACGGAGTCGCGCAGGCAATGGAAAGCGCAACGCGGTAGTGCTCCTCGCGCTGTAGGGCGAACTGCCACCGCTCCGGCTGGTCTTCGCAGCTCGCGTGAAAGGTGATGCGCGGGTGCGCGGGATCGCTGAGCGAAAACGAAAAGCTATCCAGCGGGATAGAAAGGCCCATGCCGCGCGCCTTAATATAAGACTCCTTCAAGGTCCAGAAATCGAAGAACAGCTTCGCATCACACTTCAACTGCTCCACTTCGGGTGGACTGAAGAAACGATCGGCGATGGCTTCCAGGTCGCCGCCGCGATCGGCGCGCTCCACGTCGACGCCGATGTCGGCCTCCTGCGCTACGGCGATGATGACTCGTCCTTTGGTGTGCGACAGATTGAAGCGCAATCCCACGTGCTCCGCGGGCGCAACGATATAGGGACAGCCATATTGGTTCGCTTGAAATTCCCAGGCGCCCGGAGGCGAGGGCGCATAGCGCGAGAGAACGTCTCGCACAAGCGAGTGAGCAACCAGGTATTCGTCGCGGCCGCTCTCAAAACGAAACCGGCTCATGCGATCGCGCTCAGCCGGCGAAAGAACGGCCAACTGGCGCGCGCGAATAGCGGGGTCGTGATTACGATCGGGAAAGGCCGACCACAAGTGCGCCTCGCCCGCGGTCAATGAAATCAAAGCTCTCCTCAAACCGCGTAATACAATAGCATCGCCAGTCCGGTTTCCATGCACCTACTGATGTCTAGAAATGTTCATTCTATCTTCGCGGCATTCGCGCTGTGCTGCGCGGCGCGGGCGCAGGTGCTCATCGATTTTTCGCACGCGGGATACGGAGGTGGAGGCGTCACGCCGCCGCACACGGCAGTCGTTCTGACGCTGCGGCCCAGCGGTGGGGACGATACCGAACTGCTCCAGGGAGCGATTGACCGAGTTTCGGCGATGCCTCTGCACGTGAACGGGCTCCGCGGAGCCGTTCTACTTCGGCCGGGGACGTTTCGCGTTCAGGGTCACATCACGATGCGCGCGGCGGGCGTCGTCTTACGTGGCAGCAAGGCAACCGTAATCGCGGCGACGGGCAAGGGACGTCGCACGCTGATTGAGATGGGCGGAACCGCGCAGCCCGTAACGGAATCGCCGATACAAGTGACGGATGAAACGGCGCTCGCCGGTTCGCGCAGGCTGACGCTCGAACGGGTGACGGGTTTAAGGCCGGGCGACCACATCGTAATCACGCGGCCCAGCACCGCGGAGTGGATCAGTGCGATCAAGATGCGCGGATTTCCGGGCACATATGCCAATCAGCGCCTGGATTGGGCGCCGGGCTCGCGCAACCTGATATGGGATCGCACGATCAGCGAAGTGACGCCTGAGAGCAGTCAGATCACAATCGACGCACCGATCACGACGTCGCTCGAGCGGGGTTTCGGCGGCGGCACGGTAGCCAAAGTGTCGGGAAATCAATTTCCAGCGCACATCGGGATTGAGAACATCACGTTGGAAAGCGAAGTGGACGCGGCCAATCCGCGCGATGAGGAGCACGCGTGGATCGCCATCGTAATGGATCGCGCGGAAGACGCCTGGGTTCGTGGCGTGACAGCGCGGCATTTTGCTTCGTCGGCTGTACGAGTGGGCCCGCGTGCGCGGCGCGTGACGGTGGAAGCATGCAGCAGCGAACAGCCCGTATCGGAACCGGCTGGATACCGGCGTCAGAGCTTCCTAGTGGAGGGGCAGCAAGTGCTGGTGCGCGATTGCAGAAGCGAACAGGGGATGAACGATTTCGCGAGCGGCCTGTTAGCGGGTGGCCCCAACGTGTTTTTGAACGATACGGCAGTTGGCGCGCTGGGACCAAGCGGATCGTTCGAAAGCTGGTCGTCAGGCGTGCTGTATGAGCACGTGAAGATTGACAGCGCAGGCATGCGATTGACCAACGACATGACGCGCGCGGAAGGCGCAGGATGGACGGCGGCGAATTCCGTGGTGTGGAATTGCGATGCCACGGAGTTCTCGGTGCAAGGACCACCGGGCGCGGAGAACCTGGTGAAGCAGGACGCGGAACCACTCTACGAAACGCAATTGGCGAAGCGCACGGGTGCGAAGCTTACGCCGATGGCGGCGTTCGCGGACGAAACAAGCGTGCACGGGCCGGAGTTTCATCTGAAGAAGAGCGTTCCGGCCGGGGCGCCGGCAGTTAAGGCAGTAGAGATTGTGAACGGCCGGTTCGTGGTGGACGGCAAAGTGGTTTGGGGCGGGCAGATGAACGACGGCTGGTGGCGCGGCCAGGAGGTTCCGGCGGAGGCGTTGGATGTAGGCGGCGACGCGCTGACGCGTTTCATCCCGGGACGGACGGGGCCCGGGCTTACAGAGGATTTGCCGGCCCTGGCTGCTCGCATGGTGAAGGAAGGGATGCCGTTCTACAACTCGGTTCCCGGACTTTGGTACGACCGCCGCCGTGACGAGCACTCAACCAATTCACGCGCGGACACGAACGTATGGGCGCCGTTCTATGAGATGCCGTGGGCCCGCAGTGGCAAAGGCACGGCCGCCGACGGCCTGAGCCAGTTCGACCTGACGAAGTTCAATCTCTGGTATTACTCGCGTCTGCGCGCGTTCGAGGAGTTGATGGATCGCAACGGCCTGGTTCTTTATCACAACATTTACAACACGCACAACACGCTCGAAATTCCGCCGCATTGGGTGGACTATCCGTGGCGTCCCGCAAACAATATCAACAACACCGGATTAATGGAGCCACCGCCGATTGAACCGGGCAACCACATACACGTCACAAGCGAGGTTTACGATACGAGTAACCCAGTGCGACGCGCGTTGCATCGCGCGATGATCCTGCACGAGCTGGATGAACTGTCGGGCGCCCACAACATCTTCTTCTGCATCGGCGCACAGTTTGCCGGGCCGCTAAGTTTCCAGGAATTTTTTCAGGACACCGTGGCTGAGTGGGAAAAGCAGAATGGGCGCAACGTGCGCGTGCTGCTCGCGACAAGCAAAGACATCACGGACGCAATTCTGGCAAACCCTGCGCGCGCGAAACAGGTGGCCGTGATCGACATGCGCTATTGGCAATACCGGCCGAACGGTAAGCTCTGGGCGCCCGAGGGGGGTAAGAACCTCGCGTTTCGAGAGGCGATTACGCACGATTTTTCGCGCGCGAACGGCGATGCTCCGCCGGATACGACGCCATACCAGGTTTACCGTCAGGTCCGCGAGTATACAGACCGTTTTCCGGACAAAGCGGTGGTTGCGTGGCACAGCGGCGCGGGTCCAATTCCGGTTTTGATGGCCGGCGGAGCGCAAGCGCTGATGCGGAATCCTTCCGGCGGTCACGGCCAGGGCCGCCAGATCGATCACAGCCCGTTCGATGACTTTGTGGCGGCGCAATTGGCAACGACGCTGATGAAGATGAAGCCCTGCGATGGCGTCGTGGAGTCTCCTGAGCAGAACTTCTGTCTAGGCGACGAAAAGCGAGAGACCGTGCTGCTGTATTCGCTGGCGGGTGCCGAAATCAAGCTTCTGCAAGCCCTGCGGCAGGGGGTCTACTCCCTTCTGTGGTTCGACCCCAGAAGCGGCAGGACGCAAGCCGCAAAGTCCGCGATACCGGGCGCCGTCGCCTCAATTACAAAACCCACACCTGAGGCCTGGTTACTGCTGCTGCGCGCTAACTCCAACCGATAGCATTGTTCCAGATAGCTCTCGCGAGGCAGTGTGATGGTACGGAGAGCTTACAGTCACAACCGTGTCTCCTTGCATTGAGTCCGGTGGACGAATAAGCGCACATAACGATCCGTCTACCTGAAACACGGAAAGTAATTGAAGAGGCCCTGAGCATCCGCGTTGAATTGCTGAGTTAACTTACAAACCAAGAAATTCGGGATCCCGGATTGGGAGTTTCCTTGTTGTCCGCTGATCTGCGGCCGTGTTACATTTGGCGCAGATAGGGCTATGTAAAACATGCCGATGAAGACTTACAACCGCTTTTCGCCTCCGGCCGTTCTTGTCTTAATTCTTTTTACTTTCGTAAGTCAGCCTGTTTCCGGTCAAAAGATGGCGCCATGGCTGACGCGCTCTGGCAATAACTCCAGAACTGGCTGGAACGGGCAAGAAACTCAACTTACTCAACAGTCGGTAACGGTCAAGGGAATCATCCGCTCCACCATCATCCCGGTTATCGGTGATGCGCGTGGGATGGAAGCGCAGCCGCTCGTGCTTCCGCAAGTCAAGCTCGCTAATAAATCGACTCACGATGTGATGATTTTGCCATCGATGGCGAATGTTGTGCGCGCCGTGGACGCGCGTTCGGGCGCTGGTCTATGGCAAGTAACGCTGGGTACTAACCTTGGGAAGCCCATCGTTGGCTCCACACCGCTCGGCCCCAAACTTCATCCAGATAACTGCGTTGGCACGGCGCAGACCATCGATTGCCATGCCATCAACGACAAATGGGGCGTGCTCAGCACTGGGGTAATCGATCCAGACACACAACGGCTTTATCTGGTCGCTTGGATCTCGCCCGATGGAACTCCGCAGAACGCGAAGCACTATGTCTTCGTTTTGAACATGAAGGATGGAACAAATGTGGTCGCGCCTGTCCTTGTAACGGGTACGAGTGGCGCCCAGAATTACGCGAGCGCGCTGCGGAAGCAAAGAAGTTCGCTCATTCTTACCTCCGTGGGAGGGATCAAGACTGTATTTTGGGCTTCGGGCACGGTTATGGAGACGGCGCGAGGCGCCGCCGGATGGATTTTTGGGTTTGATTGCGCTACAAATTCCATCGCGGCGAGCCTGGCGATGACGCAGGGCGAAGGCGCGGGTATCTGGATGGGCGGCCAGGGTTTGACCGCGGATGACAAGGGTTTTCTCTATGCCATTACGGGCAACGGCGACTTCGATGGAAAGACACAGTGGGGAGAGTCGTTCGTTAAGATCCAATACACGCCGCCATTGAACGGCCTTACCGCAAATCTCAAGGTGGTCGATCATTGGACGCCGTGGCTGGACCTCGTTCGATCGGGGCAGGAGAAGATGCCGAACGGCAAAGTTGCGGGCGAGAGCGCGCCAAGTGAGGCCGTACGCCCCGTCAATTCGGGCATGGCCAGCCCTGCACTTAGGACAGCGAAGGTCAAACTGAGCGTGGACGACAAGAACAATGCTGTCGTGCTTGTCTTTCCCGATATGGCAACCGGGAACTGGTCGGATGAGGACTGGGGCTCGGCAGGGCCGGCGTGTATCTTCCAGATCGGTATATGTGTGGCCGCCGGTAAGGACGGCATCGCATATCCCTTGAAGGCCGCGAATCTCGGCGGCACGACGACTGACGACCTCGCCAATCCGAAATCGAACTGCGACAAACTCGCCGGGCCGCCTGTATGGCTCACCATGAGCCCAGGGCCCGTCGACCCCTGCCCGGAAGATCCTACAACCTTGAACTTCCTGCCTTGGGGTTACACCGCGCATATTCACATGACACCGGTGCAGTTCTTCGATCCCTTGCTCAATTCATGGACGATCTTCGCATGGGGAGAGAATGCCCAACTTCATAAATGGAAAGTAAGTTCGACCGGGGCTCTCACCTATGTGGCCCAGGGCAATGATTTCGCGAGTGAAAATCTTCGTGGCAAGATTCCCGGAGGAATGCCCGGGGGCTTCTGCTCTGGCTCGAGCGACGGCGCTGACCCAAATTCCGCCATCCTTGTCTGCACTATCCCTTATGGCGATGCGAATGCTCAGATTGTCAATGGGCGCCTTTTAGTTTATGACCCGGTGCATTTGGCGCCCGACGGCTCGCTTAAAGTTCTGTGGGACTCACAACGCTGGGGCATTACGTTCCTGTTCAACAAATTCAATCCTCCCGTAATCGATGGCGGCCAGATCTATGTCCCAAATTACAACGGTGGAGTAGACGTCTATCGCCTGAGTCGGTAAGTTGTGGAACTTTCGACGTGGCGCCCTAACGGCCCAACTCCGCTTGCGTCGGTGGTTCGCTCACCACATTACAGGTGTCCAATTTATCGTTATAGACACTTCGTTTATCATCAAAGTATGCTGGTTCTTCAGGTTCGTGCCCCTAAAAGCCGCTCTGCCAAGGGAAGCTCCTGTCAAACGGTAGATGAAGGCGTGAGCAGAATCGCCGCAGCGATCGGCGATCTCAGTCGCGCCCGTATGCTGTGCTGTCTCATGGATGGACATGCTCGCACCGCGACCGAGCTGGCGATCACCTCAGAAATCAGCCCCTCTACCGCCAGCGTTCACTTAGGTCGGTTGGCAGACGAAAAACTGGTCCGGATGGTTCGACAGGGCAAACACCGCTACTACGCGCTGAACGGTCCGGATGTTGCCCAGGCCATGGAGAACCTGTCAGTGTTATCCGGCGCTTCCCACAATAAGTTCATTCCCAACACTCCGCACCGGCTGCGGTCAGCGCGGACCTGCTACGACCACATTGCCGGAGCTCTGGGCGTGGCCTTGCATGACCGCACTCTTAAATTCAACTGGCTAACGGCAGATCCCTCACGTGACCAGGTATACGTTCTAACACCGCAAGGACAACAGGGCTTCGGGGAACTTGGCATTGATCTCGCTAACGCGAAAACATCTCGCCGTCGTTTTGCATTCGGATGTATCGACTGGAGCGAACGGCGCCCTCACATAGGCGGAGCCGTCGGCGCTGCGCTTTTGACATTCGCCTTGAGGCACAAATGGGTTGCTCCCGATCTGGATAGCCGCGCGTTGACCGTGACTCAAAGAGGCAGGCGGGAAGTGCAAAAATACTTCGGAATCGCACTCAACGGATAAACTTCTCGCAAGCCTTCGTGTGTTTGCTGGGATCTTTCGCAGTTATTCCGCTAGGATGATGCCGAGGTGTCAAGAAGTATTCCAAATGAAATTGTCGATCACCGTGAGTCGCGGCGAAACTCAACCGGCGAGCGAACGAAATGGTGCTGGGCTCGGCACAGCACGGACCCGGTTGAACTGGGTTCGGCGCGGTAGAGGCAAAGGAACGGCGAAAGCGATGGAAGCCCCATCGATGATCTCTTTCGGATTCAGCAGGAGGTTTGGTCGGGGCGGGGCGATTCGAACGCCCGACCCCCTGCGCCCAAGGCAGGTGCGCTACCAGGCTGCGCTACGCCCCGACATTTTGAAGCTTCTTCGATTTTAAACTACTTTCAGCACTTTCGATACAGTCGCAGCGTCCCAAAACTTGACCGAAATCGCCC
>DATAUH010000339.1:0-13621 GCA_036268375.1 Bryobacteraceae bacterium | reverse complement strand
AGGCTTTTCGCTCAACCAGCCGAAAATATCCCGCGCGCGATGCGCCTGCAGGCTCAATACGACGCGGATAATCGCCAAGCCGCATTGCTGATTCTGGCCGAGGCCGAGCGATACGGCGGCGATGGCTCTCTCATGGTCGGTTGGGCGCGAGTTGATATACTTGATCTGTTCAAGCGAGTCTTCTCCTTTGCGGGAAAAAATTGAGGCCGATGGTGCTGTCACACCAGTCGGCCTTTTACTTTTTGCGAAGCTGTTTTCGGCGGAACGCCGAATGGGCAATATGTGGAGTTTTAGCGCACCGGAGGCACCATTTGGTGCCTCTAAGTAGCGGTGAGTTATTGAGGAATCAGGTGGTTGCGGGCGGACAGTATAATTGAAATAATGCCATCCACGGAAGAGATGCAATCGCATCTCGCCGCGATTCCCAATTTAACTGTTTTGCCCGGCGCTCCGCTCTCCCGCTACACGCGTTTTGGCATCGGCGGCCCTGCGGATATTTACGTGGAAACGGAAGACGCCGCGACTTTCACGGTAGCGTTGAAGTGCGCGAAATCGAGCGGCCTGCCGGTAATGGTAATTGGAGGCGGCACGAACCTGATCGTGTCCGATGCGGGCTATCGCGGCATCGTGCTTCGCTACCGCGGCGCCAACATTTCGGTGCAAGACAATCGAATCGCGGTCGATGCGGGCGTCGATTTGCAGACGTTGGTGGATTTTTCGATTGTGCACGGCTTAAAAGGGTTGGAGACACTCGCCGGAATCCCCGGGTGGGTCGGCGCGGCCGTGTACGGCAATGCCGGCGCGTATGGCCACTCGATTTCGGAGCGCGTCGAGAGCGTTACCTTCTTCGATGGCGATACGGTGCGGCGCTTCCAAAACGCAGAGTGCGAATTTCGCTATCGCGAAAGCATTTTCAAACGCCGCAAGGAATGGATTATCTTCTCCACCCTCCTGACTCTCGAGCCGGCCGATGGTCCCACGCTGCGCGAAATTGCGGAAGGCATTCTGAAGGTGCGCAACGAAAAATTTCCAGTCACGATGAAGTGCGCAGGCAGCATCTTCAAAAATCTTCTGTTGAACGAGTTGCCGCGCCAGACCGCTGCCGAAGTGCCGCCAATTGCCGTGCGAGAGGGAAAGATACCGGCCGGTTGGTTTCTGGAACAGGTGGGCGCGAAGGGAATGCAGCGCGGCGATATTCACGTGGCCACTTATCACGCCAACTTACTCTATAACGCCGGAGCTGGCACGGCGGCCGACTTGCGTGCGCTGATAAACGAACTGAAACGCCGCGTGCGCGAACGCTTCGGCATTGAAATTGAAGAAGAAGTGCAGTATGTGGGCTGGCCTACATGTGATACAGCATGACGTACACTACAACGCCCGTTACGCTCACGTAAAGCCAGATCGGCAGCGTCCAGCGGGCGATTGCGCGATGACGATCGAACTTGCCCTTGACGGCGCGCCGCAGCGTAATCACAGCGAGGAAAGGCACGGTCGCGGCGAGAATCGTGTGCGAAATCAAAATTGTGAAGTAGATGGGGCGGATGAGGCCGGTTCCTCTGAAATGGGCGGAGCCGATGCCCGCCTGTGCGTGATAAGTGAGGTAGCAAATCAGAAACAGGCACGAAGTGATGAACGCTGAGATCATCACTTTGCGGTGCTTTTGAATTTGCTTGCGGCGAATCAGCGTATAGCCCCAGATCAGAAGCGCCGCCGCGATCCCGTTCAGCGTCGCATTAATCGCCGGGAGAATCGGACTCACGTGCTGCCTCCTTCCAGGCTGCGAACGTCGCGAATTAGCTTGGGCAGAAAGCCGTCTTCGTCGCTGCTGTAATAGCCGCGGATTTGCATGTGCTGATCCACCAGCGCGAAGCGAGTGCTGTGGACGGTACTGCCATCGACTGGGTTCAGCTTGAAACCGTCACGCCCGACGGCGGTGAGAGCGGCCTGATCCCCGGTTAGGAAAAACCAACGCGCAGGATCGGCGTTGAAGTGCTTAGCGTAGCTGGTGAGCACCGCCGGCGTGTCAGTGGCGGGGTCGACGGTGAAGCTGACGATCTTCACATCTGGCAGATCCGCAGTTTGCCGTTGTAGTTCACCCAACTTTTTGCTCATCAAAGGGCATGGGCCAGGGCAGGAGGTGAAAAAGAAGTCCGCCACCCACACGTGACCTTCGAGCGATTTGCTGTCAAAGGCTTGCCCTGTTTGCGACGTGAGATGGAAGGGCTGAAGCTGGCCGAAATTGTCGAGACGGCTGCGCTGCGCACAACCGGCAAGCAAGATTGCGCAGGCGAAGAGCACGTTGCGGTAATTCAACCTCATGCCTCGCTCCGCTTGCTCCGGCGCGCTGCCAGCATGCCGGATGTCAGCAGCAGCAACACTCCAAAGGCGCCGGTGATTGCAAAGCTGGTCCATTCACCGGGTGTTGTGTCCGCCAGGCGCAGCGCTCCGTTCAACAGTGACACGCAGTAAGTCATCGGATTCACCCACATCAATCCTTTGATCCATCCGTGCGCATTGGCCAGCGGAAAGACTGCCCCCGAAACGATCCACATAGGGAACAGCACCAGATTCATGATCGCGTGGAAACCCGCCGTGGATTCCATGCGCCACGCCATCGTAAAGCCAAAGCCCGTAAGGGTGAATGCAATGACAAAAATATCGATTGCGAGTTGTACGACATCAGCGAAGCTGGGGTGAAGGGCCGCCAGCGGAGCGAACAGCAGAAACAGCATTCCCTGTATCCACGCGAGCGTCGCCGAGCCCAATATTTTTCCAAACACTAAGCTGGTGCGCGGCGCAGGTGACACCAGCATCGACAGCAGAAATCCTTCGCGCCTGTCTTCGATGATCGTGATGGTGGAAAAAATAGACGAGAACATCACGGTCAGCACCAGCGCGCCCGAATAAAACTTCGCAAGATCGTTCGAGCCGTATCCGAGAAAGATCCAGAAGACCAGCGGCGACGCCACCACGCCCATTACGCGGCTCTTCTGCCGCCAGAAGCGCACCAGTTCGCGCTGCCAAAGCGTTGCCGCGGGAAGTAAAAAGCTATTCAATCGCGGCCCCCGTTTCTTTCACAAAGACATCCTCGAGGGTCGGCTTATGCAGGCTCACGGAATCGATCGCGCCGGGAAACGCCTCCACCACCTCTGCGATGAAGCGGTGCCCGTTGAGAATTTCTACGCGCACTTTTCCATCCACCGCTGTTGCCGGTGCGCCGAATCGTTCGTGGATGCCCGCCGCCAACGCTTGCGCCTCGCCGGATTCCAACACGACAACGTCGCCGCCGATGCGGGCGCGGAGCTCTCCCGGGCTGCCGCTGGTCACAATTTTTCCCTCGTGCAAAAGAATCAGACGATCGCAGCGATCAGCTTCTTCCAAGATATGTGTTGTGATCAGAACAGTCACGCCATCACGATCGCGAAGTTGCTCCATATTGTTTGAAAGATCGCGCCGAGCGGCCGGATCAAGACCCGTCGAAGCTTCATCCATCAGCAACACGGGCGGGCGATGGAGCAGGGCTTTGGCGATTTCGGCGCGGCGGCGCAGCCCTCCCGATAGCGCGCTCACCAGTTCCTTGCGGCGATCCAAAAGCGCAAGGCGATCCATTGCCCATTCCATTCGTTGCTTCAGAACCTCGCCTTTGAGCCCGTGCAGATGTCCCTGCGCGCGCAGGTTTTCTTCCACTGTGAGCGCTTTGTCCAGGCTCTGCGTTTGAAAGACGACGCCGATTAGCCGCCGCACTGCGCCGCCTTCGCGCACGATGTCTCGTCCGGCGATGCTGGCGGAACCGCTTTCAGGCGCCATCATCGTGGTCAGAATCCGAAAAAGCGTGGATTTGCCGCCGCCGTTGGGTCCGAGCAGGCCGAAGATTTCGCCTTTGCGCACCTCAAAACTGATGTTTGAAAGTGCGATCCGGTCTCCGTAGCTATGGGAAAGATTACGAACTTCGATCACAGCCCCGGCCTATTGAACAGCATCAGGCCGTAGATTAAGGGCAGGTACAGAACAGACGCCATCAGCACTCCTCGCGCCCGCACCCGCGTGCGGTCGAGCGCCACTCGTATGTCCGCATAGAGGAACCACAAGCCCAACGCTAACGCGCCTGCAAAGTAGATCGCGCCCGTCATTCCGAATGCGGCGGGAATCAGGCTCACCGGGATCAGTGCGATGCCGAATAGCACCATCTGCCGCGCAGTCGACCGGCAATCGGGCTCAACCACCGGCAGCATTTGAATTCCGGCGCTGGCGTAATCCTCTTTGTACATCCACGCGATAGCATAGAAATGAGGAAACTGCCAGACAAACAGGATGGCCGCGAGTATCAGAGCTTCACGATTCAACACGCCCGCGGCTGCGGCGTATCCGATCACTGGAGGCATCGCGCCGGGCACGGCGCCGACGGTGGTCGACCACCACGTGCGCTGCTTCAACGGCGTATAGAGGAAAAGATAGCTGGCCATCGTGAACGCGCCCACCAACCCCGTGAGGAGATTCACGCACAACCATAATTCGCAGAAACCGACCAGCGCCAACCCGATACCGAAACCAAACGCCGGGCCCTCTTCGAGCCGTCCCGCCGGTAACGGTCTATTCTTGGTGCGGCGCATGCGCCGGTCCGCGTCACGCTCGAAAAACTGATTCAGAGCCGCGGTGCCCGATGCGATCAGCGCCGTACCCACGATCGTATTCAGCAGCGAAAACCAGGAGATGTGATGCCAAACGCCGCTCCATCCCGCGCCGGCTGGAAGTCCGAAGAAGTAGCCGATGGCTGTACTCATCAGGATGAGCCATGTGACGCGCGGTTTGGTCAAAGCAATGTAGTCGCGCATCAGGCGATCGCTACGCCTCCATGCGCAAGCTCCTCATCCTCGGGATGGGTGCGCCGGTAAACCAGCACGGACAGCGCGACCGCGGCGCCGAATGTAGCGACTCCGCAGGTTGCGTGTGCGATAGGAAACCATGGAAGCGTGTCCGGAACTAGCATGTTCATGTAAGAGCCAACGCCTAACAAGACCTGCGAGCACGTCAATGAAAGCAGCAGCATCGCCGCGCGCCGCACAGGCAGTTCGTCCATGTTGCGGCGAATTGCTTGAATTGCGGTCCACGCCACGATAATAACGGTCAATGCAGACGTTTCCAGATGCGAGCGGAATGCGAGCATTTCGAAATGCACCGCCAAGCCTGCTGCGCCGTTCGCGACGATGGCTGCCAGGGCGACCAACGGCCACGGACCATGCTCCATCAGGCCGTAGCGAGCACGCGCAGCTAAAGAGAGCCGCCGCGCCGAAGAATTCTGCATAATTGAACTGTCTATTGTAGCTTGTCTGAGCTGCTTCGGCGATTCGCGGCTTGTGTGAAAAACCGGCGCTCGATCAATTGAGCGGTAGTGGTTCGCCCGGTGCGCGTTCATATAGGCGCACGTGGGCGGAGAGCGCGTAGCCGACTTCTTTCTTGGCCGCCTCTTCCCGCAGAGGCTGTCCCACGGCGTCCACGGGATTCAGTACTGCCACTGTCCGCGGCGCGATCGCCAGCATTAGTCCCGGCAAGTCGTACTTGCGCAGCACGCCATCTAAAGCGATCTCCGGCAAATTGCGCGTCAGCGGCGCGTCGAGAGCGAGCGTATAGTCCGCTAACGTGTTTTCGATCACCGTGCGCGAAACGCGCGCATCGAGAGCAGCCGTGTGCAGAGCAACTACGCCCAGCGGCCCTACGCCGTAGATTTCGATCTTCGATTCATCGACATCGGTGCGCGAGACCAGCCAGTTGATCGCGCGGATCGCGTCATCCATGCGCAAACCAACTAGCGTTTTGCCTACCATCATGGCGCGCAGTGAAATCAGGTTGAACGGCCCCAGCAGATTGGATTGCACACCAGTGGATGGCCCGGGCGTACCACGTGGTTGAATCGCGGCGACGATGCGTCCACCTTTCACCAGCGTCGCAAAATCGGGCCGCGCAACCAACGCCGGTATCGCGATGGACTCGAGATACAGCAGCGCGGGCTTGGCTCCAGCGCCTTCTGGAACACCCACGATACCGGGAACTGAGACTCCGGGTTCCGATTGCATTTCGATCGTCTCGACGCGGAACCCGTCACGATTGTCGGTCTTGACAACGTTCACCGTGGGCGCCGGACCGGGTTGCGCAACACATTTGGTGATGGCGTGAATGTCCGCCGCAGTCGCCGCGCGCTTTGGCGAGAGCAGATCCTGCGCGCGCTTCCGATTCAGCGAAATGATCGTCTCGCCGCCGAGCGAGTTCGAGACCTGTCCCGTCTTGGTTACCAGCAGGTCCTCACGATGCTCCGTGTGGAACTGCCCGTAGGCAGGCTGCGGCGCGCCTGGCTTCAAATTGCGCACCAGAAATCCGACGATCTGATCTCCGATCGGTCCCAAATTGCCGTGACGGCCGGGTCCGTGAATCCACTCAATCCGGTCGGAGGCGTTGTAGAGTCCGTAGATTCGCTTCGCTTCTTCAAACGTCGTGCGCGCCCCTGCGAACGGAAACATATCGTCTTCGGTCGACACAATCGCGTACGGAATGGGCGCGGCCATTTCGACCCAATCTCCGAAATCGAATCCATCGGCAAGAAAATGCGGGATGGATTGCTCCGCTTCCTGATTGCCGGTCTTTGGAAGCAACTCCTGCATGGACGTGATGTAGCAAGCCACCGCCGCCACTTTGACGCGCCGGTCCATCGCCGCCAGATATGCCGTTGCGGTACCGCCGCCCGAGCAGCCGAACGCGCCGATATGCGCGGCGTCCACATCTTTGCGCTCGGTGAGGTAGTCGATGCCGCGGATGCCGTCGTTGATGAAATAGCGCGACACATGATCGCCGATCAGCAGCGTGGAAAACGCGGCCATCCCGTGCTCTCCCGTTCCCTGTCCCACCTTCGATTCGCCGAGTTCCGGATCGAAATGCTGCAGCCGCTCGCCTTGGCCGACCGGATCGATGGCCAGCGAAAGCACGCCGGCGCGCGCCAGGTTTGCGCCCCAGTTGTACTGTCCCAATTTCGCCGTGGGTTCGTGACCCGGTGTAAGCAACACCGCGGGAAACGGACCCTTCGAATCGGGAACGTAAACGTCCGCTGTGACGTAGAAGCCCGGCAGGCTCTCATACGCGATCTTTTCCACATGGAAGCCATCGCCGGTCAGCGTGCCAAACGAATGCACCGGCACTGCCCCATGCTTTTCTGGTAGGCCGTCAATTAACTCCAGCATCTTGGCGTGGACTGCGCTCTTGCGTTGCTCCGCTTCAGCCTGAGTGTGAATCGCCGCAATCGCCTGCGCGCGTTTTTCCAGATCGGCGAATGCGATTCGGTTCAGGTACGCGATCAATTGCTGGCGGGCGTCGGGCGCCTGCGCAACCAAAGGAACGGCGCACACGGCCGCGGCAAGTCCGAAGGCTCGAATTCGCATGGGACTCCTTCGGAGACAGTGTACGCCCGTTCAATGCGCCCCCGCGCTATGCGTTGCGATCTCCCCACGCACTGCGGCCGCGAGGTAGTATCCGGGAAAAGCTGCCAGCGCCTCGGCTGTCGAATCTTCAGCCGCCTTCGCCTCGCCGCCTTCCAGATGCACACGCGCCATCTGCGTCAATAGCCACGCGCGCTCTTCGCGTTCGCCGAAGGACGTCGCGTCGAGCGCCATTTGCAGAACCTCTAGCGATCCTTTGTAGTCGCCGTGCAGTTCTCTCAATCGGCCGGCGCGCGCCAGGCCGGCCGCATTTCCGGTCCGCAGGTTGAGCATCCACTGCGTGGCTTCCACAGCCCCGTCAAAATCGCCCAACGCAATCTTCGCGTCGGCAATGTAGCCGTAGTTCGTGATGTCATCGGGAGTTTGCTTGTTAAGATCGATCGCAATATCAAGCGCTCGGCTCCATTCATGTCGGCCGAGCAAAACGAATGCCTGTGCCTTGCGCGCGTCGTAGTTGCCGGGCGCAACTGCGAACGATTTCTGAAGCGCATCCTGCGCCTGATCCAAAAATGAGGCGTTATCGGCCTCGCGCGCACGCCGCGCATACGCCATCGCAAGACGCGCGTATGCAGGTGCAAAGCCGGGATGCTGTGCGATTTCGGTTTGCGCGGTTTGCGCCGCCAGTTCGGCCGGCGTGGAATCGGCTCCTGCCCATGCTGCAGGCGCGATTAGAAAAATCAGATATGTGGCTTTCATATACGTTTCAAAAAACGGGGCGAAGGCGATTGCTGGCGCATCCGCCCCAGGCGATAAAGGGTCACTCTAGCGTTGATGAAAAGCGTCTACTGAACCGGGCAAACGCCGTTCGCTGCCCCTGTGCAGCCGTTCTGCCCGGGTCCCTGGCCGTGTATGCTGTCGCGTCCGTCGTAGGCCGCTGCCACAAACGGGAACGCGGCGTCTGGCGAGACCGCCGGCGTATTCACGCCATCGCCAATCGCCGTACCGTACTTCTTCCCGTCCACCAGAATGCCGCCCACCGCGCGCGATGCGATATCGACTACATCATCGTTCAGCCGCCGGCCATTCGGAAAGCCATTCGTGTCGCCCGCCAGGAATCCCAGGCGATGCTGCGTGGTTCCAATCGGCGGCGCTGCGATGCCCGTATTCAAGCGCAACAGGTCGGCCACCGGTCCGGCATCCGCTGCCGTGCAACCTGGGCAGATCGGCGCCATGTACTGCGCCAAAATCAGCAGGTCTGTGCGGGGCGCCGGCGGAACCGGAATACCGAGCGATCCGAAAATCTGACCCAGCAGCGGGTTCAAAAGGAACGGTGCGAACTGCGCGTCGTTCTTCGGCTGATCGGTGCTGAACCGATCTTTTGAGCCTGTGCCGATGAGCAGTTCATTGATCAGCGGATTGCCCATTCGCTGCACCTGCGCCCACCGGCCTTCTCCGCCCACGCCCAGCACGGTCACTTGCCTGCGCGACGTCGTCGCCCAAGTTCCGATCACCGCGCGCTTGTCGCTGGCAGGGAACATCTGGTTGCCGGAAGTAAGCATCGCAATCGGAACTTCGAGCGCAATGGTGTTGCAGTCGTATCCGGAGACTGCATTTGGTGCGTAGTTGTGCGTGTCGTCGGCATCCTGCGCGGCGCTCAGCACGCCTCCGCCAGCTGCTTTGCGGAAGTTCAGCGAATCGAATGCGGCGCCCAAGTCGATAAAGAAGGGATCGGCGACCGTGCCCGCAAACACGCGAATATTGTTGGACAGCGTGTAGATTCCCTGCTGTCGCAGCGAGCTGTAGTTCGGCATCGTGCGCGGACCGACGTTGGCCGGAACTGCGTTGAGCGTCTGGCCCACGCCCAGATCTTCCGTGTTCGTGGCCGTCTTCATCGTCACCGAGTATGTCTGCACCAGGTTCATACCGGCCGCGCCAGGCCCCGTGAGCGACGTGATGGGCGCGATGCCCGCGAGATTGCCCACATATCCTGTGAACACGCCCGGCTGTTGAATTTCCGTCTTAAAGCGGAATTGAAAAGTCACATCGGAGTAGCCGTCTTTGTTGTTATCGATCTTCATCTCGTAGAGAATTCCCGGATCGAACGGAAAATAGTTCGGTCCGTTGGAAGGCTCTAGAAAAGGATCGACGTTCATGATGAACACGACGTATCCAGGTTTTTCGGGACTGACAAAGGCGTACCAATCGGTGATGTCCGCCTTCTGGTCTAGTGCCGTGATGGGCGCTTCGCGATGGCTCGAGGCCAATACCGGCGCCGGTTGTATCAGAAAGGCCGCCGCAAGCGCGGCGACTCCCTGACGAGTGAATGTTCGTCTCAAATTCATGGAGTTCTCCCGTTCCTTTTCGGGCAATTTCAACTGGTGTACGTGTGCGGGAGTGGTTTTGGATTTGAAACAGCTGCGATTATGTGCGAATGTTACGTGCCGTATTCTTCCATCGTGCGCGGATTGAAGGCCCAGTGAAATTCCAACTCATAGGCCAAAGATTTTGCAAGTCCATCTAAATCCGGAAACAGGGTGGCATACGTAATATTCATGCGGTATAGCTCGCGCATTCCGGTTTCGCGCACCGAATTGGTCAGAACAAATTTCGCCAGTATGTTTTCCTGTCCGGAATCGGCGATGATATCTTCGAGCGGCGCATCCAGCACGCCGGGCACTGCGAAAGTGCCGGATTGCGCGATCAGCCGCCGGTTCATCGTGTGCGGTTCGCCCATCCAGATGAACCGCTGGGTCCCCTTCAAGAAGTAGCGCTCGAAATTGCCCTGCAGGCGCGGATCCTTGCGCGCGTGCCGGAGCGCGCGGCTGCTATCGATGCGGGTCGGGTTCAACGCCCAGATCACGCCGTCCGCAATCGTGCGCTCCAGCGCGAAAAATGCCGCGACGTACGGCGACCACGTGAAATCGATCAGCCGCGTGGGTGCGCCGTGATGCTGCATCAGCGCCAGCCACTGAAAATCGTCGTCGGCGCGCGGCGGTTGCGGCAAAAATTGATGCGCCTTCCGCTTGAACACCCGCAAAATCCGCGCTTCTTGACGAGTCCATGCCTCCGGCGCAACGCCAAAATTGTGCAGATAGCGCGACAGAGAGCTGTACAGCGGCCATCGCTCGTCGCGCTCGCCTCGATAGGCCCAGTTCGAGTACGGCTGCTCAGCGATCAGCTTCAAAAACGCGTCCCACGTCTTCAGCCGGTAAACCAGATAGGGCGGCGCGGTACGCTTACGAGCCATGAACGCTACGCTTGGAAGCGGAACATCGCCTTTTCGATCGGAACCCCGCGCACTTCGATGCGCCGCAGATCGGTGGACCCCACGCCGTGCGCTTCCGTCAGCATCAGCGTGTTTTCGCAATTCGTAAACGGCGCCGTACCGCGTGACGCGCGCGGATTGTATCCCATCGCCGCGGCTGCAACCGCGTCAGTGCACACCGGGTTCGTTCCCGCGATGAGAATGCCCGGTTTAATCGGCCGCAGTTTTCCCACCCACGGGCCCTCGCCGCCGGCCACCGTCTCCACGCCATCGATGATCGCCAGATGAATTGGCCGCGCCACCGCAAGATCCGCCACAATACGCGAAACGCGCGAACCGGCCTCGTGGTTAGTCCCGAAATGCAACTCCTGTGGAGCCGATTTTGACGGCTGCCGCTTGCCTTCGTGACCGACGGCGCCGCGTCCGGACTTCGGATTTTCATTCGGCTCATCCACGCCCGAATCGTCGCCGTAAATCGAAGCGGGCAGGGAACCGAAGCAGTTCTTGAGCGAGAGCGTCACGCCGCAGGTGGCGTGGTTCTTCAACTTCGCCATGCTGACGAAAACGTCGGTGTCGTCGAACGCTTGATTCATTTCGTATCCCGGGTACATGTACGCGCCGCTTCCCGGTACCATGAAGCGCGCGTACCGCTTACCCGTTCCCAGCGCGTTCGTGTTCTCGAATTCCACCTTCGGCGCCGCCGACTGCAGCGCACCTACGTCCCAGCCCGACTTCACCATCACGTCTTCGAGCGGACCCGCCCCCGCCCACGCGCTCTCCACAAATCGAATTCGCTTCGCGCCCGCGCGCCCCATCAAATATGCAGCCGCGCCCATCAGCTTCGGATGCGTGTAGTGCGTAATCGCCGGCGCAAGATTGTTCAGACGAGTGCTCGGCGGCCCCGTCATATTCACTTTGATGGTTACGGTTTTGTTGCGCACCAGGCGATCGATGCCGCCCAATTGATCGAACATCGCCTTCAACGCGCCGGTGACGTCGTCATCGTATGTGGCGCATTTCGCGATTGAAACTGGAGCAACGGGCGCCGTTTCCGCATCTGCGGCCGCGCCTTTCAGTAGTGGGGTAGCCGCCGCTGCGCTGATAGCTGCAAGCAGTTCTCGTCGTGTCATCGGGTACGCTCCCACTTGCATGTTATCGCAACCGCAATCGCGCGGAGTTATTCGATCCAGCCGCCGCCCACCACCACGTCGCCGTCGTAGAAAACCGCGCCTTGCCCCGGCGTCACGGCGCGCTGCGCATCGTCAAACGTCACTTCCACGCGCGTCTCTTCGCCGGCTTCGCTCAGCGTTGCCGCCGCGGGCGCATGCTTATTCCGAATCTTCACCTGCACCCGCACCGCCCCTTCCGTGCGCTCAATCGAAATCCAGTTCACGTCCTTCACGAAGCACTGCTTGCGCAGCAGGCCATCGTTTGAGCCCACCACCACCCGCTGCGTCTGTGGATCGGTTGCGATCACGTAGAGCGGCTCCGGCGCCGCGATGCCCAGGCCTTTGCGCTGGCCCACCGTGTAGCGATGCACGCCCGCGTGCCGTCCCAGCACGCGCCCGTCCTCACTCACAATCTCGCCTTCCGTGCGCTCCGGTTCTACGCCGCTCTCCTTCAGATACGCGTTCATGAACGCAGCGTAGTCGCCGTTCGGCACGAAGCAAATCTCCTGGCTGTCGCGCTTCACCGCCACTGCGAGCCCCAGTGAACTCGCCAGTTCGCGCACCTCCGGCTTCGTCAAATGGCCCAGCGGAAATAGCGTACGCGCCAACTGCGCCTGCGTCAGTCCAAACAAAAAATAGGTCTGATCCTTCGCCTGATCCACGCCCCGCATCAGTTCGTATCGTCCCGTCGCTTCGTTGAATCGAACGCGCGCGTAGTGTCCCGTTGCCACCTGGCGCGCTCCCGCGGCATCCGCCATCTCCAGAAAGCGGTCGAACTTGATGTAGTTGTTGCACAACGTGCACGGCACCGGCGTCCGCCCCGCGAGATACTCGGAGACGAACGGCTTCACCACCTGCTCTTCGAACTGGCTTTCGAAGTTCACCACGTAATACGGCACGCCCAATTCTTCCGCCACATGCCGCGCATCGTACACATCGTCGAGCGAGCAGCAGCGGCCGGTCGCACCCTCTGTCGCAAGCTCCGGCAGCCGCCGCTGGTTCCACAACTGCATCGTCATTCCCACAATGCGATGCCCGTCGCGCACCAATAGCGCCGCCACAGTGGAGCTATCCACCCCGCCCGACATCGCTACCGCAATCGGCAAATTTTCGGACATCACGCGTGCACCGAGATTCTGCGCAAATGCGCCACCGACGCTTCGATCGCCGCAACCAATTCCGTCACCTGATCCATCGTGTTCGACGCGCCCAACGAAAATCGAATGCTCGATCGCGCTGCGTCGGCAGAGAGCCCGATCGCCGTCAGCACGTGCGATGGCGTAATCGCACCGCTGGAACACGCCGAGCCCGTCGACACCGCGAACCCTCGCAGATCGAGCGCAATCACCATCGCTTCACCGTCGACCCCGTTGAACTGTATGTTCGTCGTGTTGGGAGTACGATGCGCGCGCGATCCATTCACGCCCGTATCGGGAATGCGGGCCAGAACCTCCGTCTCCAATCGGTCGCGCATCTCGCCCACACGGCGGCCTCCCGATTCCAGCGATATCCGCGCCAACTCCGCAGCCGCGCCAAAGGCCGCGATAGCCGGAACATTCTCCGTCCCCGGCCGCCGCCCCCGCTCATGCTGGCCGCCGAACGTCACGCCCGAAAGCTTCACACCCTTGCGTACGTAAAGCGCGCCCACGCCCTTCGGCGCATACAGCTTGTGTGCGCTTACGCTGTACAGGTCCACGCCCAGCGTATGCACGTCCACCGATATTTTGCCCAGCGCCTGCACGCCGTCCGCGTGCATCACCACG
>DATAUH010000338.1:0-7853 GCA_036268375.1 Bryobacteraceae bacterium | reverse complement strand
TCACTGGCATTGCCCGAACGCACATTTCGAGTCCGCGGTGCGTTGTCCCCCGCTTCGTCTGCACCCGATCAATCGATTCGAAGTATCTCGCCCTAACTCTCCCTATTACTAGTTATTTGTTACCGGTGACGGGCGCGGTTTTGTGAAACAGCTCCCACTTACAGGCGGCCTGCGCTACGATTCGCCAGTATGCCCTCAACGAAAACCTTAGTTGGATCGAAGTAGGCAAAACCTCCACCGGCGGTCCAAACTGCGTCGCCGACGCGTTCAAGCACAGACAGGCCGAAAAGTCCTCTTACCTGAGTGCGACAGCGTGACGATGAGCAGGTACTTCGCCGAATTCCAGTTCTTTCTTACGGCAGAGGCTACATCCCCAATCTCACCACCGCCGAAGTTTCATCCTGGCGCGTCGAATCCCTGCTCGCCATATAACTGTCACGCTGGCTTCCTATCTCGCGTGTAAGTTGCTCCCCGCCGGCGACAACCCTATCGGCGGCGGAGCCTGCGCCGCTTCCTAACTTAGGCGCGCTTCACTTACAACACCCGATGCAGATCGAGCGACGGCGGCCGCACACCCGTTTGACTTAACATGACATGCACCTGCCCCCGATGGTGCGTCTGATGATTGAATAAATGAGCGCACGCCCCATAGGCCGGTGTCACGCAGTCCTTACCCAAGCTATTCGTATAACTCAGATTCGATCCCAAAAACGCTTCCTCCGCGGTCGCGAAGAATCTCCAGATCCGGTCGTCCTCGCTCACTCGCGCCTGTCTCAATTCCTCGAACTGATCGTAAAGCACCGTATCAAGCGGAGGCGTACTCTTCTGCCCACCCTCGAACCGTCCCATCCAGATCCGGTCACCCAGCAGCAGATGATTCAGCAACGCGTGTATACTCCCGAATGACCCGGCCCGCGCCTTGCGATATTCCCCATCGTCCAACTGCGCGCAGGCTGCATACAGCAGTTCGTTCGCAATCCGGTTATACCGCGCCATCAACGCAAAATGAGAAGTAAGGTTCACTCCCCAAGCTTACTTCGATTCACCACCTTGCAATCCCTTGCCGCTAGGCGAACAAAAAGCGTTCACAAACCAAAATCAATCCATGTCGCACTCATTTCACTCGACTTACTCGAACTCCCACCCCTTCGCCCCGACCCCACCCGCCTAAACTGAAGCTGGGGCCACCGCCCCAAGAAAGGACATTACTTATATGCAAGATCCCATCGCCACTAACTCCGAACTTACAAAGAAGCCTCCTGTCTCCCAAGACAAAATCGACGCCAACCGCCGCAACGCCGAGTTCTCCACCGGCCCGCGCTCTCCCGAAGGCAAACGCCGCTCCAGCCTCAACGCCCTCCGTTCTGGGCTCCACGGCGCCATTGTCTGCCTCACCGCCGAAGACCTCGCCGCCTTCACCAGCCACTGCGACGCAATTCGCGCCCAACTCGCCCCCGACGGCCCGCTCGAAGCGTTCTACGCCACCTCCATCGCCGAAAACATGTTCCGCGCCATCCGCGCCCGCTCCCTCGAAAACTCCGTCTTCGCCTCCGGCTTTCGCCAGCATGTCGATTCCATACACTCTGGCCACCCCGAAGTCGACGCCGCCCTCGCCCAATCCGAGACCTTCCTCCGCGAAGCCCACCAACTCCACCTGCTCACCGTCTACGAATCCCGCCTCTCGCGCCTCATCTCCCGCGACACCGCCACCCTCCAGGCCTTGCAAGCCGAACGCAAAACTGCCCACGCCCGCGCCCTGCAAGAAGCCCGGCAACTCTCCAAACTTGCCGCCCACGAAGGCTACGCCTATGATCCCGCCGATGATTTCGAGCCCCCCAGCGCCCACGGTGGGTTCGTTTTTTCAACTCAAGAACTGCAGCGCTTCGAAGATCGCCAGAACCGCCTCGACCGCGCCTCCAAACTCGTCCACAATCGCGAAAGAGCCGCCTGAAAACTCAAAATCCGACCCAACACCCCTCCACCCCAACCCGTCACGAACCACTTAAACCCAAAATGCGCCCCAAATCCTAAACCGAACCACTTCAACAATTCCCGGGTACCGCCTTCTGACTCCCTTGACTCCTGACTCCCTCGACTCCCAAATCCCGCAGGGATTTCCAAGGGCGCAGCCCTTGCCCATGAGAAAATGCGAACTTAGGGCGCCTTTTAACCGTCCTCCCTATAGGCTTGGCATGCTCATGACCGCCCTCAAATCCGCCGCCCGCACCGATCCCGGCCGCGTCCGGCGCAACAATGAGGACTCCTTCCACCTCGATCCCGATCGCGGCATTTTCCTCGTCGTCGACGGTATCGGTGGACACAATGCCGGCGAAAAGGCCGCCGAAATCGCCGTCGAACGCATCCGCGCCCGTCTCGAGCGCCAGGTCGGCGCCCCCGAAGTCCGCATCCGCGAAGCCATCGCCATCGCCAACAACGAAATTCTCGCCGCCGCCAAAACCAATCCCGAATGGGAGGGCATGGCCTGCGTGCTCACCCTCGCTCTCATTGAAAACGGCTCCGCCTACATCGGCCACGTCGGCGATTCGCGCCTCTATCTCATCCGCCGCGGCGAAATCCGCAAAATCACCCGCGATCACTCCCCCGTCGGCGAGCGCGAAGACTCCGGCGAAATCGGCGAAACCGAGGCCATGCGCCACCCGCGCCGCAACGAAGTCTTCCGCGACGTCGGTTCCGAAGAGCACACCCCCGACGACCCCAGCTTCATCGATATCGAGCGCCTCCCCTTCGATGCCGAGTCTGCCCTGCTCCTCTGCAGCGACGGCCTCAGTGATCAAGTTCCCGCCGCCGAAATCCAAGCCGCCGTCGAACAGAACGCGGGCGATCCCGATTCCGCGGCGCGCGCGCTCATCACCGCCGCCAACGCCGCTGGAGGCAAAGACAACGTCACCGTGATGATCGTCGAGGGCGAGCGTTTCACCGCTCCCGCTCACTCCATCGATCCCGTCCCCCGCATCCGCAAGTGGCCGTTCATCGTCACCGCCGTCATCGAACTCGCGGCCGCCGCCGCGCTCGTCTACCTGTTCCTCAACCCCAAGCCGCCGGTGATCGTTCACGTCGCACCCGCCACTCTAACCGTCGGCGCCGGCGCCCGCTACGCTTCCATCAACGATGCGCTCAAAGACGCAAAACCCGGTGACACCGTTGAGGTCCTGGCCGGCGAATATCGTGAGCAGGTAGCCCTCAAAGCCGGCGTCACGCTGCGCAGCCGCATCACGCGCGAAGCCCGCCTTATCGCATCGCCGGGCAACAAAGCCGCTGTCACCGCCAACGCCATCGAAAACGCGCGCTTGGAAGGCTTCCTCATCGCTGCCGACGGGCAAAATCCGCTCGAAACCGGCATCGTCGCGCAGGACTCCTCCGTCACCATTGAAAACAACGAAATCGAAGGCGCCTCCACCGGCATCGCCATCTCCGGCCCACGCGCGCCGGAGCTCACCGCCAACTCCATTCACGATTGCGTGGTCGCTGGCGTCTCCGTCGATTCCGCCAAACCCTGGCTCTTCCACAACACTTTTCAGCACGACAAAACTGCGCTCTCGCTCCAGGGCGAATCGCATCCGCAGCTCATCGGCAACGTCTTCGATCAATCTCCGCTCAAGCTCCCGGCCGATCTGCCGCTCTCCACCGTACGCCAGCACAACTTCGTCATCGCCTCGCCCGCCGCGCGTCCCGCGACCGGCTCCAGAGGCGGCAGGGAGGGCAGATGAGCCCCAGTCTCAGCCGCGAAATCGGTAAGTACAAAATCGTGCGCAAACTCGGCCGCGGCGGCATGGCCGATGTCTACCTCGCTCACGATTCCGAATCCAATCGCGACGTCGCCCTCAAAATCATCGAGCATGCCGACGATCCCGACACCCGCGACATCATCGATGCCGAACGTCGCGGCGCCGGCCTTCAGCAGCAACTCGCTCTAATCGATCCGCACGTCGTCGCCGTCTACGAATTCGGCGATCTGCACGGCTACTTCTACGTCGCCATGGAATACGTCGATGGCGTGGATCTCTCGGAGCTTCTCCGCCGCGGTCCCGTCGCCGCGGATTTCGCGCTCAACGTCGCCATCGCCGTTGCCGAGACGCTCGACCATGCGCACAACCTTCAAACCGTCTCCGGCTCTCGCAGTTTTCAAGGCATCGTGCACGGCGATATCAAGCCCAAAAACATTCGCATCGATTCGCTCCAGCGCGTGCGCGTGCTCGATTTCGGCATCGCCAAAGCTCTCTCTCTATCGCGCCGCCTCACGCGCAACGAATTCGGCAGCTCCGCCTACGCATCGCCCGAACGCCTCGAATCCGGCCAGATGGATCGCCATTCCGATCTCTGGTCGCTCGGCGTCACCCTCTACGAAATGGTCGCGGGCCGCCAGCCCTACCATTCCGATTCCACAGAGCAGCTCGAACGCCTCATTCGCCAGAGCGCGCCGCCGCCTCTGCCGTACACGTGCCCCGAACATCTCCGCCGCGTTGTAATGAAGGCGCTCGATCGCAACCCCGCGGCCCGCTATCTCACCGCGCGCGATTTCGCCGCCGGCCTGCGCAACCTCCAGCAGCCCGAGGATGCCACGCGACGCACCAGTCCCGCTGCCTCGTTTGACGAAACGCACCGCGCCCAGCCCGCGCCCTCCATCGACGAAACACGCCGCACTACCGCGCCGCCCGCTTCACCCTACACGCGTCCCTCTCCGCCGCCTCCTGCCGCCTCATACGCCGCGCCCCCGCAGCCTCGTCCTGCATTCACCTACACGCCGCCGTCCCCGCCGGCATACGCATACACTGCGCCCCCGCAGCCTCGTCCCGTGCCCGTGCCTCCGCCCATCGCGCGCACCGGGCCGCGCAAATTTGTCATCTTTGCGATCGCTATCGCAACCGCAATTCTCGCCGGAAATCTTGGCTTGCCCATCTTTTCCATCACCGCCATCGTCCTCGGCATTTTCCTCGGCAAAACCGCCCGCAGTGGTTTCCAGCGCGTCGCCGCGGTTATGCTCATCATCTTCGGTACCCTCGCTCTGTTCGCGCGCCTCGGCGCCGATGCAGCCGCCCTCGTCGGCATTGCCCCGTTGCTGTTCATCGGTCTCGGTCTCTTCCTGTTGATCCGCCGCCTGCGTCCCCGCCCCAACGGAAATTGGGGGCGCCGGTGATCCTCTCCGCCAGCCGCAAGCTGGGCAAATACGAAATCATGCGTAAACTCGGCCGCGGCGGTATGGCCGATGTCTACCTCGCGCGCGATTCCGAATCCAATCGCAGCGTCGCGCTGAAACTCATCGAGCATGTCGACGACTCCGGCACTCGCGACATCATCGACGCCGAACGCCGCGGCGTCTCCCTCCAGCAACAGCTCGCGGCCATCGATTCCCACGTCGTTCGCGTCTATGAATTCGGCGATCTCGAAGGCTTCTTCTTCGTCGCCATGGAATATGTCGAAGGTCAAGACCTCGCCGAGCTCATGCGCGGCGGTCCGTTGGCCATCGAATTCGCCACCGACGCCGCCATCGCGGTCGCCGAAACGCTCGATCACGCGCACAACCTGCGCACCGTCTCCGAAGGCCGAAACTACCAGGGCATCGTACACGGCGATATCAAGCCCAAAAACATCCGCGTCGATGTCCGCGGCGACATTCGCGTGCTCGATTTCGGCATCGCCAAAGCCCTCTCGCTCTCCCGTCGCCTCACGCGCAACGAGTTTGGCAGCGTACCCTACGCTTCTCCCGAGCGTCTCGAATCCGGCGAAGTCAACGCCCAGTCCGACATCTGGTCGCTCGCCGTCATGCTGTATGAGATGGTCACGCACCTGCAGCCCTACCAGGCCGAAAGCACCGAGCGCCTGGAGCGCATGATCCGCAGCCGCATCCCTCCGCCCCCTGCGCCTGACCCTTGCCCGGAGCCCCTCCGCCGTATTCTGATGAAGGCCCTCGCCAACGATCCAGCCGTCCGCTACGCCTCCGCGCGCGATTTCGCCAACGAGCTCATTCTCTTCCGCACCGGCGCCCTCGTCGAACCCGCCGGCGAAGAGGATTTCGACCGCGATGCCACACGCCGTACCACCCGTCCCGTCTCCGCGCCTCTCGCCAACGACGAAACCCGCCGCACTACGCCCATTGCCGATCGCCCCGGCGCCGCTAAACTTCCCGCCAAAAAGATCCTGGTCAAGCTGCCGGTCTTCTCCGTCTTCACTCGCGTCGTCGCCATCCTGGCCGTGCTCTGCGTACTCTACGGCGCGTGGGATGTGTACCGCTTCTTCGGCCTCCGCGGCCGCGCTGCCGATCTCGAACGCCAGATCAAATCCGAAACCGTTACCGATCCCGATGAGGTCTACTCCAAGTGGAACCAACTCGCCGAGACCAATCCCAGTTCCTGGGCGCTCTACGGCGTGCGCAAAATCGTCGATCGCAAGCTCGATGACGCGGGTCAAGCCACCATCACGCGTTTTCGCAACGATACTCAGTACGTATACGAGAAGGACTGGCAACGCGCCGCCGCCATCCTGAACCACGCGCTTCAAGTCAATCCCGATGACGACACCGCCCGCGGTTACCTTCGCCTTTGCGAAGGCCACATCGCGCGCTTCGAAGGCACTCGCCACAAAGACTCGCATCAGCTCACCGTCTCCGCCGAAAAATTCACTGAAGCGCAAAAAATGATGCCGCGCTCGCCCGATCCTTACCTCGGCTTCGCGCTCCTTTATATATACGGCCTCAAAGACGTCGACAAGGCCAATGCCGCGCTGCAGCAGGCCTCCCAACTCGGCTACAAAATCGGCAATCGTGAAAAGGCCGAACTCGCCGATGGCTATCGCGATCGCGGCGACCGTCTCTATTGGGATTCGCACAACGTCCGCGGATTGCCGCAAGAGAAGGATCAAATCTCCCGCGCCGCCAACGATTATCAGCGGGCGCTCGATCTCTATCAGGCCATCGTTCCTTACGCCAGCGCCGGCGCCAACATCAAGCGCGTCGAACAAAGCCTGGACAGCGTCAACACTCGCCTGCAGGAACTTCAATAATGGCCGTCACTCGCAGCAGAGCCGTGGAGCGCAAGACCGCCGCTCCCCGCGCCGCATTCCCGTGGCGCAAGCAGGAGCTCATCTGGATGCTCGCCGCATCCGCCCTGCTCTTCATCGGATTCATCCTCGTTTATCAATCGCGCCAGCCCGCGCTCTCCGCCACGCCCGCCCCCCTCAATCTGAATGCGCTCAATGCGCGTGAGGATCTGCTGCCGGTTCTCACTCCGGTCTTTCCAGACACTTCGCTGCGCACCTTCGCCGCCGAAAAGATCTACTACGCCTCGGGCTCGCTCACCAACGTCGGCGCCCTCGCGCGCCTGCGCATCAAGGCCGATGAACTCTCCGCCCGCAGCCTCGCGCCCCTGCGTGAGCGCCTGCAGGGCCGCGCGTCTGAACCGCTGGTTACGGCCGACCAGTTCCGTCAACTCAAACCTCTACTCTCCGTGCGCACGCCCGCGCGCTTTCGCAGCTCTTTTCTTCTCTGGTGTGCTCTCTTCTTCGCCGCCTTCTTCGCGGCACACGTTTTTCTCAGCCTCCGTGGATTCGCCGCCGATGAATCGCTTCTTCCCGCCACCTTCGTGCTTTGCGGCATCGGCCTCATCCTGATGGTCAGCCTGCGCGATCCGCTGCGCGACAACCTCCTCTTTGCCGATTTCGCGCAAGGCGCAGTCATCGGCTGCGTTTTGCTGGCCGCGCTCGCCACGCTCGATTTCTACGCCCTCTTTGGCAAGCTCAGTTTCGTCCCTCTGATCGCCAGTTTCCTCCTCTCCGTGCTGCTTGTACTCTTCGGTTCCGGCCCGGGCGCGAGCGACGCCAAGGTCAACCTGCTCGGCTTC
>DATAUH010000337.1:0-9596 GCA_036268375.1 Bryobacteraceae bacterium | reverse complement strand
GCATGAGCATCGTTTCAAGCATTGTGCATCCCGCAAAGGAAATGGGATTGAGCCTGGCGGAGAGTCCGGGGGAGAAGCGCGGTCAAGCTGCGTTTGACGCCACGTTTCGCGAGCACTATCCACGCATCGTGGCGATGCTGGCGCGTTTGACGGGCGACCGCGGGCAGGCGGAAGAGATAGCTTCGGACACATTTTGTAAATTGTCGTCGCGGGAGAAAGGCGAGGCGTCGGCGCCCTGGCTTTACCGCGTGGCGACGAATGCGGGCCTCGATGCGCTGCGAATGAATGCGCGGCGGCGGTCGCGGGAAAGGGCGGCGCATGCCGAGAGCGTGCGGCTGGCGCAGTCGGGCTGCGCGCTGGAGCAGATGCTGCGCGAAGAGCGGCGCGCGCGGGTGCAGGAGATTTTGAGCGATATGAAGCCGCGCGATGCGCAGTTACTGCTGCTGCGTGCGGAAGGGCTGGCGTATCGGGAGCTGGCGGAGACGCTGGGCGTGCAGGCGACGTCAGTAGGGACGCTGCTGGCGCGGGCAGAAGTGGAGTTTGAGCGGAAGTTTCGTTCGCGTTACGGAGATGCAATATGAGTGAGTGTTGGGATGATGGCGGGCTGCGGGGGTATTTCGACCGCGAACTGCCGGCGGAAGATTTGACGCGCGTTGCGGCGCATCTGGGCGCGTGCGCGGAGTGTCACACGCGGTATAACGAACTGGCGGCGCGTGCGGCGCGCGTATCGGGCATGATGGGTGCGCTAGTGGTGAATGAGCCTGCGCGGCCTGTGGAGATGCCGAAGCGTGGTTGGAAGATGCCGGCGGCAGTGGCATCGATGGGATTGGCCGCAGCTGCGGCGTTGGCGTTTGTGGCAGTGCCGAGGCCCGTGAAACCCCCGGATCCGGTGGCAACGCCGCACGTGAAACACGTCGATCGTCCGATTGTGGCGGAAACACCCGCACCAGCGCCTGCGGAGGCGAAGCAGCCGGCGGCTGCCAAGATTGCGCGTGCAAAGGTCCAGCGTACGCAGCAGAAGCCGCAGCCGGAATACTTTCTGGCATTGGATGATGAGCCGATCGATGCAGGCATAGTGATGCGCGTGGCATTGGATAGCACGGCTTCGGTGCAGGCGGATGTGGTGTTTGACGCGGCGGGACACCCGCGCGCGATACGACCGGTAAAGTAGGCGAGTAGTGCGGCCGGATCGAGAGAATTTTTTGGAGCAGGAGGGATAACGAAATGAAGCGACTGAATGGATTGGCTTGCGCGTTGGCGCTAGGCGTGTGCACTGCGGCTGCGCAGGATACGGATCAGATGAAGTTGGCGGCGCAAACCAAGGCGCAGGTAGAAGACATGGTGAAGAAGGTACAGGTGATTGGGATGCAGGGCGGCATCATGGCGAACATTCCGGGCGCGCCCTATTCCGCTGAGCAGGTCACCGAGAATACGCAGACGCTCGGTGATGGAACACGCATCCACAGCGAAAATGCCGTAAAGATCTATCGCGATAGCCATGGGCGCGTGCGGCGGGAGACGCCGGAGATGATCTCGATCATGGACCCGGTGGCGGGCGAAGGTTTCACGCTCTATCCGAAGAGCATGACGTACACGACGATGAAGATGTCTGTTTCGACGAACCACGGACCCGGCTCGTTTTCTTATAGCGCCACGGCTTCGAGCCCCAAGTTATCGCAGACGTTCGTACAAACGCAAGCATGGGCGGAAGAGAAGGGCGCGCATGCGGAGGGTTCGTCCATCTCATCGACGGCGAAAGGTGGCGTGGGCTATGCATATAGCACTTCAGACGGCCCGATCACGGTGTTGCCGTCTTTCAATTTCGACTTCGCGCCTGAAAATGGCAAGGCCGCGCCGCAGATCAAGGCGGAAAGTCTCGGGCCGCAATCCATGCAAAGCGTAAACGTGCAAGGCGAGCGGCGCACGCGGACTATTGAAGCGGGAGCGATCGGCAACGACCGGCAGATCAACATCGTGGACGAACACTGGTATTCGAGTGAACTGCAGCTTGACCTGGTGTCGCGGCACAACGACCCGCGCACCGGCGAGCAACTGGTGACGCTGGTAAATCTGAGCCGCAGCGAACCGGATCCTTCGTTGTTCACGGTCCCGGCGGGATATCAGCAGACCGAATGGCAGCGTAAGATGATTCACCAGTAATCGCGCGGCGCACGGCGGCGGCTGCTTCGGCCGTCGCCGTGCTCGTGAGTTGTTTCGTCTTCCGCTCCAGAATCTCCACCAACCCCTCCGAAAGCTTCTTCCCCACAGTGATGCGAAATGGGACGCCGATCAGATCGGCGTCTTTGAATTTGACGCCGGGCCGTTCGTCGCGATCATCAAGCAGCGCTTCGAGGCCGAGCGACTTGATTTCGGCGTAGACAGCATTCGCGGCCTCGCGCTGCGCTCTATCCGAATAGTTTGCGGGCGTGATAATGACGTCGAACGGCGCGATAGCAGCCGGTAGCGCCAGGCCATCGGTATCGCGATGCGACGTGGCGGCCGCGAGCAGCAGGCGATCGACGGCGATGTGGCATGTAGCCGTGAGGAGCGGGACTTCCTGCGCGGACGCATTCGTAGCGTGGAGATCGGCTGCGCGACGAGACGAATGAAAGCGCGCAAGCTCGATGGCGTTGCGGCTTCCGACCGCGGCTCCGCAGCGTATGCACGCATCGCCGGGGACGACCTGGCGCAAATCGTAGGCCTCCGCTTCGAAGTCTTCGCCGGGAGTGACATTGCGCAGGTGGTAATCGTCGCGGTTGGCGCCGGAAATCATGTTGCGGCGGCCGGATAGCGCAGCGTCTATGACGATGCGCATGTTGCGGACTCCGACCGGCCCCAGTGAACCCGCGCCGGCGCCGAACCACTCGAAGAGTTCATCGGAGCGTGCTGGGCGGAATTTGTGGTCGCCGGTGAATGCGGCAAATTTGGCTTCGCTCATTTGATGATCGCCGCGCAGCATCACCAGTACGGGAGCGTCGTTGGCAACCAGTACCAGGCTTTTCATCTGCGCGCTTTCGGGAAGGCCGGTGAACTCGGAGATCTGGGCGATGGTTTTGTGGCCGGGAGTGTGGAAAGCTTCGGGTGAAAGGTCGCCGGTCGGATCTTCGCCGGCAGGTTTGGATGCGACGGCTTGGGCGAGTTCCATGGGGGCCGCGTAACCGCACGCGGAGCAGAAGGCGACGGAGTCCGTGCCCTCGTCCGAAAAGACCGCGAGCGAATGCTCTGTGCGGTTGTAAGATATGCCACAGCGGTCGAGGGTGCGGGCGCAGAGATCGGCAAGCGGCAGGGCTTCGAAGGAAAACGAAC
This sequence comes from Bryobacteraceae bacterium, assembly GCA_036268375.1. Taxonomy (GTDB): domain Bacteria; phylum Acidobacteriota; class Terriglobia; order Bryobacterales; family Bryobacteraceae; genus PALSA-243. The sequence goes on along the minus strand of DATAUH010000337.1, from coordinate 6,290 downwards.
GGGCCTCCAGATGCGCGCCGAAGCTGTACCAGATTTGTGGAAGCTGCTTATAGCTGCGCAACTCGCGGGCGATGGCTTCGAAGGTCTGGGGCGTAGGAAGTAGCATCTCCTGGGCGCCGGCTGCGTCAAATTCGGCGCGGATAATGGCGACAATGCGGCGCAGCGAGCGGCGGGCGAGCGGAAGCCAGGAGTTGGGGCCGCGCAGGTAAGCGGCGCGTTGTAGAAGCTGGACCGCGGCCGATTCGACGGCCGGGTTGGCGCGCAGGGTGGGAATGAAGAGCCTGGACCAGAGCATACGCCCATTATTCAACGCGGGCGGCGGAGCGTTAGAATGAAAATTCCCATGACAGCAGACGAACGTATGCGCCGGCCCCTGGCCGTTGCCGATCCCGAGATCTTTTCATTGGTTCAGCAGGAGACCGACCGCCAACACAGTCAACTGGAACTGATTGCGAGCGAGAACTTCACGTCCGAAGCGGTGCTGGAAGCGGCGGGCAGCGTATTCACTAACAAATACGCCGAAGGCTATCCCGGAAAGCGCTACTACGGTGGCTGCGAAATCACCGATCTTGCCGAAAACCTGGCGCGCGACCGTGCGAAACGTCTGTTTGGCGCGGAGTATGCGAACGTACAGCCGCATTCGGGCTCGCAGGCGAACCAGGCGGCGTATGCGGCGGTGCTTACGCCCGGCGATAAGATTATGGGCCTGAATCTGGCCCACGGCGGGCACCTGACGCACGGCCATCAGTTGAATTTTTCGGGCAAGACGTACCAGGTGATTCCGTACAGCGTGCGCAAAGAAGACGAGCGCATCGATTACGACGACCTGGCGCGGATTGCGGACGAGCATAAGCCGCGCATGATTATAGCGGGCGCGAGTGCGTACCCGCGGACGCTCGATTTTGCGCGTTTCCGGCAGATTGCCGATGCGGTAGGGGCGATTTTCCTGGTCGATATGGCGCACATTTCGGGGCTGGTGGCGGCGGGGCTGCATCCGAATCCGTGCGAGTATGCGGACATCGTCACCTCAACCACGCATAAAACTCTGCGCGGGCCGCGGTCGGGATTGATTCTGGCGAAGGAGAAATACGGACCGGCGATCGACAAGACCGTCTTCCCCGGCCTGCAGGGCGGACCTCTGGTGCATATCATCGCGGCGAAGGCGGTGTGTTTCCTCGAGGCGCTGCAGCCGGAGTTTGTGGACTATCAGAAGCAAGTGGTAGCCAATGCAAAGGCGTTGGCGCAGAGCCTGGTGGATGCAGGCTTCCGCGTGGTTTCCGGCGGGACGGATACGCACCTGCTGTTGCTGGATGTGTTCTCGAAGGGGTTGCGCGGCAAGGAGGCGGAGAAGGCGCTCGACCGGGCGCGAATTACGGTCAACAAAAACGCGATTCCGTTTGACGTGAATCCGCCCCTGAATCCCAGCGGCATCCGGTTAGGATCGCCGGCGGTGACGACGCGCGGATTTAAAGAGGCAGAGATGCGCGAGACCGGCCAACTGATTGCGGAAGTGCTGCAGCATATCAACAGCGAGGACGCGATGAGCGATGTGCGGCGCAAGGTGGAGGCGCTGACGGCGCGTTTTCCCCTGTACCGCTGGAGGATCGATTCCGGCCAGAAAGCTACGCAGGGTTAAGTGGAGCCCGACGGCGCAGCATCGCAGACCAGGCGCATTCACGTCGCGATCGATGCGCGCCGCATCCGCGATTTCGGGATAGGCGTTTATATACGCAGCTTGGTTCACGCGCTGGCTGCGATCGATACGTCGAACCGGTACACGATCATCGGCAGCTCGAGCGACCTGCGGACGCTGGTTGGGCTGCCGGAAAATTTTCATCCGATGGAGTACGCGCGATCGGATAAGGCGACGCTCGACCATGCAGCGTTTCCGATGTTTCTGCACCAGCTTGCGCCGGATCTGGTGCACATCCCGCTGAACCGGATTCCGTTGCTGCTAATGCGGCCGTACGTCGTGACCGTGCACGACATGTCGAGCATACTGTTCGACCATACGTCAGGAATACGAATGCAACTGCGACGTTATCGCCTTCGCAGGGGTCTCGAGCGAGCGCGCCGGGTGATCGCGGTTTCCGATGCGACGCGGCGCGATGTGCAGAACCTGATGGGCATTCCGCCGAATCGGATCCGGCGCATTTATAACGCGCCGGACCCGGGTTTCTATGACCTCTCAGGGCACAGCGCGGAAGATCACAGGCGTATTCTGGAGCGGTATCAGATTCAATACCCCTATCTGTTGTATGCGGGAAATGTCAGGAAGCACAAGAACGTTCCGCGGCTGGTGGAGGCGTTCGCGGTGTTGCGGGAGCAGCTTGCAGGACACCCCGAGTATCGGGATTTGCGGCTGGTAATTATCGGCAACACGATTTCGCAGCATCCCGGAGTGCGCCAGACCGTGATCAAGAGCCGAGTGGAACATCTGGTGCGGTTCTTGGGTTTCGTGCCGTTTGAAACGCTGCGATGCTTCTACGAATCGGCGGCGGCGTTTGTCTTTCCTTCTCGATACGAGGGGTTCGGACTCCCACCGCTCGAAGCGATGGCGTGCGGGACTCCGGTGGTGACGTCGAACGTAAGTTCATTGCCGGAAGTGGTGGGCGATGCGGCGTTGCTGGTGAACCCGGAGAACGTGTTCGATATCGCGCGCGGCATTCGCGAGGTGCTGTTAGACGAAGCCCTGCGCGCCGACCTGATCGCCAAAGGTCGGGCGCAGGCATCGCGCTTTAGCTGGGAGCGCACGGCGCGGGCGGTGCTCGAGATCTATCGCGACAGCGCCGCAGGCTGATTTCAGGCGATAACTTCCCTTATAAGTCCATTTCGGCTGCCTCCGGAAATCCTTGAATCTTGGCTAATTGAGAGAGGGCGTACCACAGTCTTCTGTCCAACACAGGGACCGAGGTACTAGCATCGGGCCGAGTCAACTAAGGCTTACCCTTATTGTTTGAATGACTTAGGCGTTGTTAATCTGAATTTAGGAAAAAACAACAACGTGCGCTATTTATCCCTCTTAGTTTTCACCCTGACGGCTTCTTATTGTTTCGCTGACACGCTGAACATTAATTTTACGAATCTTCCGACGGTTCACGAAAGCCAGACTTACTCGCAAAACAATGCGACTTATAACGGCGAAGTAACTGCTACGATTGACGGCATTCCTATGCAAGAAATCGTTTGCGACGATTTCTTTGTAGATACGCCGGTTCCCAGCACTCTGACTTACAACTACTCCACCTTCGGCGGCGCGAACTGGCAGAGCAAGGTTCAGTTCGAAGGCAGCGAAACGCTCGTAAATAAAAGCGGATCGGCGCTGGATGGAATTGCAAAGAATAGTTCGCTGACGCTCACCGAAACGGAAGCATACGAAACGGCCGCGGTGCTGTTGACGGGACTTGAATCGCTGAATCCCCACACGCAGGCTCATCAGGTGACGGACTATCAATACGCGCTGTGGTACTTATTTGATCAAAACGTGAGCTTACCGCAACCTGTGAGCAGTTACTACGGCGATTTTAAAGATCTGTTTGACGCGGCAACACTGGTAAAAAGCAACCTGGCGAGCGATAAGCTCACGGTGGCAACGGATGCATCGAAGTTAGTGATTTACACCTATCCGAATGGAAGCAAGCAGGAATTTCTCGGACTGAGCACTCCGACTCCCGAGCCCGCAAGCTGGGCGATGATGGCGGGTTTCGGCCTGCTGGGGTTGATTCCGGGCGTAAGGCGCAAGCTGCGCGGAGTGAAGTCGCGCGCTTAGTGACATAATTTTCAATCAGAGGTGACGCTAAGTCGCCAAAACAATAAAAAAGAGCAGTTATTTATAGCCGGGGCCTTCGGGCCTCGGTTTTTTTCATTTTGCAGTCGCGAAGGTTCGCGGGCTCTCGTGTGTCGGGAGCGTCGGAGGTAAATCTTTTGCGGAGCCTTCGTACGCAGAGGATTTCCCGTGTAAACTACTGGATTGCGCTACCCACTACTATTGGCTCCGATTTTCGTTTGCAGCCTGCTCCAGGCGCAGGGAAATTACGAGGTCCAGGTCTACGGCTCGGAACTGGTGACCCCGAAGGCCACGATGGTGGAGTTGCACAGCAACTTCACCGCTTCCGGCGAGAAGGCGACGATCAACGGAGTGCTGCCGACGAATCATGCGGAGCACGAAACGCTCGAGATCACGCACGGGTTCAATGAGTGGTTCGAGTGCGGATTTTATCAGTTCACCAGTATCCAAGCCGACGGCACTTGGATGTGGGTGGGCTCGCATATCCGGCCGCGATTTGCGATTCCGGAGAGGTACGGGCTGCCGGTGGGCGTCAGCATCAGCAACGAGATCGGCTATCAGAGGCCGAACTTCTCGGGCGATACGTGGACGTGGGAGATCCGGCCGATTGTCGATAAGAAGATCGGGCGCACGTATCTGGCGTTCAATCCGACCGTAGACAAATCGTTTCATGGGCCGGAGGCGCATCGCGGGTACGAGTTTTCGCCCAATTTCAAGGTGAGCTACGACGTCACGAAGCGAGTGGCCTTGGGCGTGGAATATTACGGCTCGCTGGGACCGATTACGGGGTTTGACCCGCTGCACGATCAGGAGCAGCAGATAGTGCCCGCGGCCGATATCGATTTTGGGAAAAACTGGGAGTTCAATTTCGGAGTGGGAGTCGGAACGACGTCCGCGACGGATCACCTGTTGATCAAGGCGATTCTGGGATACCGCTTCAACTATCACGGAAATTAAAACCGCGCTTCAGGCGGATTGTTTGGAGCCGGCTTCGCGCGGGCGAGTTGCGGCGACCAGATTGCGGGCGGCGTCAAACCAGAACGGCGCGCCTAAAGATACCGCGGCTGCCGTCAGCATCCAACCCACAACGCGAGCGAACCATTGAGCCACCCCGATGTTCCAATCGACCGAAGCTGCGCTCCAACCTAAGACCTCGGCCGCCGATTGTCCGGCAAGAGTGGCGCGGGCGAGCCGGATTGTGTCTGCATTGGCGGCGATGGTGATGGCGACGGCGATCGAGGCGGTCACGAGGCGGGCGCGGCGGCGATAGCGGTGGGAGAGGCTCTCCATCGCATCGTCGAACCACTTTTCGATAGCCTGTTGCGCGGCATCGGTTCGCTTTTCAACGCCCTGAAGGGTGGATTGAAGCACTGTGCGCAGAGCGCCGCACGGCAAATCGTTGACGATCCCAATTTGCAGGTCGTCGAAATCGATGCGGCCGGTTTTACAGGGAGTCGCCAAGTCCATCAAAGTTTTGGCGAAGGTTCCAGAAGCGATATATTCGGGATGATCGCCATCGTGGATGAGCGATTGAATCAAGGGATGGCTATAGAACTGATCGGCGGCCTGGCCCAGCAGGCGGCGGATGGCTTTTTCCAGCATGACGGAGCGCGCCGCAAGGAGCTCTGCGATCCATTCATTGACGCTGCTGCAGAAGGTTGCTAGCAGGAGATAAATACAGGTGAGCCCGAGCGCGGTTTCGAGTACGCGGGATCCGAAGAGTCCGGACAAAGGGGAATCCTTTCGTTAGATCGAGACGGTGGGCCCCCCGAACGCGCAAAGCTCCGCGACCACCAGACCACGCCCGCCAAAGCGCGATCTTTCTCGCGAAGCCAAGGAGTGAAGCGCGTTCGGCCACCGTCTCCTGACCTCAGAGTCCCATCCGGCTCCAAGAAATCAGGCCCTTAAATCTTATTTTCTTTTGCTATGTGAAAGAAAAGAGGAACAGAAGAAATATTTTGAAATCGTGAACCGCCCGAATCCGCGCGTGTACGCCCGTGGGTGCTAGGGACGTTTTTCGCGGGGGAGGTTCGGCCTGCTACGAACGTGGATTCTGTCCGGCGCGGCACAGAGTTAAACGGCTTTACGCGGCAGGAACGCAGTTGAAGGACGACCGGGCGGAGGCGGCAATTCGCTGGGTCGAGAAACGAAAGGGTGGCTGCGGCGAGGCGCGCGGGGTTGAAGAACTCACGGGCGGACGTGGCGAGGCGCGGGGTTGAAGAGCGTCGGGTGGGTGCGGCGAGGCGCCCGGGGTTGAAGAACGGATGGGCGGACGCGGCGAGGCGCGAGGTTGAAGAGCGGCGGGTGGGTGCGGCGAGGCGCGCGGGGATTGAAGAACGGATGGGCGGGTGCGGCGAAGCGCGGGGATTGAAGATCGGATGGGCGGACGCGGCGAAGGCGCGGGGTTCAAGAGCGTCGGGTGGGTGCGGCGAGGCGCGGGGTTGAAGAACGTCGGGCGAGCGCGGCGAGGCGCCGGGGTTGAAGAGCGTCGGGCGAGCGCGGC
>DATAUH010000336.1:0-7883 GCA_036268375.1 Bryobacteraceae bacterium | reverse complement strand
CCCGTCTGAACGAATGTCTGATCAAACATGCTGCTTTAAACCCCTCCTATTTAACCGCCTTGGTCGGCTTGCGAACGGTTTCCGTCCGGGCAGTGGCCGCCAACGCGGGTGGTGCAGTCTTCTTGGGCTTATCTGCGTAATTATGCCAGAAAAGCACGATCGGGCTGGCGATAAAAACTGAAGAATACGTTCCTACCAGGATTCCGCATACAAGCGCGAACGAGAAACCGTGAAGAACGGGACCGCCGAAAAGAAAGAGCGCTACGGCGGTAATAAACGTCAAGCCGGAGGTCATGACGGTTCGGCTCAAGGTCTGATTGACCGCGACGTTCATCACGCGTTCGAGAGAATCGCGGCGAGAGAGCTTAAGATTTTCGCGGATTCGATCGAAGATCACGATGGTGTCGTTCATCGAATAACCGACGAGGGTGAGCAGCGCGGCAATAACCGTCATCGAGATCTGCTCATTGAAAATGGAAAAAAGTCCGATGGTGATCAGCGTGTCGTGGAAGACCGCGATCACAGCGCCCACGCCATAGATCCACTCGAAACGGAATGCGATATAGACCAGCATGCCGCCGAGCGCATAGAGGGTAGCGAGAACGGCTTTCTGGCGGAGCTCGGCCCCGACCTTGGGGCCCACCATCGCGGTGCTCGAGATGTGATAGGGCGCAAGATACGTTTCCTGCTGGATGACTCCGGCGATCTGCGGCGTTACGCCAGGAATGCCGTTGAGTTCGTTGAAGCTGTACATCAGCCCGGAGTGCTGCGACAGATACCTGGCGATATTCGCGGTGATCGTTCTCACCTGATCGGTGGACATGGCGATGCTGGCGCGCGAAAGAGCGTCGCTTAAACGGCTGGCAAGCTTATCCTGACTGGTATTGTTGAGATCGATCTTACCGCTTTGGGGCTGGCCGAACGTCGAGGCAAGCACCTGCTCCATCGCGGTGCGGTTGGTGTTCAACTGCGCTTCGCCCTGCTGCTCGGTGCCGATGCCGATTTCGACGACATCCTTAGTCGAGGGATCGGTAATGTTCTGCACGCTGACTTCGCCCTTGGCTTGAGCCGAGTGGAGGAAGGCCTCGCGGATCTTGTCAAGCGGCGGCGTGCTGGCGAACTTCACCGTCATCTGCGTGCCGCCCTTGAAATCGATACCGTAGTTGAGACCCTTAACGGCCATACTGATGAAACCTGCGCCAGTCAAAATCAGAGAGGCAATGATGAACGGCCACTTCTTGCCCAGAAAGTCGTAATTGGTGTTCTTGAATAATTCCATCGAATCTGCCGAGCTGGAATGCCGTTATAAAATTCGACACCAGCGGTTCTAAATTTGTTCCAGGCCGAGCGAACCTTTTTCGCGAAAATTCAGGGTTCCACTTCCGGCCAGCGCGCGCCGTAAAGGCGCATCACTTACTCAGTTTTTCGAGGCGCTATCCCTTGGGACATATCATCCAACCTCGACTCAATCATTCGCAACAGCAGGGCCCGTTCTACTTAGTACCCCGCACTTCTACTTACTAAATACTAATAGCTTCCTGTCGCGTGCGGCTGGAAAGCTCCCAGGCGAAAATCGTTTTCGAAACGAAGACGGCGGTAAATACGTTGGCCGCCAAACCGATGGTTAAAGTAACTGCGAAACCTTTGACAGGCCCCTCTCCAAAAAGGAAGAGGAAGGCGCAAGAAACGATGGTGGTGACGTGGGTGTCGACGATGGTCCACCAGGCTTTGTCAAAGCCGGCCTGAACTGCCGCCACCACCGACTTACCCGCGCGCAATTCTTCGCGAATACGTTCGAAGATAAGCACGTTGGAATCGACCGCCATACCGATGGTAAGAATGAAGCCCGCGATTCCGGGCAGCGTCAACACCGCGCCGAACCAAGCCATGGCGGCGAGAAGAATAACGGCATTGAGCAGCAGCGCGAGTACAGCGTTGATGCCGCTGCGCTTGTAATAGACGAGCATGACGATGATAACGGCGATCAGGCCGGCCAGGCCGGCCACGATTCCCTCGTGGATGGAATCGGCGCCGAGCGATGGGCCGATGGTACGGTCGTCGAGATACTGAATGCCGGCCGGCAGCGAGCCGGAGCGCAGGTAGCGCGAAAGATCGACGGCTTCCTCCTGACTGCCCAGGCCGGTGATGCGGCCGGAGTCCTCAATCTTGGCTTGAATCGTCGCTACACTGACGGTCCTGTTGTCGAGAACAACGGCTAGCTTGTTGTTGATATTCGCTTCGGTATAGCGTCCAAAGCGCTTTCCGGCATCGGGCGACAGGGTGAAATCGGTCTCCCATCCGCGCATTTCGCCCTGCGAGGGCCGCGCATTGCGCATTTCCTGTCCGCTCACGATCGGATTCTTGCTGACGAGATACCATTCTTCGCCCTGCGAACCGGCGCGCGCAAGAGCCTGCACGAGCTTGGTATTGAGCGGCAGAATTCCGCCGTGCTGAGCGAGAGCGGCATCCTTGCTGGGATATGGCCCATCCTTCACATCGTCGATTTCGAGCACGGCGGCCTTGCCGATCAATTCGCGAGCGCGGGCCGGATCGTCGAGGCCGGGCAACTGCACCATAATCTGGAAATTGGCGCCGGACGCACCGTACTTCTGGATCGATTTTTCGGCCAGGCCGAGCTGGTCGATGCGATTGCCGATGGTATCGATGGAGCGCTGCACGGTCTCGTTTTCGAGCGCGAGGAGCTCGGTCGGCTTGAGCTTCAATTCGTAATCGGTCGAGTTGATGGCGTTGAGATTATAGGTTGGAAAGCTTTCGGAAACGGCGGTGCGGAAAGCGCTCGATTGAGTCGCCGGAACGCCTTTGATCGTCAGCGCGACCTGGTTGGCCTCGGCGACGGTCTTGACCTCATTCACATCCATCGAGGCCCAGGTGACGCTCTGCTTCTTGAGATCTTCCTTGAGGCGCTCAGCGGTCTGCTGGGCGTCGGCTTTGACGGCATCCTGCACCTGAACCTCAAGCACCAACTGGGAGCCGCCCTTAAGATCGAGACCGAGATGAATGTTGCTGGAAAAGTTCCTCTCGATGGCCGCCATGGAAGTGGGGAACCCGATCACGCCATAAACGCAGATGAGGATGACGACGACAATAATCACCGAGCGAGACGTTAAATTCGTTTGCATGGAGTTTTAAAGCCTGTTGTATAGATTACTACTTCTTAACCTCAGCAGTTGTGACCACGCCCGATATTGAACTGCGCGTCACCTGAATCTTGATGTTGTCGGGCTTGACGCGGAGGACCACGGTGTCGTCCTCCTGAATAGCGTATATCGTTCCCACAATGCCGCCGCTGGTAGTGACGATCTGGCCATTTTCAAGCGCCGCTAACATCTTCTGAGTGTTCTTTCGCTGCCGCTGCATGGGAAGAAAGATGAGCAGATAAAAGACGCCGAACAACAGCAGCAGGGGTAAGAGTTGGATCAGCGGGTTGCCTGTCGCGGCTTGCAGAAGAAAGAGAGTAGGGACCACGTTTTCAACCGTTTATCGGATCTGTTTCGCGCGGGTGGGGAGACACGGATGCCTCCGCCGTCTGCACGTACTGTAAAAATGAATTTGCCAGTATAGCACAACGAATTTCACGCATGATGTCAAGGTACCGCCGCATGTTGTGAAGGGTGGCCAAACTGGCGAACAAAATCTCCCCGCTCAGGAAAAGGTGCCGCAGATATGCACGGGAGAAGCTTTTACAAGTATAGCAACTGCAAGCTGGGTCGAGCGGGCGGGAGTCATCCTTAAATTGAGCATGTTTGATGATGACGCGACCTTCGGATGTGAAGAGATATCCATTGCGCGCGTTGCGTGAGGGTAGGACGCAATCCATCATGTCGATGCCTCGGGCGACGTACTGCGGAAGTTCGGCGGGCATGCCGACGCCCATGGCATAGCGGGGGCGGTCGCGCGGAAGGATGGGCTCGGTGGCCTCGACCATTTCGAGGGAGAGGGGGCGAGGCTCGCCGACGGAGAGACCGCCGACGGCGTAGCCATCGGAATCGAGGTCGAGGAGGGAGGTGGCGCATTCGCGGCGGAGGTCGGAGAACATGGAGCCCTGAACGATGGGGAAGAGGGCGTGGCGAGTGGGGGAATCGGCGATGCGGTGGCGAAAGTGGTCATTCGCCTGGCGCGCCCAGCGGAGGGTGCGGTGCATGCTTTGGCGGGCGTATTGGTGGCTGACGGGATATTCGGGGCACTCGTCGAGGACCATGGCGATGTCGCTGCCGAAGGCGAGTTGGGCGTCGACGGTGGATTCGGGCGTGAAGTGGTGGAGCGAGCCATCGAGGTGGGACTGGAAGCTGACGCCTTCGTTGGTAATTTTGCGCAGGCCGGAGAGCGAGAAGACCTGGAAGCCGCCGGAATCGGTGAGGATGGCGTTGGGCCAGGACATGAAGGTATGGAGACCGCCGAGTTTGCGGATGAGCGGGGCGCCGGGACGCAGATAAAGATGATAGGTATTGGCGAGCAGGATGCGCACGCCGAGTTCGTCGTCGAGCTGGCGCGGCGTGAGGCCTTTGACGGTGGCCTGCGTGCCTACGGGCATGAAAACGGGGGTTTCGATGGTTCCGTGGGGCGTGTGCAGGAGGCCGGCGCGGGCGCGTGTGTGGGGGCACTCGGCCTGGAGTTCAAAAGTGATCTGACGCAATTTATGATTTTAGCGGGCGGGGGAAGGTGGGGGAAAGGATTGGGCCGCGTGAGGCGCGAAATCCGCGGCGCGGGATTGGTTGAGTAAGTGGACTAGTGGGCTGCGATTACGGCGGTGGAGTTCAAAGCATATCGCCGCATGGCAAAGGCAGTAGAAGTAAGTAGAGTATTGCCATCGAAGCCGAGGAGTTCGACGATCTTGCTGGAGCCTTTAAGCACGAGAAGGGGCGTCGCGCGGCGGCGGATGGGATCAATCTGTAGAGTGCCACGACTCGGCGAAGAGGCATGGTTAGTTGAAAAAACGAACTCGCGCGGAGGGCGTGTGAGGTTGCGTTGTGCTCGCATCCGGGCGGCAGATCGTTAAATAAGGTAAGAAGAAAACTTGCGCGGGCACAAGCGGTTGAAAAGCATGATATTGTTGCAAAGCGCAACAAATTTAGGCTTGACAGGATAGTTCAAGCGCCATAGGATAGGTCACTTGCAAGCGTTTACAATAACTCCAGGCCTGTGGCAGGCCGGCGGCGAAGCGCGCCTAATTTCCCTTTCAACGGTGGACGAGGTCATCATCGCGCTGTACTTCGTGGCGGTGATTGGAATCGGCGTCTATCTAAAGAAATACACGAAGACGGGCGAAGACTTCTTCCTCGCGGGACGGGAGATGACTGCGTGGGTCGCCGGGTTGAGTTTCCTGGCGGCGAACCTTGGCTCGCTCGAGCTGATGGGATGGGCCGGGTCCGCGTATCAATACGGGATCCTGGCGGCTCACTGGTATTGGATCGGCGCAATTCCAGCGATGATTTTCCTGGCGCTGGTGATGATTCCGTTTTATTACATCTCAAAAACGCACTCGGTGCCGGGCTATTTGAAATTGCGATTCGGAGAGCCGGCGCGGGCGCTGTCAGCGGTTTCGTTCGGATTCATGACGGTGCTGATGAGCGGCATCAACATGTTTTCGATGGCGAAGGTGATGAACGTGATCCTGGGCTGGGACATGGAACTCAGCATCTGGGTTTCGGCCGCGACGGTGGCTGCGTATGTGTTCCTGGGCGGGCTGCTTTCGGCGATTTTCAATGAAGTGCTGCAGTTCGTTTTGATCTGGCTGGGCGCGCTGCTGATCGCGATTGTGGGCCTGATCGAAACCGGCGGCTGGAGCGGCATGGTGGCGCGGATACACGAGCGCTTCCCGGGCGCGGATTACACGCACATGTGGCGCACGCTGGGCCATTTTCAAGACAACCCGATGGGCATCAACTGGATCGGTATCGTGTTCGGCCTGGGCGCGGTGATTTCGATGGGGTATTGGACCACGGACTTTCTGGTGGTGCAGCGCGTGATTTCGGCGAAGGATCTGCGATCGGCGAAGTTGGCCCCGATCATCGGCGCCGGCTTCAAAATGCTGGTGCCGCTTATCGTCATTCTGCCTGGGCTGTTGGGTTTGGCGGTGCTGCCGATGAAACTGGTCGGCGAAAACGACCTGGCGATGAATCCGGGCGCGCATTCGTATAACGATGTGCTGCCGCTGATGCTGGCGCGATATTGCGGGCCGGGCCTGCTGGGATTGGGAATTACGGCGCTGATTGCGGGCTTCATGTCGGGCATGGCGGGCAACGTGAGCGCGTTCGCGACGGTTTGGACGTACGACATTTACCGCGCCATGATTCGCAAGAGCGCGAGCGATTCGCACTACGTGGCGATGGGCCGCTGGTGCACAGTGATTGGCGTACTGGTGAGCGTGGGCACGGCGTATCTGGTGATGCATGCGAGCAGCATTATGGATTACGTGCAGGAGCTGTTCAGTTTCTTCATCGCGCCGCTATTCGGAACGGTGGTGCTGGGCATGTTGTGGAAACGCGCGACGCCGGCGGGAGGATTCTGGGGACTGCTGGCGGGGACGGGCTCGGCTGTTGGGTTGTGGCTGTGGGTGAAGAGCGACCCAAGCGCGATTCAATACGTCGCGCTTTCACCGGCGGCGAAGCCGATGGCGGAGAATATGTTTCGCGCGCTGTGGGCGGGCCTGATCTGCGCGTTGACGACGGTGGGTGTAAGCATGGCGACTACGCCGAAGCCCGATCGCGAACTGGTGGGGCTGGTGTACTCGTGCACGGAAATTCCGTCGGAGGGCCATTTGCCGCTGCTGCAGCGTCCGGTGTTCTGGGCGTGCGTGGTAGGCGCGGTGTTCGTAGTTCTGCAAATTATCTTTTGGTAGCTTCCGGGGACGAAATGCAACGCGAAGGAATGATTTCGATTTGGTTCTTCATTGGCCTGCTGCTGCTGGCCTATGGCATTCTGATCCTTGGGACCGGAATCGTGGAATGGTCGTCGCCGCCGGCGGTGGTGCATGCAGAATTGCACGCCGCAGTCTGGTGGGGCGCGCTGCTTACGGGTATTGGCACGTTCTACAGCTTCCGGTTCGCTCCAGGGAAAGGGAAATAGGGTAAATGACAAATGGAAAGTCCCGGCGTATGACCTTCGGGGTCATCGTCGGGAACCGCGGATTTTTCCCCGATCATCTTGCGCAGAGCGGGCGATCGGAAATGTTGGCGGCGTTGGAAAAAGCGGGCTACGGCGCAATTGGGCTGGGGCCTGAGGATTCGAAGTTTGGCGCGGTGGAGACGCGCGCGGAAGCAAGGGCGTGCGCCGATCTCTTCAAGCGGCATCGCGATGAGATCGACGGCGTGATTGTGACGCTGCCGAACTTCGGCGATGAGCGCGCGATTGCGGACACGCTGCGGATGGCGGGGCTGGGCGTGCCGGTGCTGGTGCAGGCGACTCCGGATACGCCGGGCAAAATGACGATTCGCGACCGGCGCGACAGCTTCTGCGGCAAGATGTCGGCGTGCAACAACCTGATGCAGTACGGCATTCCGTATTCGCTGACGGCGCGGCACACGGTGGCTCCGGACTCGGATGCGTTTCGCAAGGACCTGGCGTGGTTTGCGGCTACGTGCCGCGTGGCGCGCGGGCTGCGAGGGCTGCGGATCGGCGCGATCGGCGCGCGGCCGGCGGCGTTCAACACCGTGCGGTACAGCGAAAAGCTGCTGGAAGCCAACGGCATTTCGGTAGAGACGATCGACCTTTCGGAGATTCTAGGACGCATTGCGCGCATGCCGGATGCGGACGAAGCGGCGCAGGCGAAGCTGGCGGCGATCAAGAAATATGTTTCGACGGACGCCGTGCCGGCCGAGGCGTTGATGAAGATGGCCAAGCTGGGCGCGGTGATCGACGGGTGG
>DATAUH010000335.1:0-16690 GCA_036268375.1 Bryobacteraceae bacterium | reverse complement strand
CGAAGTAGTAAGTCAAACCGGAGTTGCTCGCCGCAATTTCGGGGGCTGCGCCGACGGTTGCGCCGGTTGTGACCTCGGCGTAGGCAACGCCGTTGGTATCGGTGCTGCAACTGACCTGCGAGCCCGAACTGGCCGGCGAACAGGCGGGCGCTCCCGTGACGCTGCTCAAGATAATGTCATTGCGCGGCGAGATGGTGAACTTCACAGGCGCATTCGCAACCGGGGCGCCATTGGAGTCCACCAGTTTGATGGCCAGGCGCTGGTCGGAGCCAAGGTCGGTGCTGGGCGGCCCCTCAAAGCAGGCATATTGATACGGACTAAAAATGCTGCCTTCGATGATGGCGAACATGTCATAGACCACGTTGCTCGACACCAGGAAGAGGTAGGGAACGTGTAGCGACACGCTGCCGCCTTGCAGTGTGATCATGCCGGAATACTGCCCCGCACCCGGAACTGTTCCAGAGAGCGAAACGTTCAACGTTGCCGTCGCGCCGGATGCGATGGTGAGGCTCTTCTGATCGACATTGACGGTGATCCCGCTGACAGCCGTTCCCGCGAGCGCTTGCGGAGCGCCGGCGGCGACGCTAAGCGTGACCGGCGAAGAGCCGCCGTTGGTGATGGTGACGGAAGTGGCTGCCGGCAGCGCGGTCGAGAGAACGCCGAAGGAGATCGAAACCGGGTTGACGGTGACGGTCGCGCCCACGGCGGCGTTGGCGTCCAGGCGCCCGGCGCCGAATGAGGTGATGCCGCGGGTGTTTCCGAAATCGTCGACATTGGTATCCTGAACCGCGTTGTTCACGAGTGCGGAGCGAATCTGCGCGGCAGTAAAACTGGGATGCGCCTGCTTCACCAGGGCAGCCGCGCCCGCCACCAACGGCGCGGCGAAACTGGTTCCATCGGCCGCGGTGAAGCCGTTCACGCTGTAGATCTCGCCATAAGGATCGAAGGATTGCGTGGCGAGGTACATGCCGGAATTCGCAAGCTCAGCCGCATCCCCATCGAATCCACCGGTGGCGACGATGTCCGGCTTCAGCGTGCCGCCCGGTCCCGGACCAGTGGAGCTATAGCTGGCTAACTGATTGGCGGCGAGTGCCGGCGAATACTGCCACTCGTTGCTGTAATCGGTAATGCTCTGTTCCGTCCCATTCGGATCGACGAGTGCGACCGCGCCGGGATTGGCATCCACGTAGTTCTTCAGGTTGGTTCCATCGGCCAGCGAAACCATCACTACTGGTGCGTAAAGCGGATCGTTGCCGCTATCGTCGGCCAACGATGGAGCGAAAAGGTCGCCGCCATCCGCCATGTAGAAGACGATGCCGACCGCGCCCGCGTTGGCGGCGTTGGTGGCTTTGACATTGAAGCTGCAGGAACTGCCGCCGGTCGCGGGGCTGCGCTGAATCAGGGCATAAGAACCCGCCAGCGAAAACGCCGGGAGCGCGGAACAGGCGTAACCGTCGTCGCCCAGTTTGGTGACATCCACCAGGGGCGCGTTGCTCGCGCCGTAGGGACCGTAATAATAGGCGTCGCTCGATTGCGCGGAGATCGCTTGCAGGTTAGACGCGGCCCCGGGCAGCGAAACGGAAGGTTGAAACACGTGCGAGTTGAGCGTTGCGCCCACGGCGATTACGCTCGGAGCGATGGCGGGAGAGGCGATGACGTTGAAGGTCGGTGAGGGCCACTGCTGTCCATTGCCGCCGTCGTTACCGGCGGATACCGCGATCACCATGCCGCCTTGCGCGGCCTTCTCGAAGGCCGACGCGAGAAAATCCTGTGCCGCGGGCGCGAGAGCGGTCGTGCCAAGAGAGCAACTCACTACGTCCATGCCGTCGTTGAAGGCGTCCTCGATCGCCTGAACCGCAGCGTCCTCAAAAGCGGTGAGAGTTCCCTCGTAGCCTGTTCCCAGCACTTTGTAGTTGCCCAAAAACGCCTTCGGGGCCATGCCGTTGAATGCAACAGCGCCAGGCGTATTCACATTGGCGGCGGCTACGGAAGCGGTGGCGGTGCCGTGGCCCAGGCGATCGCGCGGCGTGAAATCGTCCGGCAGCGAATCGGCCGCGGTATTCGCGGCATTACTGCCGGCCGCCTGCTGGCGCATGTAGCTGCGCGCCACGATGATCTTGTTGTTGGTGTAGTTGCAGTCCTGCGGTTGCCCGGTGGTGCACTTGGGGAAGCCGGCGGGAACCTTGAGCGTGGAATCTTGAAAGGCAGGGTGCGTGTTGTCGATTCCGGAATCGATGATGCCGATTTTGATGCCTGCGCCCGCGTTCGCGACGCCGCCCAGCGCATTCCAGGCTGCGGGCGCGTTCATCAACTGTGTCGCTTTATTTAACGTGGGATGCAACCGGCGCATGGGGACCACATCCACGACGCCGTTGATCAAGCGCATTTCGGCCACGCGATCGGGCGTGGAGACCACGAACACCGCATTCGCGAGCGTAGACACCGAGCCCGTAACCGTGAAGCGGCGCGACGCGAGTTCCGACCGCAAAGCCGCCTGCCGGTTCTCGATTTGCGCGCGGTACGAATTGGCTTGCAACGAATGCGCGGCTTCCCGGCTGATGAAGTTGGAAGTGACCGGCGGGTCCTGCAAAATTAGCGCATAATGCTGTCTGGTTTGGGAACTAATTGGTAAGACGATGCAAAGAAAAGCGGGTAAGAAATAAAATGGCGCTCGCGTGGTCATACGAAACATGCCTTTCTGACGGGGAGTATCCTCATTTAGTTACGCGATACAGCACGGCGTGTTGTTTTAGAGTAACCGTGTTCAGCGCAAATCGATTTAGCTAAGTTATCGCACTTCAAATGTGCCGAAAGAAAGACCAAGATCGCGCGGCTCATTGCTGGGCCGGAATGTCTTGCTGACTTCAATCGCCACTTTCATCTCACGCTGCCCAACAATCGCGTCCGGGAGTGCGAACGAGAGTTGAAATGGGCCCGGGTTCACCGGTGCAGGCGGTAACTCCATGCCATTGACTGAGACCTTTACTTCAGCGGGGCCAAGCGCATCGACGGAATAACCGGTAAGGTACAGTTTGCGCTCGGGCTCCTTGGGCGCGCCCATGCGCAAGGTGGCGCGCTTGCCCATCCAGCGATGATCGATATCGAGGGCATACCACTCCGGGCCGAGCAAATACGCGGTCAAGGGATCGGCCGCGGAAACTCGCGATGGCAGGCCTTCGGCGCGCAACGTGTAGCGATAAGTCGACGTAATGTTGTGGAACGTGCCGCCGCGGACGTCATACACTTGCAACTGGCCGCGCGCGAGGCCTTGCTGGGCAATCGAAGGGTCCAGCACATAGTTCGCAACACGGTCCCAATCGCTCTGTTGCGTCAGGCGACGCTCGGAGCCAGGTGCGAGATAGACGCGATCGGCTTTGATCAGCACGAAGGCTTTGTCGCGCACCGCATTTATGAACCCGGCTTCATCCACGCCGTCGAGCAAAATGGCCTGCCCTGGATGTAACTGCTGCGCGCGCGCGACCCCGGCCACTAAGTCCCGCGCTTCTTCCGTGAGCTCGTAGTTCCAGTGAGTAGCGCGCACGGTTCGCGGCAAGACCATCAGTATGTAGATAGCAGCCAACGCAGCAGCGACGATGCGCGTCGATCCGGCGCGCCGCCAGCCTTCCACGAGCGCCCAGCCACCGAGCCAGGCGAGGCCGATTACGGGAATGTAGCCGTAATATTCGGTGATGTGGTCGCGCAGCGGCAGCATGGGCGCGAAGGTCACGAGATACCAGACCAGACAAAATGCAGCCATTGCGAAGCCGGCGCGAAGCTTGCGCGTGAGGAACGCAAACAGCCCCACCGATACCAGCACGATGGCGGCAAGCATCATCCACAGCTTCACGTGCGGCGGCAGTTCCAGATAGACAGGGCCAACCGACCACGTCCAATATTCGGCGAGCGTGCGCATCATCGATGGCCCGAAGTGCATGGCATAAGGGCCGCTGGCGGCCGGCGGAGCGGCCCACGTGTGAATGCCGAAATAGACAATCGAAACGGCGAACATGGCGCCGATGTGCTTCCAGTTTGCCGGGGTCTTTTTGCGGGGCTGGCGCGTATCGTAGCGGCTGAGCCACGTGTATGCGGCGGCGAGGGCGGGATAGACCAGATTCAACTCCAGTGCGCCGAAGCCCAGGATGAAGGTGATCCATTCGAAGATCTGGAATCGCTTCTTTCCGCTTTCCAGCAGGCGAATGCGAAACCACAACGCCAGCAGCAAAAACGCGGCGCACATTACTTCGTTGTAGACACAGGCCCAGCCGAGCGGCTCCGTAGTGGTGCTGTTGATGGTCCAAAAAACGGCGGCAAGGAGACCCGCGACGCGGCTGCCGGTGAGTTTGAAGCCTGTGAGTTGAATCAGTGCGAGCCCCGCGAATTGCGTGGCAAAGATGATGACGCGGTAAGGCAGCGAATCGAGTCCAAAGAGCGCATAGCCCGCGATAAAGAAGGCGCGCTCGCTCCAAGGGCGAATAGTGCCTTGCGCTTCCGGCCGGAAAAGAGCGCTCAGCAGATCGGAGAAGCTTTGAATGTGGCTATAGAGGCTGAGCCAGGCGAAGTCGTCGGCGCGGAACCAGGCCTCGAAGGCCTGCCAATGGACCGCCAGACAGATCAGCGCGGGGAGCGTCCAGTAGGCCGCGGTCCGCGCCCGCGTCATTTCGCTTCGAGCGCCACGCTACGCGCAATGACGCCGAGTTGCCGCATGTCGCCGTTGGCGGGCGGCATGGCTTTGTCGAGATGAAAATCGATGCGCACGGAATCGCCGTTCAGCAGGTTGGGCGCGAGGTCGCGCTTGTACTCCGCTTGCCCCTCTTTCGAGTAGGTTTCGGGCGGCAGCGCGGTTCCGTTGATGGTGGCGGAGAGAGCGACATTGTGAAGCTTCTGAATCACGCCTCCGGGAACGGAGATGCCCAGATCCAGCACAGCGCCTTGCGCCGCGGAGCCGACGGGTGGCCGTAGAACGACCGAAAAATCCTTCGCGGTCCATCGCCAGGAATTGGCTTCGATGGCGTAGAAGCCGTTGAGCAACTGCTTTTCGGCTTTGGGATCGCCCATACCTACGGCGGTAAGAAGCGTGGGCGTGCTGGGCGCCTCTTCGACTGTTTCTTTGATGGGAACTTTCTTTTCCTGAGAACATCCGGCGCACCACAGCGCGCCTGCCGCCAGCATGACGGCGTGAAACCTTCCGATGTTGCGCATCAATCTCCGATTCTCTCCACTTGCACCAGACAACTATAAAACGTAGGGCCGCCGCCGTCATCGGTAAGACGCTCGGAGGTGAGCGCGTTAATGCCACGCTTGCCGGGCGAGCGCTTGGGCCATCGCACGGAGGGCGCACACAAGACGCCAGGGGCGACTGCGCCATCGACCAAGGCGGTGAGGACGCAGGAGCCACGGGCATTGAAGACGCGAACCGCGTCATCCTGCTGTATGCTCAAGCGCGCAGCGTCGCCGGTGTTGATGTGGAGCGTGGCGGTCTCTTGATCGACCGAATCGCGATGGCCGAATGTCGAGTTCATGCTGTCGTCGTTCTTGGGCGAAATCAGTTCGAAGGGGTACTTGCTGCGCAACTCGCCATCGCCATGACGCGACTCGATCGGGGGCGTGTAATCGATCGAGTCCGCGTTGAAATTGCACTTGCCGCTGGGCGTTCCGAAGCCGCCTTGAGCGAACGGCTGAAAAGGCTCGGGCAGGCGCAGGCGCACGAAATGATTGCGATCGAGCTCTTCGAGCGTGATGCCCTTGATAAACGGATGCTCGGAGGCCAGCAGCATGCGGATCATGTCGTCTTCCGAATCGCGAAAGGCCTGGTCGCCGAAAGCCATGCGCTGCGCTAACAGGCGGAAGACCTCCACGTTCGACTTGGTTTCACCGGGCGCGGGCAGCGCGGGACGCGCCAGTTGCAGATAGTAGTGGCCGTAGGCCAGGTAGAGGTCCGTATGTTCCAGGAAGGTTGTGGCGGGCAGCAGAATGTCCGCGTAATCGGCAGTGTCGTTCTGGAACTGTTCGAGAACTACGGTGAACAGATCGGGCCGGCGCAATCCCGCGAGCACGGCATTCTGATTCGGCGCGACGGCGGCGGGGTTGGAGTTGTAGACCAGGAGCGCCTTCACGCGCGGCTGATCGAGCGTGGTGAGCGCAGCGCCGAGCTCGGTCATATTGACCATACGAGCCGCACGGCCTAGCGATTTCTGCTGCAAGCCGGGAAGTTCCAGCGCCTCGCGGTTTAAGTGAAAAGCCTGCGAGACCGAAAGCTGCACGCCGCCGCCGAGTTCGCGCCACGAACCGATCAGCGCGGGCAGCAAACCCACCACGCGAATCGACATCGCGCCGCGTTCGCTGCGCTGCACGCCGTAGTTGACGCGGATCGCGGCCGGGCGGATAGTCGCGTATTCGCGCGCCAGAGTGGCAATTTCGTCGGCGGTGATGCCGGTGAGCTCGGCGGCGCGTTGCGGGGTCCACTCGCGGACGCGCTGGCGCAATTGGTCGAAACCTTCGGTGTATTTTGCGACGTAATCCGCGTCGTGCAGGCCTTCGCCGATGATCACGTGCATCATGGCGAGCGCAAGCGCGGCGTCGCTGCCTGGATTGATGAAAAAATGCTTGTCTGCGGTGGCGGCGGTGCGATTGCGATGCGGGTCGATCACGTAAAACTTGGCGCCATTGCGCCGCGCTTCGACGATGAACGGCCACAAATGCACGTTGGTCCCGAGAATATTGGCGCCCCACGCGATGATCAGCTTGGAGTGGCGGAACTGCTCGGGTTCGGTCGCATAGCGATTGCCGAGCGCCGTGGTCATGCCCGCCATTCCAGCGGCGGAACAGATAGTTCGATCCAGCCGCGAAGCGCCCAGTCTATGGAAGAAGCGCCGGTCCATGCCGCTTCCCTGCAGCAGTCCCATGGTGCCGGCGTAACTGTAGGGAAGAATCGACTCGGAGCCGAATTCTTCGGCGGTCGACTGCAGACGCGTGGCGATGGTATCTATGGCTTCGTCCCACGAGATGCGCTCGAAGCGCCCCTCGCCTTTAGCGCCGATGCGGCGCTGAGGATAAAGAAGACGGGCCGGATTGTATTCGCGCTCCAGATACTGCGCCACTTTGCCACACAGAAAACCGCGCGTGATGGGGTGCGCGGGATTGCCGCGAAGCTTCGAGCCTACGCCGTTTTCGACGTTGACTAACAGAGAACAGGTGTCCGGACAATCGAGTGCGCACACGGAGTGGCGGATTTCGGGCATCTGCAATGTCGATTATAACGTGCGGAAACAGCCGGTTTGCACGCTCGCCGCCGCATTTGCGACACTGGCGTTTCATGCTCAAGGGCCCGGCGCGAATTCTCGGACTGATTTCGATAGCAGCGATTTCGAACGTCTGGGCACAAAACGTCACGCCTCCCAATCCAGAAACTCTGTACTACAACGTAGAGTGGCGGCTGATCACCGCGGGCAAGGCCAAGGTGCAATGGCAACGCGGTCCATCGGGGTGGCAGGTGAATGTTCACCTGGAGTCCACAGGCTTGGTATCGAAGCTGTTTCGCGTAGACGACGATTACAGCGCCAATCTACGAAATTCATTGTGCGCCGTGTCGTCGCAGTTTCTCTCGCATGAGGGCTCACGTGTGCGCGAGACCAAAATTACATTCGATTCGAATGCGCAGAAAGCGATCTACGTGGAGACGGATCGGGTGAAAAACGCGGTGGCGCTTTCAAAGGAAACGGAAACTCCGCCGTGCGTCCACGATGTCGCAGGCGGCCTCTACTACATGCGCACGCTGAACCTCGAGCCCGGCCAGACGGCGACAGAAGCCGTGACAGACGGAAAGAAAAGCGCGATGGCGAAGATAGAGGCGCAGGCGCGCGAGGATGTGAAAACGCCTGACGGCGTGTTTCACACGATCCGCTACGAAGCCTATTTATTTAATGGAGCGCTGTACAAACGGCCGGCTCACTTGAATGTGTGGCTGACGGACGACGCGCGCAAATTGCCGGTGCAGATCCGGGTGCGCATGTCGATTGCGGTGGGAACGATCACGCTGCAGCTGGAGAAACACGAGTAACGCGGGGCCAGGCGAATCGCCGACCCCGCGTGTAAGTTTTTATGGCGCGACGAGGCCGGAGCGGATCGCATACCGCACCATGCTCGCAGTTTCGTGGATACCCAGCTTTTCTAAGATACGGCTGCGGTGCGAATCCGCGGTCTTATAGCTGATGCCCAGCCGGGCGGCGGCCTCTTTTGTGGAGCGGCCGTCGGCGATCAACGTCAGCACCTGGCGTTCGCGCTCGGTGAGCGAGAAGACCATGCGCACGGATTCATCGTCGGGAGTGAAGTGTCCGGCGCGGCGTGCGCCCGAATCGACTGCCGAGCCAATGAACCCGGTGAATTCCCCCTCGTTAAACACCGGAGAACCAACGATCTCCAACGAGGAGTACTCCCCACTCGACTTCATCATTCGGTACTGCATACGAAATCGTTGGCGAGCGGAGAAAGATTTGATATAAGTTTCCAGGCACAAGTCCCGGTCCTCCGGGTGTAGCCCGTCAGTCCAGCCGTTACCCTTTTCCTGGTCCAGCGAACGCCCGCGAAACTCAAGCCACGCGGGGTTAAAATAGGTGTGGAGTGCGTCCGGACCTGCCATCCATATCATGGAAGGCGAAGCCTCTGCCAGGGCTTGGAAACGTTGATCGGCCAAGCGCTTGGCATTGGAAAGTGAATCTTCCAGCTCAGCGAGCCGCTTTCCAAGGACGGTGATGTCGTCGTGCTTACCTGGGGAAATTTCTAATCCAAAGGCTGCCATGTACCGTAATGATAGGACACATAGTACTGAGCGTAAAGTACTATTTTCAATTGATGCTCTATTGATTTTTGTAATTTTATACTCTAAAGCATTGATTATCTGAGGATTAGGGGAACTTTCCCCCTAGGTACTGGAATTAACAGTGTGAAGCGCGAATGACGATTGGGCAACCTACCGACGACGAACTTCTGCAGCGGCTGCGGCATGGGGACGAAGCGGCGTTCCTGGAGCTATACCGGCGGCGCCAAGCTGCCATCTACCGGTTTGCGATGCATGTGAGCGGGTCCGTGTCGACGGCGGAGGATATTGTTCAGGAAGTATTTATGACCCTGCTGCGGAGTGATTGCGGCTATAACCCGGAACGCGGAACGTTGAGCGGTTATCTGTTCGGGATTGCGCGCAAGCAGGCGCTGCGGCATTTGGAGCGAGGACGGATCGACGTCAATATCGAAGGCGATTTGGAAGTTGCGCCGCTGCCTCAAATGGCAGTGGATGACGATCCGCTGGCGGAGCTGACGCATCGAGAGACTATCGAATCCCTACGCAGGGCAGTTGCGGCGCTGCCGCGGCGATATCGCGAAGTGGTTTCGCTGTGCGATTTGGAAGAAGTGGATTATGCCGACGCCGCTGCCGCGTTGGGGTGCCCGATCGGCACGGTGCGTTCCCGCTTGCATCGCGCGCGTGCGCTGCTGCTGGAAAAACTCAACAAAGAACGCCCTAAATCAGGGTTAGGAGCCCTGACACCGGTGAGGTGTGAGATATGAGCTGTGAAGAATTCTGGAATCAAATGCCCGATTCGCTTGTGAATCATGCATCGGAGTGCGCCGCCTGCGCGGGCCGCCTGGCGCGGGAGCAGCGCTTGACCGCCAAGCTGCGGATATTGTCCGCGGAGCTGTCGGACGTGAGCACGCCGGCGCGCGTAGAGGCCAACTTGCTGGCGGCATTTCGCGCAACTCACGAGATTGGAAGTCGAACGCAAACTCGCTGGTGGCGCATGCCTGTTGTTGCGTGGACCGCCGCGGGAGCGATGGCGGCGGCGCTGATACTCGGAGTTGCCGTACTGCCGAAACGGCACGTGGCGCCTCCGGCAACGCACCACAGCGCGTCGACGCAAGTGGAATTGGCGTCGTTCAATAACCAGGAGACCGACGACGGCTTCATTCGGATCCCCAACACGCCGCAGATTGACCCGAACGACGACGTAAACGTGGTGCGTATGGAGTTGCCGAAGTCGGCGATGCTGGCGGTAGGATTGAATGTGAGTCCGGAACAGGTGTCGGATACGGTGGAAGCCGAGGTGATGTTGGGCTCCGATGGCCTCGCGCGCGCCGTGCGGTTCATGGAATAGCTATGCGAGTTCGCTTATTGATGGCGGGTACGTTTTTGGTGTGTGGCGGGCTTTCGGCTCAGGGGCCGCCTCCGGGGCGCGGACGGTTTGGCCCTCCGGGCGGTCCAGGCGCGCGCTTTTTGGGTGGCGAACCGGGAATGCCGGGGCGCATCGTGAAAAACGCTCCGTTTACCGGCGATCTGGTTACGGAGACATCGCAAACGCTGAGCGACGGCAATCACATTAAGCAGTCGACAACCGCTCACCTGGTGCGCGATAGCGAAGGGCGCACACGCCGCGAGCAATCTTTGAGCGGCCTGGGCGCATTGGGCTCGACGGCGCGAAACGTCGAAGCTGTGTTCATTAGCGACCCGGTGACAGGCATCAGCTATGCGCTGAACCCAGCGAATCGCACGTACGCGAAACTGGCCGAAGGCGGACGAGGGCGCGGCGGACGCAATGCGAAGCAGGCGCCGAACGGCCCGCGGTGGGAGCGGGGCGTTAATAGCGCCGATGCGAAGGTAGAGTCGCTCGGCAAGCAGACCATCGAAGGCGTGCCGGCTGACGGCACGCGCACTACGCAGACGATTCCGGCGGGGACGATGGGAAATGAGTTGCCGATTCAGGTAGTGACGGAACGCTGGTATTCCGCCGACCTGCACATGGACGTGATGACGCGCCGCACAGATCCTAGATTTGGAGAGACCGTGACGAAGCTGACGAACGTCAGCCGCGCGGAACCGAACCATACGTTGTTTGAGCCGCCCTCGGATTACGCGGCCGAGGAGCGCCGTTCTGTCCAACAGTGAACGCGGCGGGCACTGCGTCCGCGTGAGCTACTTCTTCTGAGATTTCTCGGGACGGGCTGGAAGGCTAACGGCGTTCTGACCCTGTCCCATCTTCAAAGCTTCGCGGAGCTGAAGTTCCTCCTGCTCCGGCGTGATACTTTTCGCCTCTGACACTGATTTGGAAAGATCGCTTTGCAGGATTCCCAGCGCTTTGATCTTCCATTCGGCGGCCGCAGGATCGTCGCGAGTCTTCAGAACCACGCTTTGGGCCACGCCCGCCAAGGCAGCCGCCTGATCCTTCGGCTGCAGCGACTGCACCAGTTCGCCAAATAAAACCGATGCCTCCTTGGCGGCCTGTTCCTTGTTTCCCCCCTTCACTAAAGCCTGGTAGCGAAGGTAACGCCCATTTAAGTTGCCGGGATCGCGCTTCACCAACTCGTTCGCCAACGTATACGCTTCCCGAGAGTTGCCTTTCTCCAATACTTTGGCCGCGCTCTGGCTAAGCTGGTGGTCCGTCCAAAGCCAAGCGGGCAGTGCTGCCTGGAACCCGACCGGGATAATGCCTGGCACAACAAAGTACAGGCACAGACCGCAAGCTAGAACCGGAACCCCGCGCCAGACCACAGCGAACGCGCGATCCACCGCGCCTATAGTCGATTCTGTCCAACGGACTACGCGCGGAGCCTTCGGCTGGGGCTCTGCGAGCGGCTCCGCGGCCAGTCCGGCCAGATGTTTTGCCATCCTTGCGACTCGCTCCGGACTGGGCCTGGCGAATGCAACCAAGCCGCGGCAGAACTGGCAGCCTTCGAAATGTTCATAGCGATAATGTGGCAGCAGGCGGGGATTGGAGGCGCACAGCATTACTTCGTCCGGATGCAGACACGCCTCCGAAGGCCGGGCGGCGCTCAGAAGCTGATCGTCCTGCTGCCGGACGGCTTCCACCGTGGTCTGCAGCAGTCTTGCTCGCTCTTCCAGATCGGTCTGATACAACGATTTGTCGGGTTCGGCGTGGCTTCCGGAGGCGTCTGATCCTGCAGGTGAGTAATTATCCATCTCTTTTTCCAGAGCTTAGTGAAGCCCTACATCTACGAAGCGCTAAATGGAGGCGGCGCACGACAGTCAAGGCCCAATATCCAGATCATATTTCAGAACTCCTTTAATGCGAGCGAGTTTCCGGTCTACGGTGCGCGCCGAAATCGCCATCCGCTGAGCGATCTCGGGAATTTCGTAGCCTTGAAGACGCATCTCGAGCACGAGGCGCTCATCATCGGCTAGGAGTTTCGATACTTTCGTGACAAGGTCGCGCCATACTGCCTGAGATGCGGAATCGGCAGTGCCATCGGGCACGTCCGGCGCGGCAGTTATGGGTATCTCCGTGCGACGGTCTCGCTTGTAGCGATGCTGACGACGAATGCGGTCTAGCGCCAGGTGACGGGTCAGGACCGCTAAGAGGGCTCGCAGATGCTCGCTGCCGGTAACGTCGATCTGACGGGAATGCCAGGCACGGCCCAGGCGGACGAAGACTTCTTGCGCCAGGTCCTCTGCATCCGAAGGGCTCAAGGCGCCTCGCATCTCGCGATATGCCAAAGCGAGTTCGTAGGGCCACATGGTGGAAAACAGCAACTCCCACGCCCGTTCGTCGGCTGGGTCTGCGTTGAGCCTGTCAATTGCTTCTTCGATCGTTGTCAACCGTGAAGCCTCAGTGGCTCCGTCTGCAGCGCCAGAAGCACTGCGCGCTGCAGGGCCATTTGCGGACGCAGCCATTCGATTTTCGCGGCATCGATGCCGCCGGAGCTCTTCGATTCCTTTACCGCCATCTCGACAGTCTCGAACAGGTAGTGGGGAATCCGCTGCATGAGCTGCCTCGCGGGCACCTTGGAATCGATCGCCGCGAGATACTCCGCGACGACATTTTCCAGAGTCTGCGGTTGGCCGGCGTGCAATTCCGGCGAACTCGGCCACGACCACGGCCCATTCAATACGCTCTGTTCATAACGGCGGGCGCTCACCGGATTTTTTGGCAACCCAGAGGTCGTGGGGCGGCTGTAAAAATAGCCCTTGCGGCAGTAGTCGAGCCAGCTCTCATATTGGTGCACGTCGATTCCCCACAAGGCGGGAATCCAATACCATTCCTGAAAATCCCTATCGTTGTTCAAGGTGCTGTGGCGGGCCCAACCATGGTCGATATTGTGGATTACCGCGCGAGAGGCGGCACACGCCGCGCACGGCTTCGACATGCTCATTGTGTGCACCACCTCCGGACGGTTCTTGAACCCCATAGAGCCCGCGCCGCCGAGAGGCCGCCAGCCAATCGACTGCCGGATGAAATCGGTGATTGCGCTTGGAACGATGCGGCCCGGCGAGGTGGCGAAGCACCACGCGCCGCGCAGAAAACCGGTGCAGACCGGCACGATATCGATACGGCCGACGTGGTTCGTCAGGGAGATCAACCGCTCGCTTCCTTTGGATACGAGCTTTTCCAGGGGAAAGCGCCGGTCGAGAACGCATCCCGTGAAGAGGATGCGTCCCAACTTGACCCATTCTTTTTCATGGAGCACGTGCGCCGTGAGATATGTTCCCAGGCTGTGGGCGACCACAAACGGTTCAATGGGGTGATCTTCGCGGGCCTTCTGAATCTCCTGTGCAACGCGGGCAAACGCCAGGTGGCATCGCAGAAACGGCTCCAGCACGCCCGCAACCGCGGCTATCAGGATGGCAGCGGGTTGCGCAAGTAGAAACGCCTCCGCACCCCATGCGGAGAGAGCGGCAACTGTCACTGGGAGGCCCCAAAGCGCAGCACTTTCAAACTTCCGCCCACCGTACTCCCGCATGTCGAGGAAGACAGCTACGGCAGCGGTAAATGCAACGGGCGCGATATATTGCCACGGGCTCGACAGCAAAAAGGCGCTGACCACTCCGATGGCAGAAAAGCACGCCGGCTGTATCCAGACCGGAGAGGTTCGCTCGACGCCTTTCGACCAGGTGAACTCGGCCTGCACCGCCACGAAGGTTTCAAAGAGCAGTAGACCAATGAGAATGGCAAGGGCCGCGGACGAACGTCCGCCTGGATCAACTTGACGCCATTTCAAAGCCCCACACCCGAGCAGATAGAGAAGCGCCGTGGGCCATATATAGACCTTCACCGGTCCCCAGAGCGTATGAAAATAGCGATACCGCACCAGGCGTGGTTGGAAATGCGGTTCGAGCACGCTCAAGACCGTGCTGGACCATTCCAGGGTGCTATTGACGCCATGGATCATGAGCAGCAACAGCCGGGAATCCTCCGGGGCCATGGCTGAATAGTCTATCCGATTTGCAGCAGAATCACCGAGGCGCTACGAACGGGCCAATAAGTTCACGCGAAATTCGGGCTGCGGACCGAGCCGACGGGCAAGCAGGTCAGGCGCGTTCCTGGTAGGTACCTTCGGTGGTGTTGACGCGAATCTTTTCGCCTTCGGTGATGAACGGCGGTACCTGCACGACGAGTCCGGTCTCGAGCTTCGCGGGCTTGGTGACGTTCGAAACCGTTGCGCCCTTCAGACCGGGCTCGGTCTCGACAACGGTGAGATCGACGGTTGCGGGAAGAGCGACGCTGATCGGCTTGCCTTCGTGGAATTCCACGGCGACTTTCAACTGCGGGATCAGATAATTGACGGCGTCGCCGAGCAGATCGCGCGTCAGATGCATCTGCTCGTAACTTTCGATATTCATGAAATAGTAGTATTCGCCGTCGTCATACAGATACTCCATGTCATGCTGTTCAAGGGCCGCCTTTTCGACGCGGTCTTCGGAAGAGAAACGATGCTCCGTCATGTTGCCGCTGCGCAGGTTGCGCATCTTCGCCTGAACGAAGCCACGCAGATTGCCGGGCGTGCGGTGCGTAACGCTGAAGACCGAATGAAGTTCGTTGTTGAACTTGATTACCATACCCGAACGCATCTGTGTTGCTGAAATCATGTAAGTCCTCTTGTGAAAAATGAACTCTCAGTATAGCGGAATTGGCGCTCATCTCTTAGCATTCGCGGCGTAAATACGCGCCCTTGCAGCTACAATTGAGGTTTGGAAAACCGGGAAATCGCGCGCATTTTGGGGGAAACCGCGGACCTGATGGAGATCGCGGGCGAGGACTCCTTCCGCATCCGCAGCTATCGCAATGGCGCGACGGCTGTAGAGGGATATCCCGAACGCATTGCCGATATCCTGCGGAACCCCGACCGTAAGGTCACGGATATTCCAGGCATCGGGAAGGGATTGGCGTTCGTTCTTGAGGACATCATCGCGCGCGCGTCGTGCGAACGGCGCGATGAGTTACTGCAGAAGTTTCCGCCAACCGCTCTCGAATTTCTGAAGATACAAGGGCTGGGCCCCAAGGGTATCGCGATGATCTTCGAGCACTTTCACATCGCGACTATCGACGAGTTGGAGCGGCTGTGCGTCGAACAGCGCTTGCGGGGACTGCCGCGCATGGGCGCGAAGCTGGAGGAGAAGGTGCTGCGGTCGATCGCGCAGTACCGGCAGCGCAGCGGACGCTACCTGCTGAGCTATGCGGAAAATATGGCGGGCGAGTTGATCGTTGAGCTGGGCAAGACGCCTGGAGTGGAGTCGATCACGCCTGCGGGAAGCCTGCGTCGCGGCCGTGAAACCGTGGGCGATCTCGATCTGCTGGTGACGGGTCCGAATGCGCTGGCGGCGCTCGAAACCTTTCTGGCGTATCCGCGCGTGGATGAAGTATTGAGCAAGGGCGAGAACAAAGCCAGCGCCAAAGTAGGCCGTGAGGCGTTGCAGGTGGACGTGCGCGCATTGCCGCCGAACACTTTCGGCGCGGCGATGCAATATTTCACCGGCAGCAAGGATCACAACGTCGCCATACGGACGCGGGCCGTGAAGATGGGATTGAAGCTGAGCGAATACGGGCTATTTCGCGTGGAAGATGATGTGCGCGTGGCGGGCGAAACCGAAGACAGCATTTACGAAGCGCTCGGCATGGCCTGGATTCCGCCGGAATTGCGTGAGAACTGCGGCGAAATTGAAGCCGCGGAAGAACGGCGCCTGCCGGAACTGATCGAGCGGCGGCACATTCGCGGTGACGTGCACATGCATACCACCGAAACCGACGGACGCGCCACGTTGGAGGAGATGGCGGCCGCGGCGGTCGAGCGCGGTTACGAATACATCGCGATTACGGATCACTCGAAAGCGCTGGCGATGGCCAATGGGCTGGACGAGGCCCGCGTGGTGGCATTCGCGCAACGAGTGCGCGAGATCAACCGCGAGGGCCGGCTCGGGATTCGCGTATTTTCCGGGCTGGAATGCGACATTCTGAAGGACGGCGCGCTCGACCTGGCGAACGATGCGCTGGGCGAACTCGACCTGGTGATTGGCAGCGTGCACAGCCATATGAACATGGAAGGCGCCGAAATGACGGATCGCCTGCTGCGCGCGCTGGAGTGCCCGCATCTGCGCATTTTGGGGCATCCGACAGGACGAATGCTATTGCAGCGCGATTCGTTCCCATTCGACTTCGAGCGCATTGTGAATGAAGCGGTGAAGCGCGGCGTTTGGCTCGAGATCAACGCCAGCCCGGAACGGCTGGACCTGAGCGGCGCCATGGCGCGAACCGCGAAGGCGAAAGGCGCGAAATTTACGATTTCGACGGATGCGCATCATCCCAAACATCTGGGGAGCATTCGCTATGGCGTTGTGACGGCGCGGCGCGGGTGGCTGGGGCCGAACGACGTAATGAACACTCTTCCGGCGGACGCATTTGCGGCAGCACTGCAA
>DATAUH010000334.1:0-14328 GCA_036268375.1 Bryobacteraceae bacterium | reverse complement strand
ATTACTTTGTGGGCGGCGCCGTCGTAGCGCCATGTGCCGGCAACCACGGGCGAGCCCACGCGATAAATCCACTGATCGAAGAACCAGCCCAGATCGGCGCCGGAGTTTTCTTCCATTACGCGGCGGAACTCGGCGGTGGAGGCGTTGGAATTGCAATAGCGCGCGTAATAATCGCGAATGCCCGCCCAAAATTTCTCATCGCCGATCTGACCGCGCAACATGTGCAGCGTCCAGCCGCCTTTCTGGTAGACGATCTGGTTCAGCACTTTTGACATGTCGGCCAAATTGTGATGCGCCACGGCGATGCCAGGCATCCGCGCTTCCGTAGTGAACACCGTGTTGCGGCTGCGCTTCAAGCCGGCCACGAACGCGTCGCGGCCTTCGTAGTGCTCGGTGGAGAGCAGCGTGAAATAGGTGGCAAAACCTTCGCTGAGCCAGACGTCGTCCCAATCTTTTTCCGTTACCGAATCGCCAAACCACTGATGCGCCGTTTCATGCGCCACTAAGTTAGTGGCTGGCTTATCGGTGACAGAGGTTTCGCCGTAAAAGATTTCGCTCGCATGCT
The DNA here is from genome assembly GCA_036268375.1 of Bryobacteraceae bacterium. Taxonomy (GTDB): domain Bacteria; phylum Acidobacteriota; class Terriglobia; order Bryobacterales; family Bryobacteraceae; genus PALSA-243. The sequence goes on along the minus strand of DATAUH010000334.1, from coordinate 13,763 downwards.
CCGTGCCGCCTCCCAAGCCGGCAGCTTGCACGTTGGCAAGCTTCTCGTAGGAGTAGGGTCCGATGTGGTCGATGAAAAACTCCAGCGCCTTTCGCGCGGGTTCTTCAAACGTCACAATGCCCTTGTCGCGATCCTGCCAGTACACCCACGTTTGTAGCGGAATGCCGCGCACTGCCCCTGGATAGTGGGATGCGAACTGCGCCACGCCAATCGCGTTGAGCCACGAAGCGATCGGCACGGACTGCTTCCAGTGCGTCATGCGGCGACCGTCGCTCAAATCGAGCGTCTCCTGCAGTAACCCGTTGGCAACGACTTGATACTTCGCCGGCGCCGTAATCAGAAACTCGCTAGTAGCTTTGTCCGAAGGATGATCGATGATCGGCAACCATTGCCGCGCGCGATCCGGCCAGTTCAGGCTGAAGTAGGTGCGCTCCCCGTACTTATTTTTGCGAATCGAAAGCCCCGCGGCCGCGCGTCCGAAGTCTTTCGGAATGCCGTGATAAGCAATCGTGAACTGACGCCGGGTTCCGGCGGCGGGCGCGGTCGACAGCGTAATTGTCACGCGGTCCCCCTCATGACGATAGGGGACTGCCGCGCCTTCCGACATAACCGAGGTCGCAGTCATTCCGCGTCCGTCCACCAGGTTCGCCAAGTCTAGCCAAAACTGCGTGACGCCGGGCTGCACGAATTGCAGATCGGCAGTGGCTTCGCCGGAGATTTCGTCTGACGCGTCCGTTAGCGTCAATCGAAAGGCGTAGTGGATCGCGTCAATTCCCGGCTGGCGTGCGTATGTGTCGGCAAAAACAGCGCCGCAATACGCGAACAGGATCGCGGCTGTTCCGTAAAGGCGCCGCTGTGAGAAGATGAAAGTGTTCCGAAAGCGCATCCGAATTCCGAGTACTGTCATCATAATCCAAGGGCCCGTTTCGCAGGGCTGAAAGCGCATACACGTTTATGAATCTTCAAGGCACATCGATTATCGGACGCCGCCGAGCCGCGGCCTCCGGCAAAGCTTTCCGCGCGACTGAAGCAGCCACCGGTTCGCAATTGGAACCCGGATTTCACGGAGCAACCGCAGACGATCTGGAAGCCGCGGCGCAACTTGCCGCCTCTGCATTTCCCGAGTACCGCGCGTTATCTCGCGACAAGCGCGCCGGATTTCTGCGCAAAATCGCCAGCAACCTGGAAGGACTGGGCGACGCGCTGATTCACCGTGTAATGGCCGAATCCGCGCTGCCTGAAGGACGAGTCCGCGGCGAGCTGGCGCGCACCTGCGGTCAACTGCGTTTCTTCGCGGGCATCATTGAAGAAGGCTCCTGGGTGGATGCGCGCATCGATCTTGCAGTTCCCGACCGCAAGCCGCTTCCGCGCTCTGATCTTCGTTCCATGCTGCGTCCCTTGGGCCCGGTTGCCGTTTTCTGCGCCAGCAATTTTCCGTTGGCGTTCTCAGTTGCGGGTGGTGACACGGCCAGCGCGCTCGCTGCCGGTTGCCCGGTAATTGTGAAGGCGCATTCGTCTCATCTTGGCACGGCCGAAATGTGCGGCGTCGCCATTCAGCAAGCTGCGGAGCAGACGGGCATGCCGGAAGGCGTCTTTTCACTTCTCTTCACCGAGGGTTATCAGATCGCGCAAGCGCTTGTGGCCCATCCCGCCATCAAAGCCGGCGGCTTCACCGGATCTCGTGGCGGCGGTCTGAAACTGCTCGAAATCGCGCGTTCGCGTCCGGAGCCCATCCCGTTCTATGCGGAGATGAGCAGCGTCAATCCAGTATTTATTCTTCCCCATGCGCTGAAGCAGCACGGCCCGCAGCTTGCCGCGGGACTTTCCGGCTCAATCACTCTGGGCGTTGGCCAGTTCTGCACAAATCCGGGCATTGTGCTCGCGCCTAAAGGCGATCACGGCGACTCCATGGCTACGGAACTCGGCGAAAAGCTGCGCGCCAGCGCTCCTGCCGCGATGTTGAATTCGCACATACTGGGCAGCTATGCCAAAGTTGTCGGGGCGCGCATGAGTGATAACCGCCTCCGGTCCGTCGCCGTAGCAGATGCCCAGGCCAACCGCGCTTCGGCCGCTCTTTTCGAAGCCGACGCCGCCACGTTCCTGAAAACGCCGGAGCTTTCCGAAGAGATGTTCGGCCCCGCGTCGATTCTGGTGCGTTATGACGGAATTGAGCAGGCGTTAGAGCTTGCGCGCACGATGGAAGGTAACCTCACGGCCACCATTCACCACGCTCCGGGCGATGAAGCCGATGCCGCCAAGTTGATCGAAGCTCTGGAAACGCGCGTCGGACGCGTCGTCTTCAACGGCTATCCCACTGGCGTCGAAGTTTGCCAGTCGATGATACACGGCGGGCCATACCCCTCCACATCGGACGGCCGCAGCACTTCCGTCGGCGGCCGCGCGATCGATCGTTTCGTACGCGCCTTTTGCTATCAGGATGCGCCCTCAACGATTCTGCCCGAGGAACTGCGCGACGGCAATCCCGCCGGCATTACTCGTCTGGTGAATGGGGTATTGCAGCAGCCCACGCTGACGCAAACTGCTTCTTAGTCGGAAACGACATCTGCGTTCCTGGAGCGAGCGTGGAAAGCGCCGCGTAGACGTTTGCTCGCGCGATTGCTTCCCGCTCCTCCATACCTGTTGCCACAAAGCTGGCAAAGCTTCCAATGAAAGCGTCACCCGCGCCTGTGGTGTCCACCGGTTCCACGCGATGTGCGGGCACATGTTCCTCACCCGCGGCCGTCGCAGCGAACGCTCCATTCGCTCCCAGCGTGATGATCACGTTGCGGTAACCCTCGGCGCGCAATTTGCGAGCGCAGTCTTTGGCTTCGTCCAGCGTCGTCACGGGCATTCCTGTTAACGCCTCGGCCTCTGTTTCGTTCGGAATCAGATAGTCCGCGAGCCCGGCCCGCGCTGCGTCCAACTTCTGTCCCGGCGCCGGATTCAGAATGGTGCGCACCCCAGCGTCGCGCGCAAACTGGAGCGCGTAGTACACGGTCTCGACGGGAATTTCGAGCTGCAGCACGATGCAGTCTGCGCCGATCAACAGATCCCCGGCGGTCTCGATATCCTGCGGCAACAGCGCATCGTTCGCGCCTTTCACCACCAGAATTCGATTCTGCCCCGAGCTGTCCACGAAGATCGGCGCCACGCCGCTCGATTGCTTTTCCGTGATCCACACGTGGCTGGCGTCGATTCCCTTGGAGCGGAAGTTATCGATGGTTGCGGGTCCGAACAGGTCATCGCCGACACGTGCGACCATCGACACGTCCGCGCCGCACAGCGCCGCCGCGACCGCCTGGTTCGCGCCTTTGCCTCCAAATCCGGATTGAAAACCGCGCCCGAAAATGGTCTCGCCGGGGCGGGGAAATTGGTCGGTATAAGTGGTCAGGTCCATATTCGCGCTACCGACTACGACGAGGTGGGGTTGACGTGGCATGATTGGGCGTTCCTATCATCGTGACATGGACTTCAATCCTACGGAACGCTTCTCTTCGCGCGCCGATGCCTATGTGCGCGGAAGGCCCGCTTATCCGCGGCACATGCTGAAGGTGTTGGAACTGGAATGCGGCCTACGCCCGGAGTGGCGTGCGGCCGATATCGGCAGCGGGACGGGCCTGCTTGCGCGAATGTTCCTTGATTACGGCTGCGAGGTCTTTGGCGTCGAGCCCAACCCGCAGATGCGCGCAGCCGGTGAACGCGAACTTTCCGGCTACGCAAAGTTCCACAGCGTGGACGGGCGCGCGGAAACCACCGGCCTTGAATCCGGCTCCGTCGATTTAGTAACTGCCGGACAAGCGTTCCATTGGTTTGAGCCTCACGCCGCACGCGCCGAGTTTCATCGCATCCTGAAGCCGCGCGGCTGGGCGGCTCTGGTGTGGAATGAACGCGTCGTTCTGCCCGGATTCATGGCCGAATATGAAGCCCTGCAGGATCGCTTCGCGCGCGAGCGCCCGCACCCCTCAGAGGCGGAATTCACCGCGTTTTTTCCGCACGGCTGGCGGCTTAGCACAGTTGAAAATGCTACGGACATCGACGAAGAGGCGCTCTTTGCGCGCATGGCGTCGTCATCCTGGGCGCCGAAGCAGGATGACGCGGGGTATCCGGAAATGGTTGCCGAACTGCGCCGTCTCTTCCAGGAATATTCGCAGAATGGCCGCCTTCGGATGATCTATGAAACGCGCATTTACCACGGCCGCCTGGATTAACTTCAATTAATCGAGCAAAACACCTAACTTCATGATAAATTAGACACTTGGGTACTAAAATCTGGCGCATTGTAGGTGCGGCATTCGTCGGAATGTTAGGTTTCGGCGCCGTGATCCCTATGTTGCCGGTCTATCTGCACGAGCAGGCCGGCGCATCCACTTTTCTTACCGGCTTACTCATCGGTCTGGCCTCCGCGTTTGCGCTGCTCGGCCGTCTCTTGGCTGGGAAATTGGCAGACCGTCGCGGTCGCCGCATCACGCTGCTTATAGGAATGGCATTTTGTGTGGTTGCCGGCGTTTTGTACCTGCCGGTGTTCGGACTGTGGGGCATGACGCCCGGGCGTATTCTTCACGGCTTGGGTGAAGGTTTCTTCGTCACCGCCGCGGTGACATGGGCGGTCGATGTTGCGCCATCCAATCGCCGCGCCCAAGCGCTGGGCTTTCTATCCTCCGGTATCTGGGGAGGATTTTCGCTCGGTCCCGCCATTGGCCAGGCGCTCGGCGCAATGTCCTATGTCGCGCTGTTTCTGACCGCGTCGTCATTGGCTGTGATTGCGGTGGTGCTGATGCTGGATGAAGAGCGCCACCCGCATGAAGCCGTTCCCACGCGCTGGCTCCCGGCGCCTGTGATTGTTCCCGGTATTGTGCTTGGCCTCGGCAACGTCACGTATGCAGCGGTGGCGGGGTTCCTGATCCTTCTCATGCGTCACCGCGGGCACGATTCAACTTGGGCTTTTTCTGCCTTCGCCATGACAGTTCTGTTCGGACGCGCGGTATTCGGCGGACTTCCGGACCGCATGGGTCCACGCCGCAGCCTCTTTGCGGGCTATGCCTGCCTCGCCGTCGGCCTTGCTGGCGTGCTTGTCAGTCACAGTACCGCGATGGATTTGACTGCGGCCTTGGTGATCGGTCTGGGCTACTCGTTCCCATGGCCTGCATTGGGCGCGGTGGTGGTCGATCAGGTTCCGCGCGCTGAGCGCGCCGCGGCGCTTGGCGGGCTCAACGCGTTTTTCGATCTGTTTGTGGCCGGCAGTTCCGCGATTGCCGGCGCGGCCGCCGGTCATTGGGGGCTGACTGCGCCATTCTGGATGGCGTTAGGCTGCGTGGGCATCGCGACGGCAATGGTTGCCTTCGGAGGCATCGGAACCCGCCCTCATGTTCACGAAGAGCCTACCGCAGAGGAGTCCGAGGCTTCGATCGAAACTCTCGTTCACTAACGTTGGGCGTCAGCGCGCTGCGTGCAGCGAAAGGCTCTCCATCAGCTTTTCAACGTGCTTCGCCAGCACGTCGCACTCCAGGTTCACCCGTGCTCCCGGACGATATCCGCCCAGCGTTGTGTTGCGATGCGTATGCGGAATAATCGCCACTGCGAGTTCGTCGCGTTCGAGCGATGCGATCGTCAGACTGATGCCGTCAATCGCGACCGATCCTTTAAAAACCAAATAGCGCTGCAACTGCGCCGGCACCCGGATACGCAGCCACCAGTTGTCGTCTTCGAGCGGCTCGAGCGCCAGCAGTTCACCTGTCGCGTCGACGTGACCTTGCACGATGTGTCCACTCAGACGTGTCGTGGGGGTCACCGGACGCTCCAGATTCACCCGCGCGCCCGTTTGTAACTCGCTGAGGTTCGAGCGTTGCAGCGTTTCCGGCGCCAGGTCCGCAGAGAACGAATCGTGTTGGATATCAAGCGCGGTCAGGCACACTCCGTTGACCGCGATGCTGCCGCCTTCGATCAAATCTGTCAGGACGTGAGCACACTCTATGGTGAGCCGGGAGCCGGCGTTACGCACCATTCCCAGCTCTTCGATGATGCCGGTAAACATACTTTGAGATTCGCAGAAACTCGCGCATCTTGCATGCTTGCTTTAGGCGCGGTCGAGTAGCCTCCGGTAAATCGCTTCCATGCGACGCGCGAATCCAGGCGTATCGCAGACCGGCGAACTCCGCAGCCGAGATCGCATGTTACGCCGCAGGCCCGCCAGCCGCTCGGGTGTGCTTGGGTCCTGCGCCAACTGAATCGCCTGCCGTATGTAACTTTCTAAATCGCGATTGATGAATTCGCTCAGGCCGCCGGCATGCAGAATCGATGCGCTGGTGCGAGACACCCAACGGTCGCCGTTGAACGCGATCACGGGTACGCCTTGCCAGATCGCCTCGGTGGTCGTGGTGCCGCCATTGTAAGGAAAGGTATCGAGCGCGATGTCGATCTCGTTGTACGTTTCCAAAAACTGATGATGCGGAGCTGGTCCGTGTAAGCGCAGGCGCTCCGCGGCGATACCATGCTCCGCGAAGGCGTCCGTCAAATACCGGCGCGCGCCTGAAGATTGCAGCGCAGACCCGCGCAAAACCAGCGAACCGCCGCGCGCGGCCTGTAGAATCTCCGCCCATGCCGCAATCGCCTGCGGCGTAATTTTATACAGCGGCGCCAGGCATCCAAACGCGATCCGGCCGCTCTGAACGCACGGCGGTTCGACAATTTCCGGCACGGGATAACTCACATCGAACGTCAAATAGCTGCCTTCGACGCGTATGATCTTCTCGCAGTAGAAGCGCTCTTCCTCCGGCGGAATCACCTGTTCGTCTCCGATCAGGTAGTCGTAGCAATCCATGCCAGTGGTGGCGAACATGTTGAACCAGCCGACAATCACAGGCGCCGGACGCAGTGTAAACAGCGGCAACCGGTGCAGTTTGCTGTAGCCGTTCAGGTCGATCAGCAGATCAATTTTCTGCGCTGCCATCACGGCCGCAGCTTCGCGATTCGACTGCTTCGAAATATCGTGGTAACGGTCGCGTGCGTCTGCAGAGTAGCCTTCGGGCATCGCAGATTCGTGCGCATCCGAGAAAAGATGCAGCTCGAACTGATCGCGATCGTGCTGCGCGATCAAGGACCACACCGGCTTCATCCAGTTCTGGCGGTGAAAGAACGAGGAAATATAGCCGATGCGGATCCGCGCCGAATCGCCCCGGGGCAGGGAAGTGTGCAGCGCCTCGACCGCAGGCATGTCCGCCGCAAAAGCCTCTCGTGCGACAAGTACATCTTCATTTGTCGCCTTTGGCGCACCCGGAATCATCACGGCGAGCATGGCGCGGGGCAGCGCTTTAGAGGGGCCCTCCTCCGCCTTGCGGAAACAGTCCAGCGCCTCATCCGAGCGGCCCAATTCGAAAAAACAATGTCCCAGATTGTGCTGAGTCTCATACCGCGCCGGGTCTATCTCCAACGCTGCGCGGTAACATTCCTCTGCATCCGCAAACTCGCGCTGCGCTTCGAACACGGCCGCCAGGCTGCAGCGCAATTGAGCATCCCCGGGGCGCAATTGAATGGCCTTGCGCAGTACCGGCGCCGCCTCGTCATATCGGCCCATCGCGCGCAGAGTTTCTCCCAACGCGGCCAGCGCGTCGGCGTGATCCGGCTGCGAATCCACCGCGCGACGCAATACTGCGGCGGCCTCCGCATAACGCTGCTTCGCGTGATACGCGTTGCCCAGGTTATACAGCGCGTCTGTAAATGCGCCGTTCAATTCCACCGCGCGTTCGAAGGCGGCGACCGCGTCGTCCCACCGCTGCTGCCGTTTGCGCAAAATCCCCAGGTTGTTGAAGGCTCCAGGCGTCGCCGCTTCGGTCGCGCGCAGCAGGTTCGCTTCGGCCTCTTCCAGACGATCGAGCGCCATCAATGCCAGCCCCGAAACTTCGTGGAGGCGCGGTTGGCTGCCCGAAACCTGTATGGCCCGCTGGATCACTTGGACCGCCGCCGCGTGGTTGCCCGCTTCGTGCGCCAGCACACCCAGTAGATACAGCGCGTCCGGCTGCGTGCCGTTCGCCCTTAACACCTGCTGATAACAATCGGCGGCCTCGCGCGCGCGTCCGGCCCGATGATGTGCCAGGCCCTGTTCCAGTAGCTTGCGCTCGCTCATTGTCCCGGCGCGCTCAGAATTCGCGCGAAAGCGGCCACGACGCGCTCCACGTCATGTTCCGCCGTCAACCAGTTACATACGCTGATGCGCATCGCGCGCTGCCCTCGCCACGTTACGCCCCCGAAGTACGCTTCGCCCGAGGCCTGTATGGCCGCGATTACGCCATCCGTGCGGCGGTCATGGTCCACTCCCGCCGGGTCGAGAAATCGGACCAGGCCTTGATTGATGACGGGCGTCCACAGCACTTCGGCTCCCGGCAATCCTCCGATGCCCAACGTCAGCGCGCGCGCATGTTCGCAGCAGTTCTCCACCACTTTCGCGACTCCACGGCGGCCCAGTTCACGAATGGCCGCATAGGTCGAAAACCCGCGCGCCCTTCGCGACCACTCCGGGTTCCAATCGATCTGATCGCGACTGGCGCTATCGAACACCAGATAAGAGGCCTGATAACCCATCGCCGCGCGTTGCGCGTTTGGATCGGCGACGAATGCGTAGCCGCAATCGTAAGGCACGTTCAACCACTTGTGGCCGTCAGTGGCCCACGAATCGGCCTGAGCCACGCCTGCGACCAAATGCCGGAAGCGCGGCGAAGCGCCTGCCCACAGGCCAAACGCTCCATCGATATGCACCCAGGCGTTGTACCGCCGCGCGACTGGAATCAGGCTTTCGATCGGATCGAACACGCCCGTGTTGAGTTCGCCCGCCTGCAAGACGACGATCGAGGGAGCGCCCGGATTCGTCGCCAGAGCTTGCTCCAGCGCCTCCGGCGTCAGGCGTCCCTGCTCATCCGTATCCAGCCCAAGCAGGTTTTCCGTTCCGAGTCCGAGCAGCCGCACAGCGCGCTTCACGCTTCCGTGCCGTTCGCGGCTTGCATAAATGCGAATCGGCGGACCGCCTGCGAGCCCCTGCGCCTCCACGTCCCAGCCCGCGCGCTCCAGCACTCCGTGACGCGCCGCCGCCAGGCAGGTCACGTGCGCCATCTGGCATCCCGTCACGAAAGCGAAGCTCGCGCTCGCCGGCAGCCCCAGTAAATCCTTAAGCCACCCACCCGCAATCTCCTCCGCCAGTGCGGCCGCGGGTCCGCTCGCATAGATGCCCGCATTCTGATCCCATGTCGACGTCAACCAATCTGCCGCCAACGCGGACGGAAGCACCCCGCCCACCACCCACGCGTAGAAGCGGCCACTGGCATTCCCCATGATGCCGCCCGCCGTGTCTGCAAGCAGTTCCTCAATCACTCGGGTCGACGGGACTCCGTCATCGCTCAGCGGATGCGCCATGCGGGCGCGCAAATCCTCGAGCAGCGCAACCGGAGCCACGGGCGCCGCGTCCAGATTTTCAAGGTACGCAAGCGCATGCCGCAGGGCTGCTTCTAACGAGTCGCGGAAAATAGAGGTTGAAGTGGAGGGCGCCACTCCTCTACTGTAAATTGTCTAGGGCTCCATTGCTTTCAACATGAAACTGCCGCGATATTTCTTCGCTTTCTTCTTTGTCTCGGGCTTCTGCAGCCTGGTTTACGAAGTCATTTGGCTGCGCCTGAGCATGGCGAAGTTTGGCGTCACTACGCCCCTGGTATCCATAGTGCTTTCGGTGTTCATGGCGGGATTGGGCCTGGGCTCCTGGCTGGGCGGTAAGTGGATGCGCAACGCCGGCCCGTCTCCCCAAACGCCGCTGCGCTTATACGGCGCCCTCGAATTCCTGATCGGCGTCTCTGCTTTCGCGGCCCCCGCCACAATCGATTGGGGCTATCGCGCACTGCGCGACGCGGGCTCGGGCTTCGCCTGGGGCTCCGGTTATTACTACCTTGCGTCGGGCGCGTGGGTCACGCTCGCTTTGCTGCCCTGGTGCACCTGCATGGGCGCCACGTTTCCGTTTGCGATGGCCGCGATGCGCCGCATCAGCGCCGGCGCCTCCGAACACTCGTTCAGCTATTTGTATCTCGCCAACGTTCTGGGGGCCATCGCAGGCACAGTGATTCCAGCGTTCGTGCTGATCGAGCTGTTCGGCTTTTACGGTACGCTTCACATCGCCAGTGCGACGAATGTTCTGCTGGCTCTCTCCGTCTTTGCAGCCAGTTCACGCGCCGTCGCAAGCGGCAAGTTTGCCACCGGCGGCGCACAAGCTCTGCCAAAGTTCTCTTCCTCTAGAACGCTCCTTTGGTTGCTCTTCACCACCGGCCTTTGCAGCATGGCAATGGAAGTTATCTGGATGCGCCAGTTTACGGTGTATCTCGGCAACGTCGTGTACGCGTTCGCGGCCATTCTTGCCATGTATCTCGCCGCCACGTTCACGGGTTCGCTGCTCTACCGACGCCGCATGGCCGCGGGGAAGGCAAAAGGCGATGCCGCCTGGATCGCGCTCGGGCTCGCGGCTCTGCTTCCGCTGCTGTTCGGCGATCCGCGCCTGCCGCTGCCGCAGGAGCAGTACACGCTGGAAGGCTTTCTGTTCGGCGCTCTGCGCGCGGGCCTTGGCGTAATTCTCTTCAGCGGCCTTGCCGGTTTTGTCACGCCCATGCTGGTGGACGAATGGTCGGGCGGAGACCCCGACCGCGCGGGCTACGCATACGCCGTGAACGTCGTCGGCTCGATCTTGGGGCCGCTGGTCTCTGGCTTCCTCGTGCTTCCTTATGTCAGCGAACACTGGGGATTGTTTCTCGTCTCACTGCCGCTTTTCCTCATCGGCTTTGCAAAAGCATTCGGTCCGGCCAATCGCAAGCCGCTGCTCGCGGGCTGCCTCGCAGCGTCACTCGCGCTTCTGATCTTCACCAAAGATTACGGGGCCAAGTTCGAACATCGCGAGGAACTGCGCGACTACGCCGCTACCGTCATCGCCACAGGCGAAGACATGGACAAACGTCTGCTGGTCAACGGCACCGGGATGACTGTGCTGACGCCGATCACGAAAGTTATGGCGCACCTGCCGCTGACGTTGCTCGGCCGCCCGGCCGATAAGGCGCTGGTCATCTGCTTCGGCATGGGAACTACTTTCCGCTCCATGATGTCGTGGGATCTCCACACGACTGCCGTTGAGCTCATCCCGAGCGTGCCCAAGCTTTTCGGTTATTTTCATTCTGACGGCCCCGCGCTCTTTCGTTCGCCGCTTGCCAAAATCGTCGTTGACGATGGCCGCCGGTTCCTGGAGCGCTCCGGTGAACACTTCGACGTGATCGCCGTTGACCCGCCGCCGCCCGTCAGCGCGCCCACTTCCGGCCTGCTCTATTCCACCCAGATCTACGCGATCATGAAGGCGCATTTAAAGCCGGACGGCATCGTCCAAGTCTGGTATCCGGGCGGTGACGACGTCACCCTGGCGTCCATCACGCGCGCGTTCCGCCAGTCCTTTCCCTACGTCCGCACGTTCGAATCCATCCAAGGCTGGGGCATACACTTCCTAGGCCGCATGCAGCCTTTCCCCTACCCGAGCGGCGCTGAATTGGCCTCTCGTCTGCCCGCGAAGGCCGCCAGCGATTTCGTCGAGTGGCAAGACGGCGAAACACCCACTCAGATGATGGACCGCGTTCTGGCTGGCGAAAAGAAGCCCGCTGACTTGATGTCGGCCGATCCCAACATAATCCCGATGTCCGACGAACGGCCCATCAACGAGTACTTCCTCTTGCGCGCCATACGCGGCGAGTAGCCTTCTTCTTAGCCACCCGTCGCACGACGCCGCCCCGCAGGGAAGAATCGAGCTGTCAAAAAATTTACAAGCGCGACGAAACGATTTTTAGCGTTGCCTCACTTATCCATGTAAGCCCAAATTGTTTGCCAACCAGGTGACGCATGCCGAAAATGATTCAACTCGAAGATGACCGAGGTGCGATTCGAGAAAGCTTCAGCGTGGGGGAGACCGTATTCGTATCCGGCCGCGATTTGCCGCCCTTATCCACGATCACTTTCTGCATGGAAGGGGACGATGGTCACGAAGAGATCCTCGCGCGCTACGTTTGCGATCGTCACGGAGAGCTTCCCACCGCCGTGCTCATCCCGTATCTCGGCCTCTTCCCAGCCGGCGGAGCGGGACCCCTGCCGCACTCCGCGGCGGCTGCAATCATGCAGGGCAAGCGGTTCAGTATCCGCGCCACCGCTCGCGGTCTCAGAGGCATGGCCGAATACTTCACGCGTTTTGTGGTCGTTGACAACTGTGAAACTCCGCGCCTTCATTCAAGCGACGCGGCGGGTGTTCTGGTCACCGCTGTCGAATCAAATGTTCCGGCGATCGCCACATTGCAAGACTTCGCGCCCGGATGCGTTGGCATTTTTATCGTGAAGCGCCAGTTCGATTGGCGTCCGGGCGATGCGATTGAACCTGTCCGGCTCCGCTCCGGCGCTCCCGCCATCGTCACTCATATAGTCCAGAGCGCGGCGCCGCATCAGGTGATCGTCGCAGCCGCGGGTGAACTGGAGCCTGGCAACTACCAGTTCATCGCGCGCGCTTATCAACCTGGGCAACGCAGTGCCGATGACATGATGCTGCAATCCACTGACATCGTTTCCGACCGCCGCTTCGCTTCTCTCGTGGTTTGTCGCGAATTCAACGGCGGCCTTCGTACGCCACAGATCGCCGGACGGCTGGTCGCCGAGCGCCCCTACTTCGACCATGTCAATAGCTTTCCCAAAGGCTCGGATGTTTTTGCGGCATTGGACCCGGATGCTCTTTCGCCGAATCTCGTCGGGCGCAAGGCCGCCGTCTACGTGATCGAGCACAAAACGCCCGAGGAATGGGCGGCATCGAGCGCGTTGACCGATGTGACTGGCCCTGGAATGTCGGCCGCTCCTAAGATCATTCCCCTTGTTCCCGGTTGCTTGAACTGGAATACCACTCTCATATGGCCGAATCCACAGAAGCCCGGCCCGTATGACATCGCCATCGACTTCGGCAACAACTCCTCCGATTCCGCCCAGTTCTCCTCAGACGCTACCCTCAACCCAACCCTCGATCTGATCGATGGCTATGTCCGCGTCGGCTTCTACGTTACCGGCGACGCGTCTTCATCCGCGTCTTCGGAGGATGAATTTCGGCTGTCTGCTCCACACTCGCCGCACGTCGTCCCTGGCGGCAGCATGATGTGGCAAGGCGGCGCCGAAATTTGTCCGGCGAGCCTTTCTGGCGACAGGAAGGCTTTGCCGGATTTCGCGGCGCTCTCATTTCGCATCACGCGCAAATATGAGAGCCCGCGCGATCCGGCAATGCGGGCCGCGCCAATCGCCTGACCAATTGCGGTTTGTAAGCTCGCTTCGCACTACGCTTGCGATCTGCACCACGAGGGCGACGACGTTCCAGCGGTTTTTGCGAAAGAGCGCCGCCGGATGAGAGGGTTCAACGGCGCGGTTCAAGAGCAGGACGTTCGCGAGGGGTCTAAGGTCGGGCGCCAGCAAGAAGATCGAGAGCAAGAGCAGATTGAACGAGAAGAGCTTGACAGGGACGTCATATGTCATGTTAAGCAGGAAGACCTGCGTCATATCGAAAGCGGCGATGATGGCGCCTAATAAGGTGGTGCGCGGAAGCACGAGTAACACGCCACCGAGTAACTCCGCCATGCCGACACAGGTTTCGTAAGCCGGCGATGCGCCAATGAAAGACCACAGCACGCCCATGGGCGAGAAGTTGCCGTATGGCTCTAGCAGTCGCGTCAGGAACGGAAAAG
>DATAUH010000333.1:0-6099 GCA_036268375.1 Bryobacteraceae bacterium | reverse complement strand
GGATAAGGCTTCCAATATTCGCGTGAAGTTCATGAACGATCCGACCCAATACCCCGCGAAGGTTGTGGGCGTCGACGCCGCGACCGATCTGGCCGTAATCAAAATCGAAGGCAAGACCAACTTCGCCGCGCTCAAGATCGGCAACTCCGACGCCGTGCAGGTGGGCGATTGGGCGTTGGCGATCGGCTCGCCGCTCGGTTTTGAGGCCACGGTGACCGCCGGGATCATCAGCGCCAAAGAGCGCAATCTGCCGCCGGACGAACAGGATCACCAGTTGCAGCACTTCCTGCAGACCGACGCGGCCATCAATCCCGGTAACAGCGGTGGACCGCTGCTCGACATGCGCGGAGAGGTAATCGGCATCAACACCGCCATCGCCTCGCGTTCCGGCGGGTACCAGGGCATCGGCTTCGCGCTGCCCGTGAACATCGCTGCCAACGTCTACAACGAGATCATCAAAAACGGGCACGTCACCCGTGGTTCGATCGGCATCCGATTTACCCAATCGGATACGGAACAGGGACGCAGCCTGTTGAAGTATGAAGGGCTCACGGATGGCGTCTTCGTGCAAACAGTCAACCCCGGCGGGCCGGCCGATAAAGCCGGCATGCAGGCGGGAGACATCATCACCAAGATCAACGGCAAGCCGGTTCATACTGGTGACGACTTGGTGGACACCATCACCGCTACTCCAGTGGGTCAGAGCGTGTCGCTCGACGTCATCCGCGAGGGCAAGCACTCTACGATGAAGGTGGTGGTCGGCGATTTGGCGCAGATCTTCCCCGAACAGTTCGGCGGCGCCAAGCAGCAGCAGTCCTCGCCCGAAGAGCCCGCTGAGCAGGTATTCGGTATGGACATCCAGCCGATGACGGCTTCTCAGCGTCAGTCGCGCGGAATCAAGGAAGAAGGCGGCGTCCTGATTTCAGCCGTTGAGGCCGGTTCCTTCGCTTATCACACCAACTTGTTGCAGGACGACGTGCTGCTGTCGATCAATCGCAAGCCGATAAATTCGGTTGCGGATGTGAAGCGGATCGGAGCAACTCTGAAGCCCGGAGATGCGGTGGAGTTCCGCATTCTGCGCGCTTCGGGTCAGGGACGTAACATCACCTGGACGCCGATCTATCTTGCAGGCATGTTGCCGGCGAAATAACACTCGCATCGCTCCTCCCTTGAAGCCGGCGGCTGACGTATCTTGTTCAGCCGCCGGTTTATTTTTTAGCGTCGCTGTTGGAACTGTGATTCATGTGATTTACTTTTCGACATTACAACGCTCTCCGCCTCGCTGAGGTTAACAGCAAAATGGATTTAACGGCCGCGCGGTTCGGTTGCGAGAGATTTTGTTCTGCGGCAGAAACCCGCGGGACTTTCTAAAAGACGGGGACGTTGGCAAGGCCGGCGGCCCCGAATCCAGGGTTCTGCGTAACAGATCCTAGCACTCACTTGGCAAGCTGTCTGGGTCGGAAACAGACCCACGATTTCTTCTGACGAGTCGTTTTTTAGAGAAAGCGGCTTGCGCGCACGGCGGCGCGCGCTCGCAATTGTTGGCGAGCGCCGAGCGCGGCTGAGTCCGGCGTCCCGCCTCACCACTGCTGCTGCGTGGCTCGCGAAAGATTGGTGATACGCGCGTTCTCGCCCTCGGTGGGCGGATAAACGGACTGAATCGCGACTCTGCCCGGCCCGATCATCAGCAGCCACATGTAGCGATTTCCCCATGCTCCCCAGGCGTTCCACTGCACCGACGGTTGCTCGAAGTGCAGTTGCATGTCGACAGTCGGGTCCTTGAAGACCAGCGCTTTCGGCTTGATGAGAATGGTCTCCTGGTCGGCCAGTTGGCGCACAAAGACGTTGCCGGCCGCATGCAGAAGTAGCAGACCGGGCGCG
Organism: Bryobacteraceae bacterium; assembly: GCA_036268375.1. Classification (GTDB taxonomy): domain Bacteria; phylum Acidobacteriota; class Terriglobia; order Bryobacterales; family Bryobacteraceae; genus PALSA-243. The sequence goes on along the minus strand of DATAUH010000333.1, from coordinate 4,218 downwards.
CCGGGGGACATGAATCGATCCATGTTCATGCCGATCGGATAATGCGTTTCCGTATCGTCGCCGTTGCGGGTTTGGAACCAGACGCCGGTGCTGAACCAATCGTATTGCACTTGGCCGGTGGCCACCAGGAACATGTGCTCGTGAACATCGACGGCCTGCCCCGCCTGCAGCGGAACCGAGATCATTTCACCCGGATCGTCGCGCGAAAAAGCGATGTGCCCCGGCCCCTGCGCCTGAGTCATGATGAGCGGCAGCCCTGCGAAAAGACGCTTCCACCCGCCGCGCAGCGACATCGTCGTGATGTTGACTTGCGGGTCCTTCCACAAGAGGACGTGATGAGCGAAATAGACGCTGTCCTCCGGCGCAAGCTTCATGTCGGCGACCGGCACCAAGGCGCCTTCAATCTGACAGAAGGAGTTGCCGAACTGGACCTTCGCCATGTCCTTGCGGCCAGGCAACTGCGCCCAACCGGACGCCGAAACCTCCTCCGGCATCGCTAGAGCCGCGCCGCAGCGGGAACAGCCCACCTCTCCGCGTGCGAACGGCGCGCCGCACCATTGGCATCGGCCGGCGTGGTCGGCTGGCGGCGGATCGAAAGGTTCGGACGACGCGTCCACCGAGGTTGACGGCTGTGACACCGGCGGCGCAGGCGCGGTGTAGGCAGGCTGTGGCGGCGCGTAGGGAACCGGCTGCGGCGAAGCGTACGGGGGCGCGGGCGCATTCTGCTGAACCGGCGGCGCGGCAGCGGCGGCGCGTTTCGCCGGAGTGCCGCACGTCACGCAGAAATTCTGGTCGTCGCGAATCTGGGTTCCACAGTTGGTGCAGAACATGAGGGCTCCTATTCGGTGTGGTGGTGCACGTACATCGATTGAATGCCGACGCGCCCGGGACCAGTCATGCGCGCCAGCGCCATGTTTGTGCCGCCGAAGAAGCCGGAACCGAAACGCTGAAACTCGACATCCATCGTGACCGAGGAGTCTTTATACAGGAAGGCGCCCGGCTCCACCATGATGCTTTCACCCGCCGCCAGTCGGCGTTCGAAGACATTCCCGTAACCGTGCAGGATAAGCAGGCCGGAGGTGCTGGTGGTGACGAAGCGATCCATGTACATGCCTTGACCGCCGAACAGGATGTTGGTGAGTCCCTTGATGCGCACGAATGAGTATTGAATCTGATGCGAGCTCAACAGGAATGCGTGCTCGCGCACATCAACCTCCATACCTGGATGAAGCGGCATCACCACCAGTTCGCCCGTGGCGTCGCGGGAAAAAGCGATGCGCCCGGGACCCGTGGCGACGCTGATGATGAACGGCATGCCCGCAAACACGCGCTTAAGGCCGCCCGAAAGCTGCATCACGGTGAGCGGCACGTTCATTTCTTTCCAGAGCATCACGTGATGCTCGAAGAAAATCGCATCGCCGGCGCCCAGGTTGATCTCCGCCACAGGGACGATTTCGCCCTCCACCTGGCAGGTGCTGGCGCTGAACTGAATCTGCGTCATGTCGCGTATGCGCGGCGCTTCCCGCCACCCCGACTCACTGACCAGGTTGCGAATGTCGAGCGGGGCGCCACACGCGCGACAGGCAGTGGCGGTCTTTTCGTTCATGCTCTGGCACCACTGGCACTGTATGCGTTCGAGTGGAGCGCCAGAGGGCGGATGAGCGGCGTCGGTCATGTCGTGATTCTCCTCCGAAGGGCGAGCGTCAAAACGACTCTCATTATCGTAATCGATTGGAATTCGTGCGAGCCAAAATCCTCAGCACGCGTGCGAACGCCGGTCATTCTTTAGGACCGATTCCGAGCGTGCGCATCTTGCGATAGAGATTGCTGCGTTCCAGGCCCAGCAGCTCCGCGGTACGCGTGATGTTGCCGCTGGTGTCTTCGAGCTTCCTGAGAATATATTCGCGCTCGGCGGCTTCCCGCACTTCTTGCAGGCTGCCAAACCGTCCGGAGCGCTCCGGCTGGCGCCGCGGGGTGGCGAGCGGAATGTGGCGTGCGTCGACGCGCACCTGCGGGTTTAGGATGACGATGCGCTCGATCAGATTGCGCAACTCGCGCACGTTGCCCGGCCATGGGTATTCGGACAATACCGCGTACGCTTCGGGCGTCAGCTCTTTGGGCTTGCGGCCGTAGGCGGTGGTGAATTCGCGCAGGAAATGATCGGCCAGCAGCGGGATGTCTTCGCGCCGTTCGCGCAGAGGCGGCACGGCAAATGGGATTACATTCAGGCGGTAGAAGAGATCTTCGCGAAAATTGCCGCGCTCGATCTCATCTTCTAAATTTTTGTTGGTGGAGGCAACCACGCGCACGTCCACGTTCACGGATTCAGCGGCGCCGAGCGGTTCGAAACGCTGCTCCTCAAGCGCCCGCAGGACCTTTGCCTGCGTCCGCAGGCTCATGTCGGCCACTTCGTCGAGAAACAGCGTGCCCGCGTCGGCTTTGTGAAATTTGCCGGTCTTGGCCTCGTGAGCGCCCGGAAAGCTGCCTTTGACGTGGCCGAAGAGCTCGCTTTCGATCAGCTCTTCGGGAATGGCCGCGCAGTTCACTTCCACGAACGGCTCCGCGGCGCGCGGGCTCATGGCGTGCAGGGCGTGCGCCACCAGTTCCTTGCCCGCCCCGCTTTCCCCGTAGATCAGCACGCGCCCGTTGGTGGCGGCCATCAGCGAGAGCTGCTGCCGCAGGGCCTTCATGGGCACGCTTTCGCCGATAATGCGGTAGCGCGAGTTCGAATCGGCTTTGAGACGGCTGTTTTCCAGCGTCAAGCTGCGATGCGCGAGCGCATTTTTCGCGGCCACTGCGACCTTTTCGATGGACAGCGGCTTCTCGAGAAAATCGAACGCCCCAAGCTTCGTCGCCTTCACGGCGGTTTCAATGTTGCCGTGCCCCGAGATCATCACCACCACCGGCCGCTCTGGAAACGGGATCTCCTGGATGCGCGCCAGAACATCCAAACCGTCCATGCCGGGCAACCAGATGTCCAACAGCACCAGCTCAAAATCTCCTCGGGGCAGCCGCTCCAGGCACTCCTCGCCCGTCGCGACCGATTCGACAGAGTAGCCCTCATCCTCCAGCACGCCGGTAAGCGATTGGCGGATACCGCTTTCGTCGTCAACGAGCAGAATTCGATGAGCCTTCATATTTTCCGGTTGATTGGCGTCTCTAAAGCTGGGGCCATTGCGCGCAGGTCAGGAGCGGAATATAGACTCATACCGGCACGACAGCCGCGGGAATTGGCTCCGCGCCCTCCGCGTCCGTTGCAATCGCCGGAATCTCTACGATGAAGCGCGCGCCGGAAGGCTCGTTGTCTTCCACACGTATGTGCCCGCCATGTTCCGCCACAATGTGGTTAACGATAGCGAGCCCCAGTCCGGTTCCACGATTTTTCGTCGAAAAGTACGGCAAAAACAGCTTCTCTTTGTCGTCCGGACTCACTCCCGGCCCGGAATCCGCAAGGGTCAGCTCCACTGACTCCGCCGCCCCATGCTGCGTCGTGATGTCCAGTTCCTTCACCAGCGAATCCTGCATCGCCTCCGCGGCGTTATCGATCAGGTTCACGACCACGCGGCGGAACTGTTCGCGGTCAATATTTACCGGCGGCAAGCCCTCTTCGAAGCTGGTGCGGATCTCGATGCCATCCAGCCGGCCGTCGAAAATCGCGATCGCCTCGCGCACTACCCGATTCCAGTCAGAGCGCACCGGCTGCGCCGCAGGGAAGCGCGCGAACTGCGAGAATTCGTCCACCAGAGTCTTCACCGACTCCACTGATTTGCCGATGATCGCGGTGCAGTCGCGCACGATGTGAGCAGTTGCCGGAGGGAGTTCGAGGCGCTCCAGGTGACGGCCGATGCGTTCCGCCGAAAGCGCGATCGGCGTCAGCGGGTTCTTGATTTCGTGGGCTACGCGCCGCGCAACCTCGCGCCACGCCGCGGATTTTTGCGCGCGCAGCAATTCGCTGGTATCTTCCAGAACGACCACGAACCCGGAGGTCAGGCTCTCCTCCAACGCCGACACCGTAACCGCCAGATGCAGATTACGATTTCCCTGCCGCAACTCGAGTTGCCGCGCGGCCGTGCCTGTGCGCCGTGCGCGCTTCATCATATATTTGATTTCCGCCGTATCTTCACGGGAAAAGAGATCTTCGAGACGCTGCGCGCGAACGGCCTGATCGGCTGGGAAGATCTGCGAAAGCGCCCGGTTCACGCGCTGAATGGAGCCGTC
>DATAUH010000332.1:0-18580 GCA_036268375.1 Bryobacteraceae bacterium | reverse complement strand
CGGAGCGCCACAACCTTTGAGGCGCAGTAACACGAAGCGGCGCCGCTTCGCTGAAGTAGACACGTGATTTTCTCTATCATTTACTGTCTCCCGTGCAGACCAGAGACCATGTAAACAGAGCGCTCAGCGCAATTTCAGATCGGGGCGCAGTCTCGCGGTCTTATCGAGAGCCGCAGCGCGCCGGAATTTACGAATCTCTTCGTGGTTTCCATTCATCAACACCTCTGGCGCTTTCCAGCCGCGAAACTCCGCGGGCCGCGTCCAGTGCGGACAATCCAGCAGCCCTTCGCCGTGTCCGGAGTCTTGAAATGAATCGAACGCCGCCGAGGTTTCGTTGCCTAATACGCCCGGCAGCAGGCGCGCCACCGAATCGATGACGATCGCCGCCGCGAGTTCCCCGCCGCTTAAAACATAGTTGCCGATGGATACTTCGTCGTCCGCCAGATGCTCCGCCACGCGTTCATCTACGCCTTCATAGCGCCCGCAAATCAGCAGCAACTCGTCGGTCTCTTCGCTCAACCGATTCGCCGTCCGCTGATCGAACATCCGGCCTTGCGCCGAGAGCAGAATCGCTTTCTGACGTACGCCCCGTTCCGGCCAGATGCTCTCCACCGCCTGAAACAGCGGCTCGCATTTCATCACCATGCCTTCGCCGCCGCCGAACGGCCGGTCGTCAACAGTTTTGTGACGGTCGTGCGTCCAATCGCGCAGGTTGTGTATGCGTATATCGAGCAGGCCTGCTTCCCTGCCCCGCTTCACGACGCCATAAGCGAACGGCCCGGTGAAAAATTCCGGGAAGATCGTCAGGATGTGGAAGATCACGGGCGGTTGAGGTCCTTCAGGCCAGGCGGCAGTTCGACCGCGATGCGCCTGGAGGCCGGGTCGATCTCCACACAGATTGAGCGCGTAAAGGGAATCAGCAGATCGCCATCCAGCACCAGCAGGCCGGAGCCGCCGCCGTCGTCCCAATCCTGCACGGTTCCCAGGCGCTCGCCGGTGGCTCGTTCGATCACTTCGCAACCGATCAGATCGGATTGGAAGAATTCGCCGGCCTCGAGCGGCGTGCGCTCGGAAAGGGGCACGCGCACTTCCGACCTGCTGAGCGGTTCCGCATCGGAAATGCTATCGATGCCGCGAAATTTGAAAACCAGAGTGCCGTTATGAAACCACGTGGTCTCTACTTCATAACGCTCGCCAGAACCGAACAGATACACTTCGCGCAGCCCGGAATAACGTTCGGGTTTACTGCTGAGACTAACTGCGGTGATTTCGCCACGATTGCCGCGCGTCTTGCCGAGCAGGGCAATCGTGACCCAAGCCTCTTCGAGCACTACTCGAGTATCTCAAGCGTGAAACGGCGGTTCAACTTCATGCCGGCGGCCCCTAAAATAGTGCGGATGGAGCGCGCCGTCCGGCCCTGTTTGCCAATCACCTTGCCGAGATCACTGGGCGCAACTTTCAGTTCGAGCACCGTTACCTGCTCGCCCTCGACAACGCGCACCGTAACTTCTTCAGGGATGTCAACCAGAGCTTTCGCGATATCTTCAATCAACTGCTTCATGCACCCCGCCTCCCGCCTTCAATGTTATCGAACCGCGTTGTACACCCGTAGCGCCGGCGGCAAACTTAAGGCGTGTTGCGGTTCGTTTCCCTACAGTTAGCGGCTCCAATCAGTCAATTAAGCAACTGGTTGTGCGACGGGGGCGGGATTCTTCTCGACGAGGCGCTTAACGGTGTCCGACATCTGGGCGCCGTTCTTGGTCCAATGCTCGACGCGATCGTGCTTCAACAGCACCTGTGCAGGGGTCGTTGTGGGACTATAATGACCCACTACTTCCAAGTTGCGGCCATTGCGGGCACGCTCTTTCTCAATCACGACAATCCGGTAAAACGGCTTCTTTTTGGCGCCGAATCGCGCCAGACGAATCATTAGCATCTAAACTCCATTGAATGTGATCTTCCATTGTACTAAATAGCGGGAGCGAAAAGCTCGCTAACCGGACAGGCCTGAGAGTGCGCGCCAACGATACGCGTGGGCTAACTTCACGCGACGAAACTCCCCCATCTCTTACTCCAGCGTTTTGCTGCAGTTAAAGACCTTCCGTCAGCTCTAAAACTCTGCTAAAATTGAACTTAACCCCAAAACATGCCAGACCAGGATCAACCTTCTCAGCTTCCTTTACCGGGAGGCGGCGATGGCGGCGGCCGCAACATTCTGCCCACCAATATCGAAGATGAAATGAAGCGTTCGTACCTCGATTACGCCATGAGCGTGATCGTGGGACGCGCGCTTCCCGATATTCGCGACGGTCTGAAACCGGTCCACCGGCGCATCCTCTACACGATGCATCAAATGGGCCTGCAGCCCAACCGCCCCACTCGCAAATGCGCCCGCATCGTCGGCGACGTGATGGGCAAGTATCACCCGCACGGCAATCTGGCGGTGTATGACGCGCTGGTCCGCCTCGCCCAGCCCTTCGCGCTGCGCTACCCGCTGGTCGAAGGCCAGGGCAACTTCGGCTCCGTCGACGGCGACCCGCCCGCGGCCGACCGTTACACCGAAGCCCGTCTGTCGCGCATCTCCACCGCGCTGTTGGAAGACCTGGATCTCGAAACCGTCGACTTCAAACCGAACTACGACGACAGCGAAGTCGAACCCGAAGTTCTGCCTACACGCGTTCCCAACCTGCTGGTGAACGGATCGTCCGGCATCGCGGTGGGCATGGCCACCAATATCCCGCCGCACAACCTGACTGAGATTATCAGCGCCACCATTCAGCTTATCCAGCATCCCAACACGCCGCTGCAGAACATTCTCGAAATGGTGCCCGGCCCCGACTTCCCCACCGGCGGCTACATCCTGGGCCGCAACGGAATCTACGACGCATACACCAAAGGCCGCGGCCAGTTAAAACTCCGCGCCAAGGCCGCCATCGAGCGCACCGGCAAAGATAGAGAGCAGATCGTCGTCACCGAAATTCCCTACCAGGTGAATAAGTCGAAACTGCTGGAGCAGATCGCATCGATGGTGAACGAAAAACGCATCGAAGGCATCTCCGACGTTTTCGACCACAGCGACCGGGAAGGCATGCGCATCGTGATCGATCTCAAGCGCGGCGAGCAAGCCGAAGTCGTTCTCAACAATCTCTACAAGCACACGCAACTGCAGATCGGCTTCGGCATCATCATGCTGTCGATTGTGAACGGCCAGCCGCGCGAATTGGGCCTGGTCGACTGCCTGAAGCATTTCATCGATCACCGCGTAGAAGTAGTCCGCCGTCGCACCGAGTACGAGTTGCGCAAAGCGCGCGACCGCGAACACATCTTACTCGGTTTCCAGAAGGCGCTGGACAATCTCGACGAAGTAATCCGCCTAATCCGCGCCTCCAAGTCGCCGCGGGAAGCGCGCGATTCGCTGATCGGCGCCTTCCAGTTCACGGAACGCCAGGCGCAGGCCATCATCGAACTGCAGTTGCAGCGGCTCACCGGCATGGAGCGCCAGAAAATTATTGATGAACTGGCAGACATTCAGCGCCGCATCGCCGCGTACCTCGAAATCCTGGGCTCGGACACCGTGCTCCGCTCCGTCATCATCAAAGAGCTCAAAGAAGTCCAGAAGGATTTCGGCGATGAGCGCCGCACTCAGATCATCGAAGACACCGGCGAGATCAAACTCGAAGACCTGGTGGCGGTGGAAGACGTCGCCATCACGGTGACGCGCGGCGGATATCTGAAGCGCACGTCCGTCGATACCTACCGCCGTCAAATACGCGGCGGCAAGGGCCGCATCGGCATGGGCACGCGCGCCGAAGACGTCGTCGAGTATCTGCTGGTAGCCTCGACGCACAGCTACCTGCTGATCTTCACCTCGCGCGGCCGCGTCTTCTGGTTGAAGGCGTACGAGATTCCCGACGCCTCCACCACGGGAAAAGGCAAACACATATCGAACATGATCAACCTGCAAGGCGATGAGACCGTGAAGGCCTTCCTCGCCGTGAAGGATTTCGTGGCCGATCGCTTCATCGTCATGGTGACGAAAAAAGGCGTGATCAAGAAATGCGAACTCACAGAGTTCGACAATCCGATGTCGCGCGGCATCATCGCCATGAGTCTTGATGAGGGCGACGAACTCATTGGCGCCAGGATTACCGATGGCAAGAACTTCGTGTTTCTGGGTTCCCGCCAGGGACAGGCGATTCGCTTCCCCGAATCGGAAGTTCGCGCCATGGGACGTCCGGCGCACGGCGTCTGGGCAATGGATCTCGCAAACGAGGACTACCTGATCGGCATGGAGGTAGTCGAGAAACAAGGCCTGCTTCTATCGATCGCCGAGAACGGCTTCGGCAAACGGACTTCGCTCGAAGACTACCGCCTCACCAGGCGCGGCGGCAAAGGGGTCATCAACATGAAGACGACCTCCAAAACCGGCTCCGTCGTGGCGATTCTCTCGGTCAGCGAAGACTCCGACTTGATTATCGTCACGCAAGCTGGAAAGATCATCCGCATCGAGTCGTCCAAGATCCGGCAGGCCGGCCGCTCCACTCAGGGCGTCAAACTGGTGTCGCTCGAAGATGGAGATAAGGTGGCCGCAGCTTCGGTCATTCCGGACACGGACCCTACTAACGGAAACGGTAACGAACAGGAGACGCTGCTCCAGTAGGAGCGGCGTTTCTTCTTCTCTCACGCGCTAAAAGGGCTGGGCTAATGTAGCGGCTGCAATCTGACCGTTATCTGCGCGCTGCCGTTCGGGGCGATCTCCACCTCCTGGGCGCGCGACTGCGCCGCCCAGAGCCAGGCGATTCGATTGGCGGACAGATCCAATCTTTCGTAAGTGGCGAATGCGCGATACTTGCCGGGCGCGAGCCTTCCTGCCGAGAAAGCGCCGTTGATGTCTGTCTGGCCGGAAGTCATCACCTCCGACATCCCGGCCGCGGTCGCAGCCGATTGCGGAACGATCGCAACGTATGCATCCGAAACCGCGTTTCCAAGATCATCGACTACGCGAGCCGTCAACGAACCTCCGTCGCGCGCCAACACCAGGCGCAGGGAGCCGCAACTGAGGGAGCCGCCCAGCGGAGCAAGCCCGTGGAGTATATCGCGGCCCCCACACGACATCTCCTTCACATAGACTCCCGGCTCCCGAATATCGGAAACATTGATGAAGTAGTTATCAGGCGCGAGAGGGAAAGACGCCGAAAAATTGCCTGGGACCCAAAAACCCATCATGATCCCTCCGCTGGGCGATTCCATCGACAGCGTCCCGCTCACCTTCGGCAAATGGCCGGAGGAGTCGCCATCCCAAACATAGTTGGCTGTCAGCGGACTCGGCAGATTTTGCAGCAAGGTCACATCCGGCGCGTCGCGATCGACCAGCGTCACCTGTGCGGCAGCAGAATAGTGCTGCTGTGAATTGCCCGGCGAGGCCTTCGTCAACGTAAGGCGATAGCGGCCCGGGTGCAGGCCGCAGACGCGGAAGGTGCCGTCCATCTCCACCTCGGCGATATCGCCGGATGCGGAACTGGTGTCTGTCGCGGCCAGGTCTCTCACGCTAAGTTTGACCGCATCGGCGCCGGCGCCCTCCACCAATCCCGAGATGCAGTAGGAGGGAAGCTTCAGGCGATGAATATCCACGCCGGCTCGAGTCTCGCCCGGGTTTAATATGATCTCAGCCGCGGACTCCACCGAGCTCGCACTCGGATAAAACGTGTTAGCGGGAGTGTCACCTTCGCCTTTTACCAGGATCGAACGATTTCGCGTTTCTACGAGAAACGCCGTAGCGGCCGGAATGCCGGTAAGACTGTATTCGCCCCGATCATTGGTTACCCCGCCGTTCCCCAACCACCGGCGCAACGCCCCATGGTAATACTGCTCATCGACGCGAAAGACCTGGGCCCCGGATATTGGTTGATCGTTCTCGTCGAGCACGCGGCCGGTTATGGCCCCCGTGGAAGGAAGACGCAAATCAATCGAACGCAGTTGTTGGCCGGTCTCCAGCTTGACCTTTCTCGAGGTTTCGGAAGCGTGGCTCTGACCTGGAACGGGGCTTGCAGCCGAGATCGTAAAATTCCCGGCCGCCAGACCTGCCAGCGTATACTGGCCGAGCGCATCTACCGGAACCTGCAGCGTATGGTGGTCGGCCGTCTCCACCTTCAGCTTGCAATTCGAGACGGGCGCTCCCGACGCCGCATCGCGCACTACGCCGCTGATCGATCCGGGTGACTCGGTCTGAGCCGCGCATACTGCCGCCGTGAGCAGCAGCGCCGCGAATTTCATACCTGCATAGTATGCAACGATTTGCAGCGCGTTGGAAGCCGTACTCGGGCTGGGAAGTTCCCATAACCGATTCCTGATAAATCTTACGCGCAAGGCCGTCTGGTTGCGTCTTGTGGCGGCGTCAATTTGGCCGCGCCTTTGGGTGGGATCGGCGAGCACACCTGCTGCTGTAAATCTCTATCTGCGCCATCAATTGGAAGCGATCCGGCAGCAACCTGCGCAACGTTCGCGCATTTTCGCGTTTAGTGGCGTCTCGAGGGTTCAATTTCTTCGACGCTCGGCGGGGATTCCGGCAAGGAGAAATTGCACAGAGCAGATACGCAACATCCTGGCAGTCGGCATGCCTCTTGTACGGCGCTCAACGGGCAAATGCTTGGCGGCGCTGCACCAATAGCGTAGTTTCCGATTATTCCGGCATGGACGATCCGGACCCGGCGCTCCTCGTCATCGCGCGCGTGCGCAGCCGTCTGACTGCTTCGTGCCAATCCTCGTCCGGCGAGCCCTCAGGACGCCCGCGCTCCTCCCACAACTGATGCGCAAGTGCCACGATTTCGTCGTGACCGAATGCCTGAATTCCGTGGCCTGCTGTCGGCCCGTCGTCACGCCGGGCTTCGCTCTTGGCATATTCGAACTCTAGCCGCGCATGCTCGGTTCCTGTCAGGTGTTCCTGCTTCCCATGCAGTTCACCCACTTCGTGAGCATGCGCGGCCGCGTCATGTAATTCGACGGCCGGCTGGTGATTTTCATAGTTGGATCCACGTTTAGACCTACCCGGCATGTATGTTGCGCCTCCGTCTCCGTCTAAGTTGCAACAAAGCCGCCAACGTACGGTTACGATCATTCGACCGCTTTTGCGTATTCTCAAATTGATTTGAAAGTTACACGTTGGTCCTAAGCAGTTCCTCCAGTGAACACTTTCCCTCGCATCCTCACATCGGAGCATTGGAAACCTTCGCACTTCTTAGCGCCCTCACACTCTCCATCCGCCAGCCGCGTCGTGGCGTTCTTCGTCACGCTAGCGACAGCGTGCGTATGGCGCGCCGCAACCGCATTTCACGAATTGCGCGGCAGTTATTACGATTCCGTGGGTCTGCCTGCTGGTCTGCGCAATGGCGATTGAAAGAGAGCTCTGCGCTTTCAGGCACGTTCGCGTTCCTCGTCATATGGACCGCTGAGCGCGCGTTGATTGCAGCGGGCTTTCTTATCGTTTATCGCGGGTTCCGTGCGCAGAAGCAGCCCGCACCTGCCGCGGCGCGCAAGTCCGCGCCATCATAGCGGCCCTGATTGCTTACTGCGCCGTTCGTCGTACTAGCCCTGACGCTTCACTATCCCGGATTCGTATGAGGATGTCGGCCTTGCAGTCTTCCCGCAGCAATTGGGGTCTTGCCGCTCGCCATCTGGACAGACTCGGAGGCCTGTGGCTGCTGGTGGTCCTAACCTTGCACGAACCGACAGGTTCGCCTGGGCCGCCCAGCCGTCTCGTTCGTTCTCCCAACGTTCTATGTGGAAGACAGCTCCGGCGTGCAGCGCCTATATCCGTCGCCCCTACAGATCGGGCGCTGGTTTTCGCGAAGTCTCTAGCGCCCGCCGCATAACAATTAATTGCTGCGACTTTAGAATACGAACCGGGCGCCCAACTGAACGGTGCGCGGCCGATTCGCCACAGCCGTAATCACTCCAAACGCGCTATTAGTCGCGCTCATGTTTGCCGGCGCGGCGAAGTTCGGATGGTTTAGAACGTTGAAGAACTCAAATCGAAGCTGCAGGTAAGTCTTCTCCGACGTTGTGAATCGCTTCAGGATCGAGGGATCCCATTCGTTGATCGCATCTTGCCGTATGTTCGGGAAGGTAGTCGAAAACGTCCGTATGTGATAGGCGAATGCGTTCGCTGAGTTAGTCGCAAACAGCGACGTATTGAATGCCGGCAGCGCCGCTCCCGATGCAGTCGTGTTGGCCTGCCGATTATTCAGGCTGGCCGCCAGCGTGCCCGGGCCGCCGTAGAATACGTAATCGCTCGGCGTCGTTGTGCTGCCGTTATCCCAGTTCAGCGGCTGTCCAATTTGATATGTGTAGACGCTATTGAGGTGCCAGCCGCCTACGATCGCATCCAGCCAGCGGCGGTTCACATTCAGCGCCTGACCGCGACCCACCGGTAAGTCGTAAGTCAATGCCAAAACAATACGCTGTGGGTGGTCGAACGGAGAGATGCGCTTTTCGGGCACGGGATCGCTGTCATTCAACCAGCTCACCTGTTCGATCAGCCTCGACCATCCATAGTTTACGATCGCCGACACTCCGTGCGAAAGCCGCCGCTCCAACCGGATGTTCAGGCTGTGAAAGTAAGAGTGGCCAAGATTTGCGAGTTGATCCAATACGCCGGATGACCCACTCCAACCGCTGGCGCTGTCGCCCGCCGGAAACTCAGGATACGGCACAAGCAGGTTGGCGAGCGCCGTGGTAGAACCGTTCTGGTTGCTCGAATTCGGCAAGAGACCCGCAAACGGATTCGGCACAGTTGCGCTGAGCGTGCTGTTCACCGCCGTATCGCGCACCGGAAGCGTGCTCAGGTATTGGCGCGGAATGCCGTTCAACTGAGTCACCGTAATCGGAATATGTACGGAGTGATTTCCAATGTAAGACACCTCGACCACCGTGTTTTTGTCCAACGTATGCTGGAAGCCAAAATTCCAGCGTAGCGAGTACGGATTCTTCATCTGCGGATTGATAAAGTTGACCGTCTGCCCGTTATAAGTGGCCAGACCCATGGAAGAGCCGCTTGGGCGCAATAGTCCATTCGGGAAAGGATCCGAAAGCGTTGCAGCCGGCGACACATAGTTGTTGTTGGTAACCGTCATCTGCGTGGTCTGGCTGAAGCCCTCTTGCGTCAGAATGGGCGTCGTCGAGTAAGATCCGGTCACCGCCAGGCTCGCGATAGTAACTGGCGCCACAAACATACCAAAACCGCCGCGGATCACCGTACCCTTCAAAACTCCCGGGCTCCATGCGAAACCAACGCGCGGGCTGAGCAGGTGTGACGTGTTCTGATAGATGGCGTTGTTACTCGGACTCGCGAATTGCAGACCGCCCGGAACGTCGAAATTCGCTACGGGGATCTGCGGAATCGGGTTCTTCGCATAGGCGGCCTGAGCGGCGGAAGCGATCGGGTTGGGATCTACAGTATCAAAGCCATCCACGGTTCTACCGTACTTTTCATGTACCGGGCCGTCATGATCGAAATGAAGGCCAATATTTACGGTCAGGTTGTGACTCACGCGCCAGTCGTCTTGCACAAATCCCGCGGCATAGTAGTTATAGAAAGAGCCGTAACTAGCCAGGTCGTAAGAACCACCCGTTGGCAGTCCGAGCAGGAAAGAAGCAAGGTCCTGACCCTGCGCCACCGTGCTCGATGCGGTGCTGGATGCGCGTACCCATGTATTGGCGAATGAGTAAGTACCGGTGGAGTTGCCGTCCACTATAAAGTTCATCCGATACTGGCGGATATCGGCTCCGAACTTGAGTGTGTGATTGCCAACCGTCTTGACGATATCTCCAAAGAATTGCAGATTCTGAGAAGGATAGTTGCTGCCGCCATTGGCGCCTATGCTTTGGAACGTGGACAGCGAAACCACCGGGAGTTGCAGGTATTGAGAGTTACCCGCAATGTAACTGGGGAATCCAAGGCTGTTCGGATCGAAGCCTGTGCTGGGCAATGCGTGCGTTTCCGCGAGCCGCGTAAAGTTCAAACGCAAGTCAGCCACCGTACTCGGCCCGACGACGTAAACGTCGTCAAAGGTTGCGCCTAGCGGCGTACGGTAAAGGATCGACCCCTCCGCTGGATTCGCAAAGTAGACGTTCTTCAGCTGCGTTTCGTCTGCCCTGCGAATATCGAAGAACATGCGATTCCTATCGCTCATGTTGTAATCGAGCCGCCCCAGTTCGTTATTGTAATTATCGGTCGTGGTAGCCGAACTGGAGTAGTTGTTGGTCCCCGTCGGCCCCACGCCCACGGTTACATTCGGTTCCGGATAAAAGTTCAAGTAAGCTAGGGCGATCGGGTTTAATCGGTTCTGCGGGATGATGTTCCCTGCGAACGGCGCCCTGGTAACTGTCGTGCCATTGAGCACTGCTGTAGACGGGTCATAGAGTTGATACTGCGAACCTTGAGCCAGTAGCGCAGAGAAGTCACCGTGCCGCTCCGCGTCGGTCGGCACAGTCAGAAAGGTAGGGTTCGGTTGCCCGTCTTTCAATCCCTCAAATGCGAAAAACCAGAACAACTTATTGCGGCCGTTAAATACCTTGGGCACAATCACCGGTCCGCCCGCAGTCAAGCCGTACTGATTAAAGTGAGTAATCTGTAGCGGTTGTCCGGAACGATTGCGGAAAAAGTCATTAGCCACCATATTCGACGGCTGATTAAACTCCCACAGCGATCCATGCAGACCGTTGGTGCCGGTCTTCATCACCTGGTTCATGGTGCCGCCGCCCGTGTGTCCGAACGACGCGTCGGAATCGAAGGCCTTCACGCGCACTTCCTGCACCGCGTCCACCGGCGGGTTATAGGCTACGCGTCCGTCCCATGTGGCGTCCGGAACCCCGTCAATCAGCAGTTCGCTTGACTGCGACGGCGTACCTGCAACGCTAAATGCCGCCGGTCCGCCCAGGTCGAATGGATGCACCAGCGTCGGCGAGGCGGTCGGGGTCACGCCGATTGCAAGCTCCGCCAACATGAGCGGCGTGCGGCCGTTCAGCGGCATCTCTTCCACTTGCTGCGTCGTGATGGCTTGGCCTACCGACGCATTGTCTGTGTTTAAAAGCGGGATATCTGCCGCCACTGTGACCTGGGTCGAGACATCGCCCACTTCGAGTTGAAAATCGATCACCGTGCGCTCATCCGCGCCCAACGAAAGGTCTGTGCGTTTTGCAGCTTTGAAGCCCTGTGCCAGTGCGGTGATCTCATAATGACCCGGCGCAAGAAACGGCAAAGCATATTTGCCCGTGGAATCGCTTACTGTTGGCGTTTTCACGCCGGTTCTGGTTTCGCTGGCTGTAATCTTGACGCCCGCAACGGGTGAGCCGGAAGGATCGGTTACTTGACCGCTAATCGTGCTGCGAAATTCCTGACCGAATAGCGCAGCCGTAGATATAGCCGCTAACATAGCGACTCGACTGACTTGCATGATATCTCCCTGACGCTGACTAACTAAGGTGTCTGCAGTTTAGCAGGAAACGGAGCAAACTTATCCTCGCAGGCGTTCGGAGTCCCTTTCCCCGGTGCGCCTGAATACCTAACATCTTGGCCCGTTGGGCGTAAATTCACCGGGCCAGGACCCAATGCTATGTCCGCATGAATTCCGGTAATCTGAATCTGCGGAGGGTTACTCAGAGTTACGCCATCGAGCAACATGCCCAGCTTGTGCGCGGCGTCGTATCCATTAAATGTGAGCTTCCCCGCCCCGTCGATACGGACATTGCGCAGTGTGATATCCGTAAACATTGGCAGCTTGTCCGGAACTCCCGCCGGCAAGCCGGTAGCCGAGTAGTTAGAATCCATCAATATCGGATTTTTCGTGTTACGGATGCAAATATCTTCATAAATCACGTCCCGCACCAACCCGCCACGACTCGCATTCGACTTGATTCGGATGCCGTTATCGGCTCCATCGATCGAAAGATCCGTAACGCGGATCGCGCTCGAGCCGCCATCCGTCTCGCTGCCGATCGACATGCCGTGGCCGGCGTAAAAGTGATTGTGCGAGATCGTCATGTGCGTGGTAGGTGCGCCATGGCCGGCTTTGATCGCGACATTATCGTCGCCGGTATTGATGAAACAATGGGTAATCGTTACGTTGGTTGAGTTACCCGGGTCGATTCCATCGGTGTTGCGCGAGTTCCTGGGCGAATCTACGATGACGCCCCACGCCGTGAATCCGTTTCCGTTGCTGTAGGACACGTGGAAGTTAGGCGAGTTACGCAGGGTGATCTTGTACAAAGTGAAGTCATCGGCGTGACTTAACACCAGGATGCGCGGGCAACTCTGATTTTCGTTCTTGACCTTCGCTTCCTGCGCCAAGTCCCACCAGGAAATGTTTTGCCCGCCAAGTTTCTCGCCGCCGCGCCCGTCAATGGTTCCTTCTCCCATTACACCGGCGTGCGCGATGTTAGTCCCCGCAATAACCGGCTTGCATCCATGACCTGTCTTGGTTACGGTACCGCAGGATCCCGGGTTCAAGTCATAGTCGCGCGGATTCCGGCTGGCGTAGAGCGTTGCGCCTTTGTTCACAAGCAGCGTTACGCCCGCGCGTAACTGAATCGGCCCAGTAACAAACGCGCCGCCTGACGCGCCTGAAGTTAGCTTCACCGCATGGCCCGCGGCGCAGTGGTCCAGCGCATCCTGAATGCGCGCCGTGTCAGGATGGGCATCGTCCGGCGTGGAAGCTTTGGCTTGAAGCTCGACGCACGGTGGCGGGAACGATGGCTCCGTCACCGTGCGCGTATCCTGCGCGCTGGCCGGCGGCGCCAGAATTGCCGCGAACAGCAGTCCCGCGGCCACGGCGCGCAGATCCGGTAATCGAATTACCCAAGCTCGAACAGATGCGAGGCCAACCATTTCACGTATTCCCTGTTGCGGCGCTGCGTCTCCGAGATAATCGAGGCCGGCAGCGCGTCCAGATGATCTTTGAAGAATTTCCCGTCTTCGTCCTTGCAGCCCACCATATTGCCCAGCCAAAAAACCAGGAAGAGATTACCATCCACGCGACCCGCACTGGCATTGCCAAGATAGCTGCCGTGCCCGGAGGCGCGGTATTGCGCCGCAAGCGCGCTCTCCTCCCCAAAAGCGTTCTGCGCCGCGAAGCGCTCACACGCTGCCACCATCCGCTCGTAAAGCGCCCGCTCCGGCGAGCCCTCCCGGCATTCCGAAAGCACGTCAAAGAGCTGCAATTGCAGTTCGCCTGAAATTTTGTAGTTCAGCCGTCCATCGGTCGCAGCGCCGATTGAGCGCAGCACTTCGGGTTGCTTGCCGCTGCCCGAATGGATGCTCAAAGTGCCGTCAAAGTAAGCGGCAACGTCGGCCAATTCGCGCACGCGGTCCTGCAACTCCGCAATCGGATTGCCCGCAAAATCCGCGTCCACCCGCGGCATCACCTCCGGCCACATTTTATGATGCGTGTACTTTTCGAGTGCGCCACGCGACTCCGGATACGCCTGCCGCTTCTTGAATCCCAGGTTCGGGGGCACAAGCTGCGCCGGACGGCCGCGTTGCTTCAGCCAGTGCATGTAGAAGATCAGCTCTTTGGCGCTGGTCAGCGTGTCGGCTTCATCGAGCGACGGCTCAAAATCGAACGCGGCGCCATTGCGCACCTTTAAAATCGCGTCGAACAGGTCTTCGTTCAGCTTCAAACTCGGCGCAAACTTCACTGCCAGTCGCTTGATCTCAGTGGGCTCGAATTGATACGTTGCCGCATCGCAATCAAATGGCTTTGAAAACGCGTCCTGCACCCACGCCTGTTCTTCGCGCGTCAGACGCTTCGCGTACAGCTCCTCAATTTCCAATTCCGAAAGCGGCGAAGGGTGGCGCGTGTCCGCGCGCAGGTCGAACACCTTCGACGTATCGGTGGTGAATTTCGTGTAGTCTGCGGCCTGGCGGATCGCCTCCTTCACCCACTCCACCGATTTCGCAATCGCGGCGTCGTCCGCGCCGCTCACGATGAAGTGGTCCGCCTCGGCAGTGTACCCGCTGCGATACCCGGCGCGGATTGCCGCCCACAAACCGGCGTGATAGAGGTCCAAGATGCTGACGCGCGTGTGTCCCGGCGCCGCGGGGTTCGATCCGTCGCGCGCTGCGATCTCCGCGTCCGTGGTCATTTCGCGCGTGGCGGAAAGCTGAACGGTGCTGGCAAGGTTGAGACTCGAATCGTGCAAAATCTCGCGGAAAGCGTCGAACACCGCGGGCAGGCTCACCTCAGGATGGCGATTGCCGCAAGCGATTCCGGGTTGCGCGCGCTGCGGGCGCGGCAGGAAAGACGTGTCGATCTTGTTGGCGAATGCTCCGATGTTGGCGCGGTCCTTCGACCCGAATGGATAGAGGTAAACCGTCACTTCGTGAGCCGTCCGCGTGGTGGCGCCTTGAAGCCCGAAGGCGCCGGCCGCGCCACCGAGCTGCAACAACAGCGGCGCGCCATTTTCTTCCAGCGCGATGAACAGCGCGTCAGCGTGGCGGGTGAGCGAATCCGGGAACCAGGTCGCGTTGGGGCTGTGTTCGGCGATCCCCGTCAATACGGCGGGTAAGGGCGCTGCATCGGTTTTCGTGGAATTCATACGATCGAATTCATTTTAGACGATAGGCCGATAGCCACTTTGAGTCAAACGCAGTTAGTTGAACAATCGATTTAGAAAAAGTTAAGGATTGTCATAAACCGCTCAGGCTCGGGTGGAATCCGGTTGCTATACTCGACTCCGTCTATCGATATGCGACGCACTTTTCTCTTTCTGAGTACGATCTTTTTTCTATCGGCGCAGACTGCGCGCACGCCCGCGCAGCGTCTGGCGCAGTGGCAGGAGGCGCCCATGCCGCTGCGCACCAAAGAGCTGACTGCCGATGAAACCGGATTGGTGAACAAGCTGGTAGATGCGTGTAAGCTGTTGGACAGTATTTACTGGCGGCAGAGCGATCTGGCCGGCCTGCAGTTGCTCAAAACCACGAAAGACAAAACTATCAAAGAGCTGCTGACTATCATGGGCAGCCGTTGGGACTTACTCGATAACAACTTGCCGTTCGTTGGAACCGTTACCATGCCGCCGGGCCACGAACTTTACCCAAAAGGCATGACGCGCGCCCAGATCGAGCGCTACGTGGCGCAACGTCCAGCTTCGAAAGCAGCTATTTACAGCCCCTATACGGTCGTTGAAAAGCGCAATGTCCTGCTGGTGACGACGCCGTATCACGTCCGTTACAAGCAATTTCTGGAGCCGATGGCGCGTGATTTGCGCGACGCGGCCACGCTATCTTCCGATCCGGCTTTCGCAAAATTTCTGCGGCTGCGGGCCGACGCGCTGCTGACGGATAACTACTATGCCAGTGACTTAGCCTGGATTGACTTACAAAGCCCTAAGATCGATATCATCTTTGCGCCTTATGAAACTTACCTGGACGATCTATTGGGCGTGAAGACCTCCTACGGCGCCTCCGTCCTGATTCGTAACGAAGAAGAGAGCCAGAAACTGGCCGTTTATCAGAAGTACGTGCCGGAAATCCAAGAGGCGTTGCCCGTGGACGCCGCTGCGAAGCCCTCCAAGCGAGGCCATCTGACGCCGATGGAGGTAATGGATGCGCCGTATCGCGCCGGCGATCTGCGCCACGGTTATCAGGCCGTGGCCGACAACCTGCCGAACGACCCGAAGATACACCAGGAAAAGGGCACCAAAAAGATCTTCTTCAAAAACTTCATGGATGCGCGCGTCGACGACGTGATACTGCCGATCGCGCAGATACTGATGCGCCAGGACCAGGCTGCAAAAGCCTCCGGCGAGGGCTACTTGGCTTCGACGCTGCTGCACGAAATCTCGCACGAACTCGGACCCACGTTCGCGCGCCGCGGCGGCAAGCAGGTGGATATCCGCGAAGCCATCGGACCGGCCTATTCAGGGCTCGAAGAAGCCAAGGCCGACGTCACCGGCATGTTTGGCCTGAAATGGCTGGTGGATCACGGCGCACTGGCGAAGGATCGCCTGCCGGAATACTACGCCTCCTATGTGGCTGGCCTCTTCCGCACACTTCGCTTTGGAACCGGTGAAGCGCATGGGCGCGCCGAGATGATGGAGTTCAATTATCTGCAGGAGAACCACGCGTTGGCCATCACAAACGGCAAGTACGTGATCGATTACGCGCGCATGCCGGCGGTGTTGGAGCAACTCTGCAAACGACTGCTGGAGTTCGAAGATGCGGGCGACCGCGCGGGCACGGAGGCGTGGTTCACCAAGTACGACACCATTCCGCCCGAGCTGCAAAAGGCGCTGGCGGCGACATCGTCCATTCCCGTGGATATCGACCCCGTATTCTCGTTTATCGATCACGTCGAATAGCGACTTAGCGCCAATGCGCATCGGCGGCAATATAATTAGAGTCGCCATGCAACTACCGTCCGCCGTATCGGGCCTGCTCGCGCGCTTGGGCATGTCGAGCCGCGCGGTGTTGTACGTCGGGTTTGGCAGCCTGCTCGGGTTGATGATTCTGGCGGCCGTGAGCGCCAACCGGGCGCTCGACCGCATCGAGGCATCGAGCGGTCAGATTCGCCACGGATTTCTACAGCGCGACGAACTTCTCAATCGCATGCGCAGCGATCTGTACCGCACCAGTATTGACTTGCGCGACTATCTCCTGCATGCCGACGATGAACTGGCGGCGCGGCGACGCACTGAAATCCAGCGTACTTTCGCCGACATCGATGCCGGTCTGCGGCAATACCGTAAAGACGCGCCCCCGCGCGAAACCCCGACTATCGACAAACTGCAGCACGACGTAGCCAGTTATTTCGCGCTGGTGGATCCGGTACTCGGTTGGGACGCCGCCACGCGTCACGCGCAGGGCGCCGATTATCTTCGTACGCGTTTGTTTCCACGCCGCCAGGAACTGCTGCAATTTTCCGATAGGATTCGCGAAATGGACGCGCGCCAGCTCGATTTTGGCGAAAGTGATGTCGCGGATGTGTTTTCCAGCTTCCGTCGCGAAGTGATTGTAGTCACGGCGCTCACCACCTTATTCGGACTTGCGCTCGCGCTGTTTAGCATTGGACGCGTGCAATCGGTCGAAGCTGAGTCAGAGACGCGTTATCGCGAAGTGGCGCAGGCGCGTGAGGAATTGCATCGTCTTTCGGCGCGGCTGGTGCAGGTGCAGGAAGAGGAGCGCCGCAAGCTCTCGCGTGAATTGCACGATGAAGTGGGCCAATCGATGTCGGCGCTATTGGTGGAGTTGGGAAATCTGGCGTCGACCTTGCCGCCGGAAAATGCGGCGCTGAACGAACGCATGCAATCGCTCAAACGCCTGGCGGAAAACAACGTGGTGGTGCTGCGCAATCTGTCCCTGTTGTTGCGGCCCTCTATGCTGGATGATCTGGGGCTGACGCCGGCGCTCAAGTGGCAGGCGCGCGAAGTGGCGCGGCGCACGGGGGTGAAGATCAAAGTGCATGCCGAGGACGCGGCCGACGATCTGCCCGATGAGTACCGCACCTGCATCTTCCGCGTGGTGCAGGAAGCGCTGCACAATGTCACGCGTCATTCGAAGGCAACCCAGGTATCTATCTCCGTCACCCGCAATGCGCAGGGCGTCAGCGTGCGCGTACAGGACAACGGCTCCGGGTTTCACACGCAGGATAAAGGGATGGGCATTCTCGGAATGGAAGAGCGGGTACGCCATTTGCACGGATCCTTCCATGTCGAGTCGCACCCCGGCGAAGGAACCACCATCGCCGTCCACCTGCCTCTTGCGCCTGCGGAGGTACTTGCGCCGGCCGGCGCGGGTACGCGATAGTTCGATGAGATCATGATCCGTATCCTGCTGGCTGACGATCACGCCGTGATGCGCACGGGACTGCGCCTGGTGCTGGAACGTCAGTCCGATTTCGAGGTGGTCGGCGAGGCTTCCGACGGCCGTGAGGCGCTTGCCATGGCGCAGAAACTTTCGCCTGATGTTGTGGTGACCGACATCGGAATGCCGAATTTAAATGGCATAGAGGCCACGCGCCAGTTGACTACGACGATGCCGCAGATTGCAGTGGCGATCCTCAGCATGCACTCCGATGAAGCCTACGTGCTGCGCGCGCTGAAAGCCGGGGCCAAGGCGTATTTGCTGAAAGAATCGGCGGAATCCGATCTGATCAGCGCCATTCGGGCGGTGTCATCCGGTAAAGCCTACTTCAGTCCGGCGGTGAGCCGCATGTTGGTGGAAGATTACGTCAGACAACTGCAGGATCGCGAGATCGAAGATAGCTACGAGTTACTCACCACGCGCGAGCGCGAGATACTGCAACTGATTGCGGAGGGCAAGAGCAACAAAGAAGTGGCCGCGGTGCTGAATTTGAGCTTGTATACCGTGGAAACGCACCGCAGTAATCTGATGGAAAAGCTGGGCCTGCACACGGTGCCGGAACTAATTCTTTACGCCGTGCGTAAGGGCGTCATTTCCTGACTCCGCCGGCTTCACGTCCAGGATGTGTTGCAGCCGCTCCACGATTTCAAATACGGCGCGGTTGTGCAAAGCCTCCGTGGCGGCGCGATATTTGGCGTAAGTGGCGGGTTCGAGTAACTGATCCAC
>DATAUH010000331.1:0-14170 GCA_036268375.1 Bryobacteraceae bacterium | reverse complement strand
AGAAGTATCCGAGTCCGGTGGCGAAGGCCGTGGTGGTCCCACTCGGGGTACAGTGCTGCCCGCGCTGTTCGATGTGCTACAGCTTCGGCCCGCGACTTGCGTAGTGGGAGCGGCGGGAGTGCTGGTGATGAGAGTCCTGGTGATGGTAGTGCCGGGATTGTCGATTACCTGAACGTGCACATTGAACATTGTGGTGCAGCCTGCGGGGACTACCGCAAGCGAGCACTGGCCGGTGGTGGTGTTGAAGCAGCCTTATACGATGGTGGCTCCGGCGCCGTTCTATTGAGGTTTCGGATTGGGCGAGGGCGGCGTTGACTTCGGGGTGGCCGGAGTGGATGGAGCCGCCATGCTGGAGTTGGGCGCGGATAGCGGCGCGGTGGCGTTAGAAACGGCGAGGTCTTCGGCGATATCTTTGTTCGCCCGGAGTTGAGGAATTGGAAGGCGCTGCTACTTGCCGCGAGGATAGAACCTGTGAAGGGCGGATCTCAATTCGGCGTGGGCTTTTCGATGTGATCGATGACTAACATCGGCCGACTCTCCGATCCCGCTTTTACTTGTAATCCGAGATGATCAACAGGGTAACTATAGACGTGGTTTTCATCCGGCAATGGCGGGGTCTGTTGGATCGTGAAATCGTAGCGACCGGTTAGACCTGTTCGGTCACGTACCGGGATCCGACCCGACATAATAGATAAGAAATCGGCAAGATCCTGCGCGGTCGCACCATAGTAGCTCTTGACCTGTTTTCCGTTCTCAACAGTTTGCACCAGGACGCCGCCACTCGGCAGTTTCACGTCTGTGTGAGGCATAGAGCCAGGGACCGCCGCCTTCAGGCGTGGGCCACGCTTGCCAACTACGAGCTCAAAGATCTCTGCTTTGGAAGGTTGCTCATGAATCGCGAGCTTGCAACGCTCCTTGAGCGCTGCCCGCACGGCGGAGCGAAGGAGTTCATGCTGGTTGGTTTGAGTTTGCCAAGCCTTGAGGTCCGCTTGCGACACGCGCGCCTTGATATCGTAAAAATCACCGATCCAACTCGGGGCTTTGAGGATTTCGACGCTGCCCCAGTTCACGTAATTGACGGGACCGTACGCGACCATGATCGCTTGCCAGAGCGACAGCCGTGATTCAAAGCCATTGGGAGAAGGATTCGTATTCATGGGGACACTCACGGAAGAGATCATCGGGCGTATCGAAAGTACTTCGAATTGAGTTTCTTTGGATTGACTGCCTGGGTTACTTTGCGCCGCAGCGAAGAGGCAAGGGATTGCAAGTCCCGCCCCAGTGAGCGCGACGCAGAGTCTTGCCAAGGGGCTCGGTCTGTTTTGCGCTATCAGTATCTCCATCCGAACTCTTCTCATTCTCCCACCTGGGTGAAGAAGATTGCAGAGCGAACTGTTACTCTCTTGTCCCAAGGTTGTGCGGGTGCCTGAGCGAGATGGTTTGGAGCTCATGTGCTCTCCGGATAGTCGAGGTGCTGTTCTCGTTCGACGAGGATTTCTTCACAGGGGCTAGAGTGGTTGCCGCCGAGCATCTGGGGATCGGAACGCCTGTACGCGATCGGGTGAAGACGCCGGATCGGGACGTGGTGATGGCCCCCTGCGCGAGGGCGGCGACGGGCCAGAGAGAGCGCGGCGGTGGCCAGTATCGACCAGGATCATTTTTGCCTGATGGGGAGCAAGGTTCAGGAAAAGGGCAAGGGTGGGGGATTACGGTCTGCTTTGGAAACACGCCAAGGAGTTACCTGAACAAGCGGGTTACAATTTTCGCTGCATGTTTCGCAAAGTGTTGGTGGCAAATCGCGGCGAGATCGCGGTGCGAGTGATTCGGGCGCTGCGGGAGATGAATATTGCGAGCGTGGCGGTGTACTCGGATGCGGATCGCGCGGGGTTGCATGTGCGGCGAGCGGACGAGGCCGAACATGTGGGAGCGGCGGCGTCGGCAGAGAGCTATTTGCGGATCGACCGGATTATCGAGGCCGCGAAGAAGCATGGCGCGGAGGCGATTCATCCGGGGTATGGATTTTTGAGCGAGAACGCGGAGTTCGCGCACGCGTGCGAGGCGGCTGGGATTGTTTTCATCGGACCATCGGCGGCTTCGATTAAGGCGATGGGCGAGAAGACTTCGGCGCGGAGGTTGGCGAAGTCCGCGGGCGCGCCGACGGCCCCGGGGATAGACCATGGAGTGACGTTCGAAGAGGCGCGGGAGTTTGGACGCGAGCACGGGTATCCGGTGCTGTTGAAGGCGGTGGCGGGTGGCGGCGGCAAGGGGATGCGGCGGGTGGATCGCGAGGAGGATTTGGAAGGCTCACTGCGGGATGCGGCCAGTGAGGCGGGGAGCGCGTTCGGCAATTCGGAGATGTATGTGGAGAAGCTGATCGAGCGGCCGCGGCATGTCGAGATCCAAGTGATTGGCGACCGGCACGGAAACATGGTGCACCTGGGGGAGCGGGAATGCTCGATACAGAGGCGGCATCAGAAGGTGATGGAAGAGTGCCCGTCGCCGCTAGTGGCGCAGTATCCGGAGATGCGGCGGGAGATGGGTGAGGCGGCGATTCGGGCGGCGCGCGCGGGCGGATATTACAACGCGGGGACGGTGGAGTTTCTGGTGGATGCGGAGCGGCGGTTCTATTTTTTAGAGATGAACACGCGGCTGCAGGTGGAGCATCCGGTGACGGAGCTGGCGACGGGACTGGATTTGGTGAAGCTGCAGATTGAGATTGCGGCGGGCGGGAAGCTGCCGTTTACGCAGGAGCAGGTGGAGTGGCGCGGGTGGGCGATGGAGTGCCGGATTTATGCGGAGGATCCGGACAACAATTTTTTGCCGTATCCGGGAAAGATAACGCGGCTGGCGGAGCCGAGCGGGCCGGGGATGCGGGTGGACAGCGGCACTTATGAAGGCTGGACAGTGCCGATGGAGTACGACCCGTTGCTGGCGAAGATGGCGGTGTGGGCGTCGACGCGAGAAGAGGCGGCGGCGCGGGCGGTGCGGGCGCTGAGCGAGTACACGGTGGGCGGGATTCGCACGAATATCGGCTTCTTCAAGCGCGTGCTGGAGGATGGTGAATTTTTGAAAGGCAACCTGCACACGGGATTCATCGATGAGTTTTTTGCGCGGGTGAAGCCGGAGAAGGCGGCGGCTGATGTGGAGGCGGTGGCGGCGTTTGTGGCGGCGCTGGATGCGGGGAAGCGCGCGACGAAAGGGCCGGCAGCGGGCGTGAACGGTAGCGCGAGTGTGAGCCGATGGGCGACGGAAGGGCGGAGCGCGAACCTGCGATGAAACTGGACTTGACGATTGATGGGCGCGAGGAGCGGATCGAGGTCGCGCAGGATAGTTTTCAGTTGGGAGATGGCGCGGCGCGCACGGCGAATGTTGTGGATTTGGGGGACGGCGCGTATTCGGTGCTGCTGGACGGGCGGAGCTACGACGCGAAGGTGGATGGCGGCGTGGTGACGGTGTGCGGGTATCGGTTTGCGATTGACGTGCGCGATCCGCGGCGGTGGAGCAGGAACGGAGCGGGCGGCGGGGGAGCGGGCGCGCAGAAGATCACGACGCCGATGCCGGGCAAGGTGGTGCGTGTGCTGGCGGCAGTGGGCGATGTGGTGAAGGCGGGACAAGGGATTGTGGTGGTGGAAGCTATGAAGATGCAGAACGAAATGAAGGCGGGGCAAGCGGGGAAGATTGTCAGCCTGACGGCGAAGGTGGGGGCGACGGTGACGGCGGGCGAGGCGCTGGCGGTGATTGAGGCGGCTGAGGCGGCAGGTGAAGAGTAGACCGCAAGATGGACTGAACCCGGCAATGATCAAACACAGACGTTGATAAGGTTGATCGGCGTGTGAGCGCGACTAACCACGCACTCGCGAAGCTTGACTGTTAGCCAATGCCAGTTTGGCGCTGGCAGAACCTATCAACGTACCGGGCGGAGGGCTCGTCAATCATGTGCGGCCAAGGACACTGTGATGCGGCGAGTCGAATACTGGAGAGTATCCCTGCTGACGGTTGCATGCATTGCTCTTTGGGGTCAAACAGGTTCGCGATCGGTGGCGAAAGCGCGGGAATGGGAGACGGCCGCAGGCGGGAAACAGACGTTTGCCGTAGCCTCGGTGAGATTGGATACCGGTCCTTTCCGCCGGCCGAACTTTCCTCTTGATTCGGGACCTGGGTTCGCCCAGGTGGGCGACAGGTTTTCCGCCGACTTCGCAGTATTCACGTATATAACCTTCGCGTACAAATTGTCCGTATTCGGGGATATGCAAAAGGCGATGCTCGCCAATCTGCCGGATTGGGTAACAACCGACCGCTACGCTATCGAGGCTCGCGCGGACAGCATTTCCACTAAGGACCAGATGAGACTGATGATGCAGTCGCTACTGGCCGAGCGGTTCGGACTTAAAATGCATTTTGAAGAACGGGCTTTCCCGGCATTTGCCATGGAGTTGGCGTCTCCCGGCAAGCTGGGGCCGCAGTTTCGGCCACATGCGGAAGGGCCACCCTGCGACCAGAAGCGCACGGCGAACGGGCCAGTGAAGCCGGACGAGAAGGTGTTTCCACCAGAGTGCGATCTCTTTATGGCCTTGGATGTGGGGCCTAACCGAATGGTGAAATTGGGGTCGCGTGACACCACGCTGGAGCTGATGGCGGGTGCGCTGTCAGGATTTACCAGACCGGAACACGCAATCGTCGACCGCACGGGGATCGAGGGACACTACGACTTCCTACTTGAATTTTTGTTGGAACCGAGCAGGGCCCCGACGGCTCCAACAGACGCGGCGGGAACGCAACGCGATCTTCAGCCGGATTTGGCGGGGCCGACGTTTCTACAGGCTCTCAAGCAGCAGTTAGGATTGAAGTTGGAACTTATGAAAGCGGAGTTCCCGGTTTTGGTGACCGACCAGATCGAGCGGCCGAACGGGAATTAGCCGCACGCGCAAGCCGGTGGTCCGCCTGACATGCCCGCCGCTAAGATGAAACAAGTACTTCAGCTTACCCGTCTGTCCGGTCCTGGCCCGCCGATTTCTTATATGAACGAGAGCCAGGATCGGATTAATGCAGCCGTGTCATGGCCGATCTCCCAGCGCAGTTACAAGCTGCTATGGCGACGAATGCGTGAAAGACATACCGGCGAAGCTGACTACGCTGTTTTTATCGATGTTCCACTGCTCGTAGCGGAGGAGTTGGCCGCGCGCGCCGGGGGCGGTCTTCAGGAACGTGTAGAAGGGCGAAGAGCCGCACCACTTGAGGTCGTCGCGGTTTTCTTGCACTAAATTCCAGAAGCCATCGGCGTCGGATGTATTAATGCAATCGATGCGCTGGCGGTCGCGCACGTCGACTGCCGACATTTGACCTTCGTTGGCTTGGGCGGAAAACCGATCTTGATAGCGCGCGCCCATGTGGGCCATGTCGACGCCGAGAATCCAGAAGAGATTGGATGCTTCGCGTTCGCGGAGTTCAGAGAGGGCGTCGAAGAAGGCTTGCACTTTGGGGTCGGATTCGGGCTTGCCGCCTTGATAGATGCTGCGCGCGAAGGGGCCGCAGAGGATGGGGACGATGCGGACATCGGGGCCGAGAGCGTGCTGGAGGAAGATGAGCTGGAGCTCGATGGTGTGCTCGAAGGAGTGGCAGAAATCTTCCATCTGGATGGATTGAGGGGCGCGGGCGGCGAGCCAATCGACGGTGGCGGTGTCGGTGGCGACGTCGCCGAGCGGAGTGCGGAAGGGCTTGCGCGTGAGGCCGAAGCGTTCGGGGGCGCCGTAGTGGGAAGTGGCGAGGATGATGAAGGTGCGGTGGCGATGCTCGGGGGCGAGGACGCTGTAGGCGTCGCGATAGGATTGCCAGCCGCCTTCGGGACTGACATGGGGCGCGGCGATGCCGATTAGATTTGGGTCGGGGGCGGGAGGAGTAGCGCCGTCGGAGTAGCGGCGCATCGTGTCGGAGAGGGCATCGGCGTCGGCGGGATAGGCGCCGCCGGCGTGGGCGGGGAACCGGATGGGTTCGGCGGCGAATGCGGCGCGGTGACGGTCGCGCATGGCCTCGAAGGTTTCGTTTTCGAGGAAGCCGGCTTGGTCAAGAGCGGTGGTGAGTTGGGCTTCGATTTCGCCGACCTGAAGTTCGCCGGTGATGCGGACGAGGGCGGCGCGAAGGTCGAGGGCGGTGTGGGCGCCGTCGAAGCATTCGAGGCACTCGATGAGAGGCGGAGGGATGACGAGCATGGCGTCGGAATAGCGGTAGGGATCGCGAATGAAGAGGCCTGGACGATCGGGGGCTGGGGAGGGCATGAAGTCGAGATCCATGCGCAGCGAAGGTAGGTTGGCAGCCAAGCGATTATGGTAACGCGCGCGTTGAGACGCGCTCCGCGAACGGCTCGAAATGATTACTGAAAAGATACAGAAAGTTGGGTTGACGCGTGAGGTGGCGCATGCGCATAGTTGTGGGCATGGCAACAAGTCAACCAGACCCGAAGGCCGCGTTAAGCGGAGAGATCATTCATGCTTTCGACGACGTTTTCGGCGTGCACGCAGGCTTTCGCCCGGCGCATGCGAAGGGTATTCTCTTGACGGGCCAATTCACGCCTACGGCGGAGGCGGCGAAACTGACGCGGGCGCCACATATGAGCCGCGAGCATACGCCGGTGACGGTGCGATTTTCCAACAGCACCGGAATTCCAGCGATACCGGACAATGACCCGAATTCGATGCCGCGCGGAGTGGCGATCCGGTTTCACCTGGCGGAACACAAACACACGGACATCATTGCGCATTCGGAAAATGGCTTTCCGACGCACACGGCGGAGGAGTTTCTAGAGATGCTGCGCGCGATTAAGGCAAGCGGACCGGACGCGCCGCACCCGACGCCGATTGAACAGTTCTTGGGCGCGCATCCGGCGGCATTGCGGTTTGTGACGGCGCCGAAGCACGGGGCAGTGAGTTTTCTTCAGGAGACGTATTTCGGCGTGAACGCGCACCGGTTTGTGAACAGTGCGGGCGAAGGGCAATACGTGCGCTACCGCGTGCATCCGGAGGGCGAGAACGCGTATTTGAGCGATGCAGAAGCGGCGCAGAAATCGCCCGACTTTCTGTTTGACGAGGTGAAGGAGCGGCTGGCGAAGGGGCCGGCGCGGCTGCGAGTGGCGGCGCAGTTAGCGGCGGAAGGCGATGTGGTGAACGACGCGACGGTGATCTGGCCGGAGGAGCGGAGCGTAGTGGAGTTGGGCGTGGTGGAGCTGACGGCGGTGGCGCCGAACAATGCGGCGGAGCAGCAGCACATCATCTTCGACCCGATTGCGCGCGTGGATGGGATCGAAGCGTCGGGGGATCCACTGCTAGAGCCGCGGGCATCGGTGTATCTGATGAGCGGAAGGCGGCGGCGCAAGGGGTAGTCCGGATTTCTCACACCGTGTTTCTACCGCGGCGCGGGGATAAAGCCGCGTCTACTTCGTTGCGCTTGATCACCGTGCTCGAGCCGCCGCGGCCCTCCGTGCGGTGACCGGCGAGCGCCTGGTACCCACAGCTTCTCACGCACCTCGCTACGAAACATTGTGAGAAATCCGGGGCTGTTGGAATTTTTGCGAACTCCAAGGCCGGGCCGCGCGTAGACAACCTGTATGAAACAGGATCTGCGCGCGGCGGTGCGCCTGATAAGCACCAACCGTTGGTTCTGCGCGGCGGTGATGGCGACGCTGGCGTTAGGGATCGGGCTGAACACGATGGTGTTCACGCTGATCGACGCGGTGTTGTTCAAACCGGTGCCGATTCCGGGCGGCGAGCGGCTGGTGTCGATACTGACTCACGACACGAAATCGGCGCAGGGGGACCGGCGACTGATTGGGGTGTCGTGGCCGGACTATCTGGACTTCAAGTCGCACGTAAGCTCGCTCGAGGCGCTGGAGGCGGCGAGCGGCGATGGCGCGACGCTGAGTGAGCGCGAGATTGCGCCGCAGCGGTACAACATGTTCCGTGTGACGCCGGGATTTTTCGGCATGCTGCACATGCGGCCGGTGGCGGGGCGTGATTTCAACGAAGCGGATGCGAACCCGGGCGCGCCGCCGGTGATTTTGCTGGGGTACCGCGTGTGGCGCGATCGATACAACAGACGCGATGTAGTTGGCCGCGCGGTGCGGGTGAACGGCAAGCAGGCTACGATTGCGGGCGTGATGCCGGAGGGCTTCCGGTTTCCGTCCGAACAGGACGTCTGGATGCCGATGGATGCGGGGGCGGACCGGAATGACCGGTCGAAACGGCCGCTGCAACTTTTCGGCATGCTGCGGCCGGGAGCGACGCTGGAGCAGGCGCGGGCGGATTTCGAGGTGGTCTCGCTGCGGCTGGCGAGCGACTATCCAAAAGACGACAAGGATAGAGCGGCGCTGGTGCAGACGTTTCATCAGCGCTACAACGGCGATCAGATTCAGTTGGTGTTTTCGCTGATGATGGCGGCGGTGGGGTTTGTGCTGCTGATTGCGTGCGCGAATGTGGCGAACATGATGCTGGCGCGCGCGCTGGGGCGGCGGCGCGAGATTTCGATACGCGCGGCAATGGGCGCGTCGCGATGGCGGATTGTGCGGCAGATGCTGACGGAGAGCCTGTTGCTGAGCGTGTTGGGAGGCGCGGCGGGGCTGGGGCTCGCCGCGGCGGGCGTACACGCGTTTGACCTGGCGACGCAGGATGTGGGCAAACCGTACTGGGTGCAGTTCGCGATCGACTATCGCGTGTTCGGATATTTCGCCGCAGTGTGCGTGGTGAGCGCGCTTTTGTTTGGCGCGATGCCGGCGCTGCGGTCGTCGCGAGGAGACGTGATGAGCGCGTTGAAAGATGGAACGCGCACGGCGGGCTCGCGACACGGCGGCAGGCTGTCGGGACTGCTGGTGGTGTTTCAGTTTTCCCTGACGCTGGCGCTGCTTTTGGGCGCGGGCGCGTTTATGCGCACGTTTGTGGAGAAGCAGCAGGTGAATGGGTGGATGCGCAACGAAGGATTGCTGACCGGACGCATAGATTTAGCGAAAGACCGATATCCGGACACGGTGGCGAGGCGCAGATTTTTCGACCAATTACTGGTAAAACTGACTGCGATTCCGGGGGTGGAGCGGGCTTCGATCACGAGCGATATACCGCTCGAGGGATCGGGAACGAGGCGCGTTGAGATGGAAGGCGCGCCGCTGGCGAACCCGGAGCGAGGGCCTGAGTTCTCCGTGGTGACGATGTCGCCGGGATATTTCGCGACGATTCGTATGCCGCTGTTGCGCGGACGCGGATTGAACGAGGTGGACGGGTCCGAGGGACATCTGGCGGCGGTGGTGACGCGGATATTTGCGCAACGGAATTGGCCGAAGGCGGATCCGGTGGGCAAGCGACTGCGGTTTTACGACGGGAAGAAGCCGGGGCCGTGGATTGCGGTGGTGGGAGTGACGGGGGATCTGGTGCAGTCGCTGGAGAATCCGGCGGACCCGGTGGTGTTCCTGCCATATCAGCAGGACTCGTACGATTCAATGGCGGTGATGGTGCGGGCCGCGAATCCGTCGAGCGTGGCGCCGGAGTTGCGCGCGGCGGTCCAAGGGATTGATCAAGACTTGCCGTTGTCGGGACTGCGGACGATGAAGGAGGCGAACGAACATCAAATGTGGTTCCTGCAATTGTTCGGCACGATTTTTCTGGTGTTCGCGGGGATGGCGCTGTTGATGGCGTCGGTTGGAATTTACGCGGTGGTGGCGCAGACGACGGGAAGCCGCACGCAGGAGATTGGCGTGCGAATGGCGCTGGGCGCGACGCCGCGGAACATCATGCGGATGGTGTTGCAGCGCGGAGCGTGGCAGTTGGCGGCGGGCCTAGGGCTAGGTTTGCTGTTGGGGATTGCAGGCGCACGCGCGCTGGCGAATTTACAATTTTTAGATTCGCCGGGCGATCCGAGGATGTTCGCGGGGGCGGCGGCGCTGCTCACCGCGGTGGGACTGTTCGCATGCTGGCTGCCGGCGCGGCGGGCGGCGCGGTTGGATGCGGTGGTTGCGATACGGAATCAGTGAGTCGCGTCCCACACGGGTGTGTGTTTGGGTACAGCGGGAAAAGCGGACGCGAAATGGAAAGGGCCTGACGATCACGTCTTCGGTAGATGGGGAACCTCTCGGATTGCGCGCGGGGTTTAGGAGTGGGAGACGTGATGGCGAGCATTTATAACCCGAGTAACTCGAAGACGAATTGCGGATTCTGCGCGATTGCGCACGCGCTGTATGAGCGAGGCGTTCGCAAGGATGCCGACCAGCTTTACGAGGAGACACTGGCGCGACTGGGCGTGGAGCGCGTGAACGGCGTAGACCCGATTTCGCGACAATTGATTTTTCCAGAGCCGGGCTTGGACTCGATGCGGCTGCCGACGAACTATGAAGCGCTGGGCGCACGAGGGCATACGGCGGCGAGTTACACGATCACAGCAGTAGCGGACGCCTATCAACTGCAGAATGACTGCACCAAGGACTATTCTACAGACGACAAAGCGTTCCTTCCGAGGCAGTTTTGCAACTTTTTCGGAGGACAGCGCGGCAATGCGACGATCGACGGATTCGTTCAACTGCGGATGACGCTTTTAGGCGGACGGGCGACGGAGAGTGCGGTGAGGAGGTTTGTGATGTCGCAGCTCGGCGGACACTCAATTGTGGGGTCGATAACCTCCAATCACTATATCAACGTATATATCGATGGTGCCGGACGCATTACTGCGTATGACGCGCAGGATGGCCGGGAGTACGATGGCCCGGGTTTTCGCGGAAGGATGCAGACGGTGAATTTATTTATGCGGCTTAAGTGACCTAGCCGGAAGGCAACCCGGGCTTGGTGGTGTTATGCTAACTCGAAATACTTCGTATTAAACCTTACGAACTAGGGTTTCGCTTGAGGAGCTGTGACTGAGCGCTAAGTGCGGACCTCCTCGGGAGGTAACATGCCGCGCCTTTTCATGACTGCCTGTCTCGGTTCGCTTCTTTGTGTAGCGGCCGCGGGGCAGAAACCTGCACCTGATGAGCAAAAACGGACGATCGATGCCGCACGGGAGATCGCCGTGCATTACACCAACAAGCTGCCTGACTTCATCTGCAACGAACAGGTGGAACGCAGCAATCGCGCGTCCGGCAATGTCAAAATCGACCGGCTGGTCATCCAACTCAGCTACTTTGGCCAGAGGGAGAAACAGAAATTGATTTCTATAAACGGCAGCCCAACGACGCAGACTTTAGGGTCGCTTGACGGGCTGACTACGGTGGGGAGTTAAGCAATCTGCAACTCGGGATTTTCGATCCAACGCCGGCGGCTACGTTCGAATGGAAGTCATTGACCGAGATTGATAACCGACGCGCGGTTGTTTACAGTTTTCGCATCGCACGCGCTAAGTCGCACTACATGGTTGGTAGTCGGGCAGCCGATGGGAAGCTATCTCCGGTTCAGGCCGGCTATCAGGGCGAGGTGACGCTGGACGTAGCGACTAACCGGGTTCTACGGTTGAAGGCCTCGGCCGATGATATACCGAAGGAGTCTGACGTCACGCAATCTTCGGTTGAGGTGGACTACAGCTTCATCGATGTGGGTGGCAAGAGTTACCTGCTGCCATCACGTTCTGTGGCGCTCATGAAACGCGGATATAGAACGATTGGCAATACGGTCAACTTCGTCGACTATAAGAAGTTCGAGGCCGATTCGAGCATCAGCTTCAAGGAGTAGAGGGGGCCGGGCATGAGCGACCGGGAAGTTCCGCGGTAGGGCTGCCTGGCGCCGCTGACCAGCCTGTAGATTTGTAGCGTGAAAGGTCGCGCGCGCGTTCCCTGGCGCAGAGCGGCGCGGGTTAACGGCCGCGCGAGTAGGCGGCGAGATTTTCGGTGCTGGCGGGCCGCTGGGAATCGCCCGAAAGGAATATGAGGGAGCCGTTGGCGGTCCATTGTCCGCTTTCGTCGTAGGCGACGGCGCCAAAGCTGAAAAGGCGCGCCTTGAAGACTTTCTTGTACGTGCCGTCGGGGGACAGATCGAGCCAGGTTTCTTTGGTGTTGTAGTTGTCGGTTTCGACCTTGTGCCAGCTTCCGGCAAGGCGAGATGCGGCGGACTGGGGCTGGGCCGCAGCAGCGGGTTGACCGAGGGCCGCGGCGAGCGCGTTCTGCAACGCGGCGGCGGTGATGGACTGGGCCTGCTGCTGTTCCTGTTCCTGTTGCTGCTGCTCCTGCTGTTCGGAGGTGACTTGCGGCTGATCGGTTGGGGAGACGCGCTGGAGCGGAATCTCGAAACCCTTCCCATTTCTCCCCACAATGAGCTTCACTTCCGAGCCTATTTCTCCACGCACCTCTTCGGGATCGACCTTGCGTCCGGCGACTTTTTTGCCGTTGATGGCGGCGATGATGTCTCCAGCGGCCAGCCCGGCGTTGGCTGCCGGTAGACCGGGGGTTACGGACATGATGACGAGAGCGCCGCGTTTATTGGGCACGGTGTCGTCGTAGAGCTGGCTGTACCTCATGCCGACAATGCCCGCGGGCAAGTCGCCTGGCGCCGGTTGGGCAACGATCGGCAAGACGGCCGCGATAAACGCGAAAGTAATCCGGTAAGCGCAAAATTGCATGAGATCCTTTCGTGCGAACCAAGGTCAAGACAGGTATAGCATGCGAAAGACAAGATAAAAGCTAAATCTTACGATCGAGTACTAGCGATTCTATTCGGGCCGGGAAGCATCCGGGAAGTTCCGCACCGACTGCCGGGAAGCCAATTACGGAATTGGCGCGTCGAGCCGCTTGCGCGAGCGCTGCGCTACGGAGTATCGTCTTTTCGTGACCCTCACGCGACGCAGCATACTCGCCTCCGTGCCCGCGGCTGCCGCCGTGGCGCAAGCTCAAAACGCGCAACGCAACCGACCCCTGAATTGGAAGCCCAGATTGGGCGCGCTGATGCAGTTTTCGGATTCGAACCTGGAGTTCATCAAGGCCGAAGGCTTCACCAGCGCACAGCTTCGGCTGGATCCGGACAAGTTGGATGACGCTGCAATTGCGTCGATCAAAGACAAGATTGCGAAGAGCGGAATCTACGTTTCTTCGCTGGCGGTGGACGGAAACCACGTCGATCCGGACCCGGCGAAGCGCGACCGGCAAAACACATATGCCCTGAAGTGCATTGAATTGTGCGGAAAGCTGGGCATTCCGAACATCGGCGGACAGAGTGGCACGATTCCGAACATGCGGCTGAACCAGCAAGTGGACGAGATCGTGAAGGTTTACACGGAGAAGTACTTTCCAGCCCTCGAGAAGAACAAGGTTCGCATTCTTTGGGAGCCGTACGCGGGCGGGCCGAACATCGCGACGGGGCCGATAGGATGGGAAGCGCTGTTCAAGGCGTTTAACGACAGCCCGCACGTGGGGTTGCAGTTCGACCCGTCGCATCTGGTGTGGCAGATGATGGACCCAGTGGCGGCGGCGCGCGAATTTTCGGCGAAGATTTACGACGTGCACCTGAAGGACACGGAGATTTTGTGGCATCTGGTGCGCCGCGGCGGGATTCAGCCGGTGGACCGCACGCGGTGGTGGCGGTTCCGTGTGCCGGGGTATGGGTCGGTGGACTGGAAGGGGTTTTTCAGCGTGCTGGCGGAGATCGGATATACGGGCGCGATGAATATCGAGAACGAAGACGCGTTTTATTACCCGGCGTACAGTGGCGAGAATTTCACCGAGAACTACAAGCGCGGATTCCGCGTAGCGCATGAATTTTTGAAGACGCTGGTGCCGCCGGTGGTGGGTTAGCCGCGGGATTTCGCGTCGGGATGACGAAGTGGCGCTGCGATCGCGGCGGCGCCCTGACTCCGCAGAAGCATTCGGCTGAAGGGATAATGGTCGAATGCGGATTGCGGGGATTTTGTTGCTGGGCGGAGCGTTGTGCGCGGCGGCGGCATTGGACGACGCTACGCGGCAACTGAGCCGCGACATTTTTCGCGAACTGATCGAGATCAATACCACCGACTCGGTGGGCAACAACACGCGCGCGGCCGAAGCGATGACGAAGAGGCTGAAAGACGCGGGTTTTCCTGCGGCCGATGTGCAGGTGCTGGGTCCGAACGAGCGCAAGGGCAACATGGTGGCGCGGTATCGCGGCACGGGCGCGCACCGGCCGGTGCTGATTTTGGGGCACCTGGACGTGGTGGAGGCGCGGCGCGAGGATTGGACCACCGATCC
>DATAUH010000330.1:0-10026 GCA_036268375.1 Bryobacteraceae bacterium | reverse complement strand
CCAGCGCGCTTGCTCCGGACGATCGGTGAGATAACGCAGAGTCACGAAGCCCATCAGAAACGGCGCCAGGCCTTCGAGCAAAAAGACCCAGCGCCAGCCGGCGAGGCCGTACCAGTGCACGGTTTCGAGAATCCAGCGGGACAGTGGGACGCCGAGCGCGACCGCCATTGGCTGCGCCACCATGAAGTACGCCTTGGCGCGCGAGCGGTCCGCGAGCCGGTACCAGTGTGAAAGGTAAACGATGACGCCGGGGAAAAAACCGGCCTCTGCGATTCCGAGCAGCAGGCGCAAACCATAGAACTGCGTGACGGGCACGATGTGTCCGAACAGCGGCGTGCCGAGCAGGCCCATGAGCGCAGCGATGAGGCCCCAGGAGATCATGATGCGGGCGATCCATTTGCGCGCGCTCCAGCGTTCGACGATGAGGCTGCCGGGCACGTCCAGCAGCAGATATCCGAGGAAGAAGATGCCGGAGCCGAAGCCGATGATGGCGTCCGAGAAATGCAGGTCGCGCTGCATTTGCAACTTGGCAACGCTGACATTAGCGCGGTCGAGATAGGCCAGCACGTAGATGAACACCAGGAACGGCATCAGGCGGCGGGTGACGCGCGCGCGGGTACGCTCGGCGAGATTCGAAGGGGCGGAACGCATGCGGTCAGTGGAGAAGCACGGACGTGGAGTGGGTGTGGATCTGCCAGGGCACGTTGTCAGGATTATACTCTCGCGGCGAGAGCCTGACTAGAAATGCGGATTAGTAGTCCGGCAGCGAGATGCTATCTTCCAGATCGCGTCCGACCGTCAGGTCAGCGATCCATTCTACGCGTAGCAGATTCAAAATGCGATTGCGAAGCCAGAGTCTGAATTTGGATTTCGGCGCGAACGCTCCGGCAAAACGCAGCGCCGCCTGTTGTTTGGCCTGAATGAGTGGCTGGCAAATCGCCTGGTATCTCGCAAAGGCCGCGCTGTAGTCGCCAGCGGCGCGGTGCAGTTCACCGGCTAGGATGTAAGCGCCCGCTATCCCCAGAGCGGAGCCCTGGCCTGCCAGGAGCGAGACGCAATAAGCGGCGTCGCCTACCAGCGCCACGCGCCCTCGCGACCAGACATCCATCCGAATCTGACTGACGCGATCGAAGTAGATGTCATCGGTGCGGTCGAGCGCATTCAAGATGGAAGGACATTCCCACCCGCTTCCGGCGAAGCGGCGCCGGAGCAGTTCCTTTTGCGTTCGAATATCGCCGTTGTCAAGATTCGAGTCAGCAAACGTGAACAGAAACATCGTGCGGTCGCCGCGCATCGAGAAACGCGCCACCTGCTGACCAACTTCGGTGTACATGACGTAAGTCAACTCGTCCCTTGGCCTGTATCCGTCTATTCCAAATGCAGCCGCTTTGTAGCCCAGGAACTTTTCGAACCGGCTTTCGGGACCGAACACCAGTTCACGAACCCTGGAATGCAAGCCGTCGGCCCCAACCACGAGATCAAATTCGCGCTGGACTCCGCTTGCGAAGGTGACCTGCAGGCCATGGCTGTGCTCGACGATGGTGGAGATGCTGTCGCCGAAAATAGTCTCCACCCGTCCTTCGATTTGAGCGAAAATCAGCGCCGCGAGATCGCCCCGGCGGAGGCTGACATAACGCCCGTGCGTAGCCCGCGCAAATGCCGCTGCTGGAAATCCGGCAACTTGTTTTCCGGTTCGGTCAACCACGATGACTCTCTTCACGGAGTATCCTTCGCGCGTGATCTTTTCGAGCAGTTTCATCTTCGCGGCAACTTCGTAGCCCGCGCCCCAGAAATCGATCACGTAACCGCCGGTCCGCAGTCTGGGAGCCTTTTCGACAATGGTTGTTTCGAAGCCGAAGGAGTCCAGCCAATAGGCCAGAGTGGGGCCAGCGAGGCCGGCGCCGGAGATGAGCACTCTCATGCTACCAGCCTACGCGTAAGCAGGCCTGGATGATGCAGGCCCCGACGGTTGTGCCATTCCCGTTCCCGTCCCGGCCCGCGGAACGGCATGGTTCCAGCGCCCAGGCATTTGTTGTAACCTTGTACTACACCCGGAGTTTTACAGCCATGCCCTATAAACTCACCGTTAATGGGCGCTCTACCACGGTAGACGTGCCGGCGGATATGCCCCTGTTATGGGTGCTCCGCGATACTCTCAACCTCCACGGCACGAAATTCGGATGCGGCATCGGCCAGTGCGGCGCCTGTACGGTACATCTGAACGGAGTGCCGGCCCGCGCTTGCCTGACGCCAATTTCGGTGGTGGGCGAGAAGGCGGTCACCACCATCGAAGGGCTCTCGGCCAATGGAACGCATCCGGTGCAAGTGGCGTGGCAGGATCTGGATGTGCCGCAGTGCGGCTACTGCCAAGCCGGGCAGATCATGTCGGCGGCGGCGCTGCTGGCGAAGACGCCGAAGCCCACCGATCAACAGATCGATACGGCGATGAACGGCAACCTGTGCCGTTGCGGAACGTATTTGCGTATCCGCAAGGCGATTCACAAAGCCGCGGAACTGGGGTCGACGGGTCACTCGAAGCGTCCAACCGGCGCGGCCGGCGCTGCGGGCGGCGGTAACAACAACGAATAAGGAGGGCACACCACCATGCGCATCGATCGTCGATCATTTCTAAGAATTAGCGCGCTTGCGGGCGGCGGCGTCGCCCTGGGCTTGTACGAAACTCCGAAAGCGGTGGCGCAGGGTCGCGGCGGCCCACAGGCGCCCATCGATCCACACGCTTTCATTCGCGTCGCGCCGGATAACACGGTCACGATTGTGGCGAAGAATCCGGAGCTCGGCCAAGGCGTGCGAACCATGCTGCCGATGCTGATCGCGGAAGAGCTGGATGTGGATTGGAAGCAGGTGAAGATCGAACAGGCGGACATCGATCCTTCGAAATACAACGGCCAGAGCGCTGGCGGCAGCACGGCCACGCCGACGAACTGGACCCCGATGCGCCAGGTCGGCGCGGCGGGACGCGCCCTGTTTGTCACCGCGGCGGCCGGCACGTGGAGTGTGCCGGAATCGGAACTCACGACTACTTCCGGACGCGTGTTGCACAAAACGTCGGACCGTTCGCTCACTTATGGCCAACTGGCTGCGAAAGTTGCCACGATGCCGCCGCCGGACGTCAGCAAGTTGAAGCTGAAGGATCCGAGCGAGTACAAGATCATCGGCCACGCACAGCCGGGCGTCGACGTGAAGGCCATCACTATGGGCAAGGCGCCGTTCTGCATCGACACGACGTTGCCGGGAATGAAGTTCGCGGTGTACGAAAAGTGCGGTGTATTCGGCGGCAAGGTGGTCAGCGCGAACCTGGACGAGATCAAGAAGATGCCGGGCGTGCGCGGCGCATTCGTCTACGAGCGGCCCCAGATCACCGAACCGATTATTCCCGGCGAGCCGGGGCTTGAAAGCGGCATTGCGATCGTCGCCGATTCGTGGTGGCTGGCGCAATCCGCGCGGAAAAAGCTGCAGGTGAAGTGGGACGAAGGTCCGCACGCCGATCAGAGCAGCGAACAGTTCGCGAAAAACGCGGCCGAAATGAGCAAACAGGAGCCGCAATGGACGATCCGCAAGGATGGCGATGTGGACGCTGCCTTCAAGGGCGCGGCCAAGGTTGTCGAGGGCGCCTATTCGTATCCGTTTATTTCGCATGCGCCGCTTGAGCCGCAGAATTGCACGGCGCATTTCAAGGACGGCAAGCTGGAGATTTGGACCAATAGCCAACAGCCGGGCGGCGGAAGGCGGCTGGCTGCGCAGATTGCGGAAATCGATCAGAACGACGTGCTGGTGCACCAGATCCGCGGCGGCGGCGGGTTCGGACGCC
This sequence comes from Bryobacteraceae bacterium, assembly GCA_036268375.1. Taxonomy (GTDB): domain Bacteria; phylum Acidobacteriota; class Terriglobia; order Bryobacterales; family Bryobacteraceae; genus PALSA-243. The sequence continues at coordinate 6,197 of DATAUH010000330.1, read as the reverse complement.
GGCTCTACAACGATTACATGGCGGAGGCGGCCTATATCGCCAAGCAGATGGCCGGTACGCCGGTGAAGCTGGTGTGGACGCGCGAGGACGATATGGCGCACGATTACTATCGTCCGGGTGGTTTCCAATATTTGAAAGGCGCGGTGGATGCGTCGGGCAAAGTGGTGGGATGGCAGAACCACTTCGTCAGCTACGGCGCGGACAAGAAGTTCGTGGCGTCGGGCGCGATGGGCCCCACTGAGTTTCCGCAGCGCTTCATTCCGAACTATGCGTTGAACGCATCGGTGCAGCCGCTGGGTATTCGCACGGGAGCATTGCGCGCGCCCAGCAGCAATGCGTTTGCGTTCGTAATTCAGCAGTTCATCGATGAACTGGCGCATGCGGCTGGTAAGGACCCGGTGCAGATGCGGCTGGAACTGTTGAGCTCCGGCGCGGAGGGTCCGGGCATGAACGCGTCGCGCATGATCGGCGTGGTGAAGGCTGCGGCCGAAATGTCGAACTGGGGCAAACGCACGCTGCCGAAGGGCACGGGAATGGGCATCGCCTTCCACTTCAGCCATGCGGGATATTTCGCGCATGTGGCGGAGGTGAAGGTAGACGCGCAGAGCAAGATCAAGCTCAACAAGGTTTGGGTGGCTGGAGACATCGGCAGCCAGATCATCAACCCAAGCGGCGCGGAGAATATCAGCGAAGGCGCAGTGATCGACGGGCTCAGCGAAATGATGGGTCAGGAGATCACGCTCGAAAAGGGCCGCGTGACGCAGACGAACTATCATCAGCACACGATGGTTCGGATTGCGCAGGCGCCGACGTCGATCGAGATCAAGTTCCTGAAGACGGAGTTTTCGCCGACGGGTTTGGGCGAGCCTGCGTTGCCTCCGGCGCTGCCCGCAGTGGCGAATGCTATCTTCGCAGCTACAGGTAAACGCGTGCGCGAACTTCCGCTCACTAAGTCGGGCTATAGCTGGGCGTAGGCTTGTCCGTTCGTCTCAGCGCTCTTGTTTTGGCGGCGCTCGTTCCTGCTTTTGGCCAATCGGCCGGGCAGGACGAGCGCCGCGTTGTTTCACGGGACGGCCGCGTGGAGTTTCGGCTCTACAATGCGCCGCCGAACGAATCGGGATACCTGTTCCGGCTGGCGTATGAGGTGCGCGTCGGTGGGAAGCTGGTGATCGACCGGTCGTACCTCGGGATTGATCTGCTGAATATCGAGCCGCTGCTGGGTGAAAAGGACGGCCTGATTGGGACGCGCACGGCGGATGGCCCCGGCTATCATTCGCTGGTCGCCGAGTACATGCAGGATGGTTCGCTGGGCGATCGCATCGATATCGAAGTGCGAGTGTATGACGATGGCGTAGCGTTTCGGTACATGTTGCCGCGCAGTACGCCGCTGGTGGATTTGAATATCAGCAATGAGGCCACGGAGTTTCGCTTCGCGGCGGGAAAAGAGGCGCTGGGAGCGCTGGGTGAACAGAGCGCGCAGAGTCCACCGTTTATCGCGGAACTGCCGGGCGGGCAAACGGTGGCGGTGTTGGAAGTGAGGGCGCCGGATTTTCCGGCAATGTCGCTAGCGCGGCTGGACGCCGGTGCGCTGGTGACGCGCCTGGCGCGCAAGAAAAACGATTCTGAGGTGGCTTACAGCGGGCACACGCCGTTTGTGGGACCGTGGCGCGTGATTCTGTTTGGAAAAGATAGAGCACGCCTGTTGGACGCGGCGTGGTTGAAGGATTTGAGACCGTGAAGCGCGCTAACGGAACTAAGCCGACAGCGCTTTGATGCGAAGGTGCAGCTTCGACTTGTAGCGCGCGGCGGTGTTTTTCTTGATCAGGCCCTTTTTTGCGGAGCGATCGATGACGGAAAACGTCTTCGCCAACAGCGCGACAGCGGCTTTGGGGTCTTTGCCGGTGAGGGTGCGGCGGATTTCGCGAATCGCGTGACGCAGGCGGGTCTTGCCCTGACGATTGAATTCCGTACGCCGTTCGGTTTGACGCACCCGCTTCAGTGCGGAATAAGTATTAGCCATCTTTGCTTAAATCTTTTCCTTACAGAACGTTTGAGTTACTAGAATAACCCAAACGGGTACGCCTCGGCAACCTGCCTGCGCTTGGGCAACCGAAATTTTCGCGAAATTGGGAGCCTGCACGCGCGGCAGGCTCCCCGTTGCGTTGCTATTGTGCTGCGCCAACGTGCGCGGCCGGTTGATAGCTCCCGGGGACGGACCGCATCGAGATCGACAGCCGGTTCCAGGCATTGATCGTCACCACGGCCAGCGACAGGTTCATCAGTTCGTCTTCGGAGAAGTACTTGCGCACGCGCTCATAGAGTTCATCCTCTACGTGGTTCGTCGAGATCAGAGTCAGTGCTTCGGTCCATTCCAAGGCGGCGCGTTCGCGGTCGCTGTAGAAGGGAGTTTCGCGCCAGGCGTTCAAGGCGTACAGCCGCTGCTCGGTTTCGCCGGCCGCGCGCGCATCTTTCGAATGCATGTCCAGGCAAAAGGCGCAGCCATTGATCTGTGAGGCGCGCATTTTCACCAGTGCCAATAGCGTGTGCTCCAGCCCACTGGCGCGCACGGTTTTTTCGAGTCCGTACATCGCCTTGTAGGCGGCGCTCGACGTCATCTTGGCATAATCGATTCTAGGTTGCATCGTTCCTCCTAATTTTTTCTCTCTCTATATAGCTGACGAGGAGCGTATTGAATTCGTGACAGGCACACTACCGATCGAATCGTTCGAGCGTGAGCGGCGGCGGCTTTTCACCGTGGCCTACGGGCTGCTGGGAAGCAGCACGGATGCCGAGGACGTGGTGCAGGACGCGTGGCTGCGCTGGCGTGATAAGGCGTCGGAGGTGAAAGAGCCGGCGGCGTGGCTGACCACGGTCACCTCGCGGCTGGCGCTCGACCGGCTGCGTTCGGCGCGCGTGAAACGAGAGACGTATCCCGGCACCTGGCTGCCGGAGCCGATCGTCGAAGCGCCTTCCGCGGAATCGAAGCTGCTGGAAAAGAGCGGGCTCTCGCTCGCCTTTCTGTTTCTGTTGGAGAGGCTGGGCCCCGAAGAGCGCGCGGCGTTCGTGCTGCGTGAAGTGTTCGACCATTCGTATCGCGAGATCGGCGATTCACTGGGCAAATCCGAGGACGCGTGCCGCCAGTTAGTGAAGCGCGCCAAAGAGCGCGTACACAGCGGCCGTACGCGCGAGGCCGTGGATCGCGAGGAGTTCGATCGCGTAGTCAGTGGGATGCTGGATGCAATTCAGGAGGGCGATGAGGCGAAATTGATTGCGTCGCTTGCGCCGGAAGCGGTGCTGTATGGCGATGGAGGGGGCAAGGTGCCTTCGATCGCTAAGCCGCTCGAAGGCCGCGAGCGCATTGTTCGTTTCTTCATGGGGCTGCGGCGCAAGTTCGGCGAGTATGCGTTCGAACGCGTGAACGTCAATGGCGAGCCGGGCATCCTTGCGTTGCACGATGGCTTGCCCTATGCCGCGGTGAGCTATTGGGTAGAGAATGGCAGGGTATCGCAGCTATTCAACGTGCTGAATCCAGATAAGCTGGCGGGAATTCACCTCGCGCCACGTACGCGGTGAAATACAATCGGTTTTCGCATGCGACCAGTCTCTGAATCCCGATTGCGGGTGCGTTACGCAGAAACCGATCAGATGGGCGTGGTCTATCACTCCAATCACCTGATCTGGATGGAAGTGGGCCGCGTGGATCTCTGCCGGGTGTGCGGCTTCAATTACCGCGATATGGAGCGCGAAGACGGCATTTTTCTCGCTGTGGCCGAAGCCAACTGCCGTTACAAATCACCCGCCAGGTTCGATGACGAAGTGGTCATCAAGACCTGGATCGAAGACGCGAACACGCGCATCGTGATTTTCAATTATGAAATGAAGGTGGAGGACCGGTTGATCGCCACCGGCATGACGCGTCACGTTTTCGTGAATAGCCAGATGCAGCGCGCGCGTATGCCGCAAAAGTATTACGCAATGTTCGGAATCACAGGTTCGAACGAAGCGTAAGCGGCCGCGCTCGAAACGCGCCAGCTAAAATAGAGTGGTATGCGCATCCTTCTCTTCAGCGGCAAAGGAGGCGTGGGAAAGACCAGTCTTGCCGCGGCTACCGGCCTGCAGCTTTCGCGCCTGGGCTATCGAACGCTGGTGATGAGCGTCGACCCGGCGCATAGTCTGGCGGATTCCTTCGATCTCGAGACCAGCCTCTTTCACAGCCAGACGGGCGACCCGTTTTCCATCGACGAAAAGCTGGCGATTCATGAAGTCAACATTCAGAAGGAGATCAAGCGGCACTGGCGCGAGATCTCGTCGTATGTGATATCGGTGCTGCGGACGACCGGCATCAGCGACGTCGAAGCCGCCGAACTGGCGATTCTTCCGGGCATGGAAGAGCTGAGCGCGATGATGTACGTGAATCAGTTCCGGCGCGAAGAGCGCTACGACGTGATCGTGCTGGATTGCGCGCCCACTGCGGAATCGATGCGTTTCGTCAGCATGCCGACGACGCTCGAATGGTACATGAAACACATCTTTCCGTTCCAGCGCGGACTGTTGAAAGCGGTGCGGCCGATTGCGAATCGCGTGTCTCCGGTGGAGCTTCCGACCGACAGCTACTTCGCCAACATCAAGGACCTGTTTGCGCGCCTGGACGGGATCGGCGACCTGTTGGAAGATCCGCACACGACGAGCGTGCGCCTGGTGACCAACCCAGAGCGCATGGTGTTGCGCGAAACGCAGCGCGCGTTCGTTTACTTTTCTCTGCACGGCTTAACGGTGGATGGCGTGATCGTGAACCGCGTGCTGCCATCGGAAGTGACGGACGCATACTTCCAGGAGTGGCGCGCCTCGCAGAGCAAGATTCTGGAAGAGATCGAATCGTATTTCGCTCCGGTGCCTGTGAAACGCGTGCCGCTATTCACGCATGAGGTGTTCGGCCGCGAGCGGCTGGAAAATTTGAGCCGCGAGCTTTACGCCGAGACGGAAGACCCCGCCGTGGTGACGCGCACGGAGGCGCCGTATACTTTCTCTAAGCAGGACGGCCACTACGAAGTGAAGTTGCATTTGCCGTTCGCTGCCAAAGGCGACGTGGGTCTATTTAAAAAAGGCGACGAACTGGTGGTGGAGATTGGAACGCTGCGCCGCCACATCGGTCTGCCAACTTCGATGGCAGGCCTTTCGCCCAGCCGCGCGAGGTTGGAGAATCGAATTCTGACAGTCGAGATGAAGGAGATCTGACAATGGAACAGAAAAATACCGGTCCCGGTTGTTTCGTTTGCGAGACCGCGATCCCGATGATGAAGCGCTTCTGGTCGGAAGCGACGCGCGATCATTTTCGGAATGCGCGCGTGGAATTTCTCAAAGGCGTACGAAGCCTGATCGACACTCGCATTGCGCACCTGTCCCCAGACGAGCACAAGGGCACGCACGTCACCGTCGAGTAGTGTCGAAGCCCGGAATCGCGCAGTTACTCATCGATTCGGCGCTACAGCCGGATCTCTGCCGCCGCCTCGCCGAAGCGCCGGAAGGCGTATTTGAGGCGTACGAGCTGACGTGGCTGGAGCGTGAGCTCTTACGCAAGCCGGATCATCGGTTGCTGCCGCTGCTTGGGGCCGCGCTGCAGACGGCGCAGACGAAAACAGCTACGCCGTCAGTTCCAACTGAAGCTGCGGCCCCGGCCGAAAGTAGCGCCGCGGCAACGGATCATGCCGCGTCGACGCTTGAGACCGAACCTGCCTTGATCGAAAACAGTGTGTTGCCCGATGCGCAGATGGCGCTCACGATCGTCCCGTGCCTGATCGGAAAGCGCGTGGCGTTCGCCGCGTGGATGGCGCCGATGCAGGACGGGGACGATCCTTCGCGATTGCCGCTTCCCGCCGGTTCCAGCCTGCCGGGACAGCCGCTCACGCCACTGTATGCGGTAATTCAAGTTACCGGCGCGTTGACAAAAGATGCGCAGGGAAAAGCGGAAGTTAGTCTGTGGACTTCTTTCAAGCAACACACGAATTCCGTTATGCCGCAGCCGCCGGAAACCGCTGGCGTGCCGGAGGCGGCGCCGTTTGGATCGGCTATCGATTCGCCTGAGGTGCAACAGCTGGCGGACGCTGTGCGGGCGGCCGCGCCTGAAGAGCGCTATCAGCGTTTGATCGCGCTGACGCGCGCGTTGCGCGGCGGAGACGTGCGATGACGGATCTCTACAT
>DATAUH010000329.1:0-3083 GCA_036268375.1 Bryobacteraceae bacterium | reverse complement strand
ACATTGTCGGCGGCCTGCGCCGACGCGCTCATTCCAAACAGGATGGCGGCAACCGCCAATCCCTTCCCCTGTCCCCTGAACCCAAACATTGTGGCCCCCGTTTCTTGTTGGGACCACGTTTCACACAAAGGTTTTGCGCCGCCGCTAAGTAAGCCAAGTACAATTGAAGCGAATACGAGTAAAAACCGCGACGAATTCGATCTATACTTAAATCAAGTTTGAGTAAAATTTGAAGTATTCGCAATTGATTCAAATTTTACGGATTAACCCGGGGAACCCTGCGGCAACGCGGTTTGCGAACGTAATCGCCGGGCGCGTTAACCGGCGGCGGCGCATGCGAATGATCGCAAAACGGCCGCCGACGCCGCGAAACCGATGTTCGCAACGTCAAAAACCCGGCCGCGCAGGCGCTCCGCGCTTTACGTGGCGCTAACGCTGTCCAGCGGCTGCGCGAAAATCGGCCGCCTCACAGCGCCCGCGCCTGGCAAAACCGCAGCGCCGTGCAGGCATCTGGCAAAGCGTTCGAGAAACCGGGAGGCCGGTATGAAGAGATAGGCGTGGAGCTTGCCGGTGGCGGCGGGCGTGTTCGCGTGCGCCGCGCAAGGGCAAGAGAAAATTAACTCCACCGATCCGCCGCCGGCCTGCCCGATATGTCCGGGCATCCCGACAAGGTCACGCCCTTGAAGATCGAGGCGCAGTCGAAGGAGTATCTGTCGAAGCCGGCCAAGAAAGGCGAGTGAGGCACACCCGAGGCAGACAAGAGGTTCCCCGTCCATCAAGCGGTGGCGGCGCGCGATATGTAAAGGCCGCAGGAAAAATCATCCGCGCCATATATGTACAGACTTGCGGCTCCTGTTTCCGGTTAGCCTCGATCGCATCGCGGAACTCGTCGGATACTGACAACGAAAGGCGTCGGCGCCATACATCTTGGCGAACGCGGCAGAATCGATCGGTGGCGGCTCGCAACCAACTTCCGCTACTTAACGTTTCTGAAATTACAACGCGTCACATTCCCTGCTTCCTCCACGCCAGACGGTAGTGCGATCAATGATGATGCAAAAGTTAACAGTCGGTAAGAAGCTTCTTCTGATCGTCCTGATTTTCACGACCGTGCTGGTGAGCGCAGCGACCCTGATGCTGCGGGACATGCGCACGGGCATGTTCGAAGACCGCAAGGGAAAGCTGCGGGCGCTGGTCGAGACGGCGGTCAATACCGTCAATCACTATGGCGACCTGGCGGCGGAAGGCAAAATGCCGGCGGACGAGGCCCAAAAGATGGCGTTGGCGACGCTGACCAACATGAATTTTGACGGCAAGAACTACTTCTTCGTGTTCGACCGCACAGGCATCATGAAAATGCATCCTTCGCGGAAGAAAAACATCGGCCAGAACATGCTCGAGCTCAAGGACGAGCAAGCCCGCGCGAACTACGTCGGCTATCTCGATGCCGCCAACAAGTCGCCCGCCTATGAGGGCTTTACCCAGTTTCCGGGCCGGCGGCCGGGGTCGACCGTGAACGATACACCGAAGCTCTTCCTGAGTGCGATCGACAAGCACTGGGATTGGGTCATCAGCACCGGCATTTTCCTCGACGACCTCGAAGCCAAGTTCTGGGGGCGAGCCTATTGGGTCATCGGCGCTCTCGGCGCCGCACTCGCCTTCAGCCTCGCCATTACAGTCCTGCTCGGCCGATCCATCACCCGTCCCCTGAACCGAACTATCCTGGCACTCGAAGATCTGGGCGCCGGAAAGTTTGATGCCGAAGTATCCAGTGACGGCAACCAAACGGAAATTGGCCGGCTCAGCCGCGCGTTCCTGCATTTTCGCGAGAAGATGAAGGAGACGGAGATAATGCGGTCCAACCAGGCGGACGCCGAAAGATTGGCGGAGACCGAACGCCGCGATGGCCTGCTCCGCGTCGCCGACGAGTTTGATGTTGCGGTCGGTTCGCTCGTGGAAGCGCTGTTCACGGAGATCGAGCAGACGACGCAGACGGTGACGCAGCTCTCGAGAAGCGCGCAAGCATCGTCCGCCAGCACGGCGCGCGTCGACGGCACGGCATCGTCGGTGTCGCAGAATATTCAGACGGTGGCGGCCGCGTCGCAACAACTCGCCGCGTCGGTCAACGAGATCGGGCGGCAGATCCATTTGACCCGGGATATCGCCAAGGACACCCGCAACCGGTCCGAGGAAACCGAGCGGCGGGTGGCGGCCCTCGCAGGCAGCGTCGAGGCCATCGGCTCGATCATTGAAATCATCAATTCCATCGCGGAGCAGACCAATCTTCTCGCGCTCAATGCGACCATCGAAGCGGCCCGCGCCGGCGAAGCCGGCAGAGGCTTTTCCGTGGTGGCCTCCGAGGTGAAGGCGCTGGCGAGCCAGACCACCAAGGCCACCGAGGATATCCGCAAGAACATCGAGAACGTGCGCGCCGCGACCGCGGCGGCCGTGGATTCCGTTCGCGCCATTTCCTCTTCGATCAATGGACTGGACGAGTCCGCCGGAACCATCGCCGCGGCGGTCGAACAGCAGAATGCCGCTACCTCCGAGATCAGCCGTAACACGACCGTCACCGCGGAGCAGGCGGTTGCCATCACCCGCGACATTTCCGATGTCGCGCAATCCGTTGATGGAACCGGCCGTTCGGTGCGCGACGTCGAGCAGCATTCGGCCGCCATGCGCCGACGGTTCGAAGACATGCGAAGCGAAGTAAACGCCTTCCTTGGGCGGATCCGCGCGGCTTGATCCCCCTGTGGATTGCAACCTGCTGCATCAAACAAACCGGGACATCGCAGTTTGTGATGAAACGATTCCGGCATATTGCGACTGCCGACGCCAGTCTTGGCCGTAGATCGCCATAAGCCTCAAGGCGCGGCGCAGGACATCGTCGATACCTCGACGGAGTGCTTTTTACCTAGCGTTCAGGCGTCAATAAGACTAGAGGCGGCGTTACCTTGAGGTCACCGCGTCTTCCAGCGTCTCGGCGATCTGCTCGTGCATGAATTCGAGCGCAAAGCCTTCCTCGAGGTTACGCACCACGCGGGCGGCGACCTTGCCGAGCAGCACCTGCGATTTCAGCGGCG
>DATAUH010000328.1:0-7989 GCA_036268375.1 Bryobacteraceae bacterium | reverse complement strand
AGAAGACTATTCGCGACGCTGCTGCCAACATTGCCCGTTATCCCAGTAATTGCGTACATTGTGTTTTCTCTCTGCGAATCACCACTGTATCGTAACGTTTTCCCAGCGCGTGAATGTACCTGTAGGGCCGTCCGGGCCGAGCAGCGCAACACGCACCACCTCGCGGGAGCCATCCTCAACAGACTGCGTTCCGGCATATCCGTTGAGATTAGCCCTGGTGAAACCTGGCGAAACCAAGTTGACCTTGATCCCGGTTGACTCCAGTTCGACCATCATGGCCAGCGTGATTGCGTCAGAGCCGCCTTGAATGCAGGGTAGACGGGGCCGAACATCGGGTGGTAGGGGTAGGCTGGGTCCGCGTTCGACGTCAGGGAGCCGACGGCGCTCGAGCATTGATGACGCGGGCGTCCGAGGATTCACGGAGGAGCGGCAACATCGCCTGGTAAACCGCGAGGACGCCGAACACATTGGTCTCCCACACGGTGCGTACTTCATCAAGGGATGCGTTGCTCGCGCGACTTATCCGGGCGTACTCCTGAAGGGACATGCTGCCCATTCTGGTATTCGAGATAGCCGCGTTTTGAACTAGCAGGTCGAGGCGACCGAAACCCTCGCGAATGCGCTCCGCCGCGCCGCCAATCGTGTGGCGCATTCCGATCCTGGCACGGTCGGCGTATCGAGAGTCCACTTCCAGGAGCTTTGCCACGCGGCCGCGCCGTTCGCAGGGATCAACGTAGAGCAGGGTCCTCCGAATAAATCCACCACGATATCGCCGGCTTTGCTGCTATTCGCCAGCGCTCGCTCCACGAATTCCACTGGCTTCCTTGTCGGGTGCAGGCGATTGGCCGCAGGCTTATTCTCCTCCCAGATTGTACTTTGGGATTTATCGCCATACCAAGCGTCGCTCTGGCCGGACACATCGGCGTAGAAGATCGGCTCATGTCGAAACGTGTAACGGCCGAATCCTAAGTGAACGTATTTTTGGCCCAGATGATTTGGCATCGGACTTCAAGCCCGGCGTTTTCAAGCGCGTTCTGGAACTCACGCTGCCGTGCGGACGAATGGCAGACGTACAGTGATGCGCCTGGCCGTACGATGCGCCGGTAATTTGCGGAGCTGTCTGCGAGAAATCTGGGAAACTGCTCGCCGGTCATCCGGTCACCTTGGATTGTGGGCCGTTCTTCGGTTTAACCCTCGTAGTCGCAGTTATACGGCGGATCGGTAAATACGAAATCGGCAGTGTCTGTATTAATCAAGCGCGCGACATCTTGCGATTTCGTAGCATCGCCGACCAGAAGAGTGTGGGGTCCGAGATGCCAAGTGTCGCCTGGTCTGCTCGCAGCAAGCTGAGCAACTTCGGGGAGAGCGTCTTCATCTGTAAGACCCGTCGCAGTCTCTTGCGCGGCGAGAAGTCGAGCCAGCTCCCCCTCCTCAAATCCGGTTAAGTGTAGAACGAACTTGGCATCTTTGAGATCCTGCAATTCGAGGCTAGCAACTCGTCGTCCCACTCAGCCCACGTTGCCGATCGGTTGACTTGGATCCGAAACTCCTTCGCTTGGGCGTCGGACCATTCGTCGCACAGGCTTATAGGAATGCTACTGGAATCGCCGCCGGGCCACGAGCCCAATTTTTTGAGCAGCCTTCAGGCATAAGTGGCCGTCCACCACTTCGCCGTTGCTGCGCGCGAGCACGGGATTTTTAATCCGAACTCGCGAATTGACCCGCACATTCGATCGACGGCGGCGTCATTTTTTCTGGGTTTGCGGGCGTAAGGAATTAGCCGGTCGAGCGGCCAGAATTGAATTTCGAGTGAGTGCTGCGATTCGATCAAGGTTGCGGCCTTCTGCATCTTCCCCGTCAATAGCAGTTTGAAATTTCAGTTGTCACAGTAAAATTCCAGGGGATAAAGAGCGATGTACGACGAAGAGGGCATCTTCTTATATAGGAAACTAAATGTTGTCGTCTCATGAAGACAACAAACAAGAAGTGGCGCCCAAGGCGCCCAAATTGGCTATCACCCTGAAACAATGGCGGTGATCGTGGGCAGTTATCTCTATCAGCCCTCCGCCCATAAGGCCCCTCGAAGTGTGAGACTCAAGGTCAACCGATATCAGGAAAGACTGGCGATCCGTCGTTTACGTGTGGGCGCTGCCGTGTTAGATTTCGCCACGTATTTTTCGAGCCTATTTGGTCGGGTCGCTCCACAGCTTTCGTTTGAAATGTCACGTCTGGCGATTTCTAACAACAGTGGAGAGGTGCGGGAATAGGTGCGCAGCGAGTGGGAGCCGAGACGTCTGGCCGGCCGGTGCCCAATACTGGACTCCAGCTGGGCTCCAGAACCCGACGTGCGAGCGGTCCAAGGAGCCTAACTATTTGGAAAATTTGGTGGACCTGGACGGGTTCGAACCGTCGACCTCTTCCATGCCATGGAAGCGCGCTCCCAACTGCGCCACAGGCCCTAAAATCGCAGACTCGGATACCGACGCAGATGCGCCGTCCGACTCGTGAATCGTCTCCACTATAACACAATGGCGCGAAGCTCCGCGTTGACAGTTCTTACGCAGCGCCGCCTACAATGGAAGCAATGGACTTCAGGCGCCCAGCGGTTTCCGCTCTTCTAATGTGCCTGATTTCATTAGGGTTTAGCGGCTGCGTTGTGCGGCGGCGAGTAATCACGCGCAAAGGCACGGGCGGCAAGGTGGCGACCAATCTGTTGGTCGCCGATCAAGCGTCACTGATCGATACCATCGCCAAACATTACAACGCCGTGCACGATTTCAGCGCTACGGTGGACATGACGCCCGCTGTAGGCACGGCCGAAAAGAGCCACATCACCGAGTACAAGGACGTAACGGGCTATATTCTGTTCAGCAAGCCATCGTTCACCCATATCATCGGGTTATATCCGGTAATTCGCTCGAAGGCCTTCGACATGGTCTCCGATGGTAAGATTTTCAAGCTGTATCTGCCGTCGCGCAACCTGTTTCTGGTCGGAAATAACGACGTCGAAAAGCCGTCCGCCAACAAGATCGAGAATCTGCGGCCCGAGTACTTTCTGGAAGCCATGCTGCCGAATCCAGTGGACGAAAAAACGAACAAGATCATGATGACGAACATGACTGACGAAGACGGCGCCTACTATATCGTCCACGAGATTCATGAAGGCCCGAATGGTCAGCTTCGGATGCACCGGTCGCTCTGGTTTAACCGCCTGGATCTGTTGCTGGCGCGCCAGTTACTCTTTGACGGCTCGGGTAACATCCTGACTGACGCTCGCTATAGCGGGTGGCGGCCCTACGATAACATCTCTTTCCCGAAACATGTCGATTTCAACCGGCCGCAGGACGGCATCGGCGTGGTGCTCGACATAGTAAAAATGGACATCAACAAAGGCGTAGCGGAAGACAAGTTCACGCTCACACAGCCGGAGGGAACTAAAGTGCAGAACATCGGCCAGGCGTCGCAAGGACCGGCTAAGTGACAGGCCGGATCGTACTTGAAAATCTCAAGCACCGACCGCTGCGCAGTCTGTTGAGTACGCTGCTCATTGGCCTCTCGGTGGCACTCATCTTGACCCTGGTGGGGCTGAGTTTCGGCATGTCGGAGGATTCGCAGAAGCGGCAGTCGAATAGCGGCGCCGACATCATCATACGCGGGCCCGATGCTTCGTCCATCCTCTCCGCGGGCGCGACCACTATTCCAGAAAAGCTGGCGCCGAAGCTCGAAACCATGCCGCATATCACGAAGGCGATGGGCATCGTGAGCCACTCGATCGATTTTCCCTTGGTCGCAACCGGCGTTGACCTGACCCAATTGCAGAAGTTCAACGGCGGCTTCACCTACTTGAAAGGCGGGCCGTTTCAGGGCCAGAACGATGCGTTGATTGACGAGCGCTACGCCGCGCAAAAACGCTTGAAGGTCGGCGACCACACGAAGTTTTTCGGCGACCAGCAGTGGCGAATCGCTGGAATCATCGCGGAGGGAAAGATGGCGAAGGTCGCAGTGCCGATCACCACGTTGCAGGACATAAACAGCGCTCCCAAAAAATACACGCAGGTCTTTGTGAAGGTCGATGAGCCCGCGAACGTGGAGTCCGTGATCGCCTATCTCAAGAAGGAGCTGCCGAACTATCACATCGACAGTATGGCTGATTATCTCGCGCTGTTCGGGCTGAGCAAAATCCCAGGCGTGACGCCGTTCCTCTCCGTGATGATCGCCGTGGGCGTGATCAGCGGATTCCTCTCGGTAGGCCTTTCGATGTACATGGCGGTGCTACAGCGCACGCGCGAAATCGGCATCCTAAAATCACTCGGCGCTTCGAAGGGCTTCATCATCGGCATCATCGAAATGGAAGCGATGGTTCTAGGTATTGGCGGCACGGTCGTCGGCGTCGTGCTCAGCATCGGAGCGCACTGGCTGATCACCGCGCTGGTTCCGGCGTCGTTGCCGCTCGTCGTGAAGCCAAGCTGGTGGCCGATCGCGGCCGCTGTCGCACTACTCGCTGCGGCGCTGGGAGCACTGTACCCCGGTTTGAGCGCCGCGGCTCACGATCCGATCGAGGCGCTCTCGTATGAATAACGAGGCGATCATCGAGATCCACGATCTGAAGAAAACTTATCGTGTAGGCCAGGTCGACGTGCAAGCGCTGCGCGGCGTGGACCTGGACGTGAAGTCCGGGGAATTCCTTTCCATCATCGGGCCATCGGGATCGGGTAAGTCGACGCTATTCCACATCATTGGGGCTCTCACGCCGCCCAGTTCGGGCACGGTGCGCGTGGCTGGGAAGAATTTGCTGGCAATGTCCGATGCCGATCGCACGCGCATGCGCCGGCGCACGGTTGGGTTCGTTTTTCAAAAGTTCAACCTGCTGCCTAACCTGACGGCTCGCGACAATATCGCGGTTGCGCGCTATCTGGGAGGCACGGACCCCGCGTCCGACCCGCAATTTGAGGAGTTACTGAAGGTGCTGGGGATTGCGCGCAGGCTGGACCACAAGCCGAATGCCCTCTCAGGCGGCGAGCAGCAGCGCGTTGCGATCGCCCGCGCGATCGTGAATCATCCGGCGATTCTGCTTGCGGATGAACCTACGGGAAATCTGGACACAGAGAACTCAAAGGCTGTATTGGGCGTGCTGTGCGACCTTAATCAGCGGCTGGGACAAACGATTCTGATGATCACGCACAACCCCGAAGCGGCCGCTTACGGTCACCGCACAGTGCAAATGCGAGATGGAAAGGTAGTGGACTGACGGCGGTTATTGCCTGGCGGCGTTGAGTTCCAGGCTGTGGGCCTTGAGCCACCGCAGACGGCTCTGGTGCTCCTCGTAAAGAGTGCCGAAGCCGGCCCAGAAGTAACCCAGCACAAAAAGCAGCAGGAACGGGATGGCGAAAAAGTTATAAGTTTCGACGGCGAACGCCACCATGCCCCCGAAGTAACATCCAAACAGGATTTCCGTGTAGGGAAGCCAGCCGCTGCGGCTTTTGTACTTCTTGTTTTCCAGATTCACCGCGCCGCCCGCGATGTTGTATTTCGGCGTGCGCGCAAATGCGGTCTGCACCCCGAAGAGCGCCTCCAAAACAGCGCGCGTGTTGATGATGGTCAGGCCTACGCCCACTGCCATCAGCATCGGCAGCAGCATGACCGAGCGCTTCCAGTTTTTGGGGTAGAGCTCCCGCTGCGCCACCACATAGAACAGCGAAATGGACCAGAATGACGCCGCAATCAGCGGCAGGTCGATATATAACATCTGGAACGGGCCCATGTAGAAGCGCACGATCATCACCGGCAACATCAGCGCCGAGAGCACGATCATGAGCGGGTACGAAATATTGGGCGTCAGATGCAGGAATGCTTCCAGTTTCTGGCGGCGCGTGATGTTGGCCCGCAAAAGCGTGGGCAGCAGCTTCTTCGCGACTTGCGTCAGCCCCTTGGCCCACCGCGATTGCTGCACTTGGAAACCGTGCATCTGCACCGGCAGTTCCGATAGGCAATCGAGCCCCGGCATGTAAACGAAGCGCCAGCCCTTCAACTGCGCGCGGTAGCTCAGGTCGGAATCTTCCGTGAGCGTATCGTGCTGCCAGCCGCCCGCATCCGCAATCATCGATTTGCGCAGGATACCGGCCGTCCCGTTGAAATTGAAGAAGTGACCGGCCTTCGAGCGCGCGCCATGCTCGAGGATGAAGTGACCATCCAGCAGCATCGCTTCCACTTCAGTCAGGAAGTTGTAATCGCGATTCAGGTAGCTCCAGCGCGTCTGCACTACGCCAACATTATCGTCGGCAAAGTGGTGAATGGTACGCATCAGAAAGTCGGCTGGGGGGCAGAAATCGGCGTCGAACACGGCGACGAATTCGCCGGTCGCAGTCTCCAACCCGGCCTGGAGCGCGCCTGCCTTGAAACCGTGGCGATTGGACCGATGAATGTACTCGATCGGGTACCCCATGTTTTTGTAGCGCTCGCAAAGCGCTTCGGCAAACGGGGCGGTATCGTCCGTCGAATCGTCCAGAACCTGGATCTGCAGTAGTTCCTTCGGATAATCCATCTTTACCGTCTCTTCAATCAGGCGCTCCACCACGTAGCGCTCGTTATAGAGCGGTAACTGAATCGTCACCGGCGGCAGTTTTTCAAATCGCTTCAGCGGCTGATCGATGGATTTTTTCTTGTGCTTGAAATAAGTCCGAATAATGTCGTAGCGGTGGAGGCCGTAAATCGAAAGCACGCCCAAAACAGCAAAGTAGGGGATCAGCATGGCCCAATCGAACCAAGCCATCTGGTGCGCGTTGGCAAACGTGTCGTCGAACATGCCACGCAGCATCCGCGTGGCCACGCCCGGGGCCGCTAACATGGCCCAATAAAAACCGGCGGACATATTTTGAGGCAGCCCGGAAAAAGCGAGGTCGGGGTGAATATCGGGCTTACCGCTCTATAATTTAACACGTGCGCGCGAGGCGCCGGAGACGGGCGCCAGGCTCACTTGTGGTCATTTTTATAGATCTGGCCCTCCTTCATGACGAACATCACCTTTTGAGTGGCTTTAATGTCCTCGGCCGGGTTC
Source organism: Bryobacteraceae bacterium (assembly GCA_036268375.1). Classification (GTDB taxonomy): domain Bacteria; phylum Acidobacteriota; class Terriglobia; order Bryobacterales; family Bryobacteraceae; genus PALSA-243. Next base: position 935 of record DATAUH010000328.1, on the reverse strand, counting down.
CCAGGGACCGCAACCACGTCGGCCACCTTCCCACTCTCCAGGGTTCCGCGGTCGGGCACGCCAATCAGATCCGCATCGATGGAAGTGCCGGCCTTCAGCGCGTCGAGCGGTTTCATTCCACAGCTCACCAGCAGCTCAAATTCGCCCGCGTTCTTTCCGTGGGGATAAACCGCGGCGTCGGTGCCGAGCGCGATCTTCAACTGCATCTGCACTGCCTTCGACACCGTGTCGTGCAGCGCCTTCATCGCCAGGCGCGCCTTCTTTTCAATCGGCGGCGGCATGTAGCCGTCGGTCAGGCTCTGCTTCAACCCCTCGGCCGCCATCATGGTCGGTACATAGTACGTGCCGCGCTCCTTCATCATCTGCATGGCTTCCTCGTCCAGGAAAGTTCCGTGCTCAATCGAATCGATCCCCGCCCGAATGGCGCGTTTTGCTCCCGTGGCTCCGTGCGCGTGGGCCGCAGTCTTGCGTCGCAGCGCGTGCGCCTCATCCACCAGCGCGTCCAGCTCCGCCTGCGTCAACTGCGGCGTGTCGACATCGTCGGTCAGGGAAAGCACGCCGCCGGTTGCGCACGTCTTGATCACGTCCGCGCCATATTTGATGTTGTACCGGACCGCTAACCGCGCGGCTTCCGGACTATTGATAACGCCGTCGGCAACCCCCGCCTCATGACCGAACAGATTCGGCAAATACCCCGCCTGCGGATCGCAATGGCCCCCAGTGGCGCCCAGCGCGTGCACCGAAACCAGCATGTGAGGCCCCGGAATCTTGCCCGCGTTGATGGCGTTGCGCAGTCCGACGTCGATCAGATCCTCCGAGCCGACGTCGCGCACGGTAGTAAATCCGGCCATCAGCGTGACGCGCGCATTTACCGAAGCGATCAGCGCGCGCTCAGCCACGGATTTCTTCAGCGCGTCCATTTCACCCTGGCGGTA
>DATAUH010000327.1:0-8383 GCA_036268375.1 Bryobacteraceae bacterium | reverse complement strand
CGAGCTAAATTTGATAAAACCAGCGCCCTCGGGGAGAAAATCGCGACGACTTACACTGTCGGTATCCTTTCCGCTGCGTTCCCGAAGTCACGTGGCGAAGCGGAACACTTGCAGCAAAATCGAAAGCCAGCGTCGCTACGCTCCGAGGGTGTCGAGATCGTCCCGGAACGCGGTTCGCCTTCCTTCCCAAAGCAAGCGGTCAGCTGCGGAATCCACAGATATGCGTAGTCTAGTAGCGCCGGCGCTAATTTCTTGTGGCGAACAGGCATGAACACGCCAGGCGCCCGCTGACACGGCAAATTCTGAAAGACATCGTGATCAGCAGGGAAAATACTTGACGTGACCAAAAAGTCACGTTACTATAAAGGCACATAAGGAGGAGAACGATGAACTTCGAAGATATGACCCTGGATTTGGAACAGCATGTGGACATCAAGGCGGATATTGGCGATGTGTTCAAACGCGTGCTACACCGCTTTGGTGAAGGCTCAGTGCGGCCGGACGGCGACTCGATGAATATGGTTCTGGAGCAGTGGCCGGGCGGCCGTTGGTTTCGCGATCGCGGCCAGGGGATTGGGCACTTGTGGGGACACGTGCAGGTGATCAAGCCGCCGGTGCTGCTGGAACTGAGCGGGCCGATGTTCATGTCGTATCCTGCGATCAATCATGTGGAGATCAAACTGGACCAGGTTCCGGGAGGCACGAAGCTGACACTGCGGCATCGCGCGATCGGGCTGCTGGATCCGGCGCACAAACAGGGCGTGAGCACGGGATGGCAGCACTATCTGGACAGTGTCCAGAAAGACCTGGCATAAAAGCGCGCTTGACTGTGGAGCGGAATGGCAAACGATCTCGATGAGGTGTGGAAGGCGTTGTCGGACCCGACGCGGCGGGCAATTTTAGACCTGCTGCGCAACGGGCCGAAAACGACTACGGAGATCGTGGAGGCGTTTGGGAAGCTGACCCGCTTCGGGGTAATGAAACACATGGACGTCTTGCGAGCTGCGCATCTGATCCACACCCGCGAAGAGGGACGACAGCGAATTAATTCACTAAACGCGGTTCCGATCCAGCAGATTTATGAGCGCTGGGTGAGCCGCTACGAAGGGTTTTGGGCGGACAGACTGCTCCGAATCCAAGAAGACTTCGAAACGGACCGCGACGCCAAGGGCGGCCCTCAAAACAACTCGAAATAGACGGCGGATTCGTCCGCGAAATGAAGACTGACAGGAGAATACTGTGCATACAAAAGACGCGATTCGATATTCACTCGAGATGGCGAATGCGGGCGTGATGGACCCGCTGGCCAGCATCGAAGACGTTCCAACGACGTTCCCGACGCCCCAGGGCGGCTGCCATCCGCTGTGGGTGCTGGGGCATTTGGCTTACGTGGAGGGCGCGACGCATCAGGTGCTGGAGATTGGTGAGAATCCGCTGGCGGCGTGGGCGAAGCTGTTCGAAGGGGGAAGTACGCCAGCGGCCGATGCGTCGCAGTATCCGCCGTTTTCGGAAGTGCGGGCGCGTTATGTGGAGCTGCGGCAGAGGACGATGGCGAAGTTGGAATCGTTGAGCGAGGCGGAGCTGGATACGCCGACGAAGTTTCAGCCTGCGGGTCTGGAAGAGCACTTCAAGACTTATGGGAAGACGCTGCTGACGCTGGCGATGCACCAGATGAGCCATCGCGCGCATATCAGCGATGCGGTGCGTGCGGCTGGACGGCCGAGTAAGCTGACGGAGAGGTTGAAGGGCGCAGCGGCTTAGGCGCGCGGCGGCTGCTCGGGTGAGAAGATACTGCCTGCGCAGGCGCAGCCGATGTGTTGGTAGCGAAGGAAGAGGAGCGCCCGGCAATGCGGTTGGGCGCTCTTCGCGTTTGCGTGGCATCGCTTGCGGTTTCTGAAGCGGGCTCGGGCGGAGCGTTGAGCCGAGCAATCCTGAACCGGCCCGCGCACTATACTGTTAGCCCAGCATATGAACGAAGAGGGCCTAAGTGTTACCGGAATCCTGGACCGGTTAGAGGCGCATTACGGCAATCAGGAACCGTGCTGGCCGACCGACCCTTACGAGTTTCTGGTGTGGTGGCACTGCGGATATCCGGCGAGCGACGCCGCCTGCGCCAAAGGGTGGGAGTCCTTGCGGAGAGAGGTGGGGCTTGCGCCGCTGCAGCTTCTCGATGCCGGTCACGGTAAGCTGGCACAGGCGTTGAAACCGGGTGGGATGGTTCCTGAACTCCGGGCGATGCGCCTCATGGAGATTGCCGCGCGGGTTCAGAATGAGTATGGTGGCGACCTGCGCAGCCTCGGCGGGCCACTGACGAAGGTTCGTCAGGAGCTCAAGCGGTTTCCAAACATCGCGGATCCGGGCGCCGACCGCATTCTGCTGTTCGGCGGCATCGCGGCTGTTCCCGCTGTTCCTTCGAATTGTCCGCATGTGCTGGTGCGCATCCGGCAGGGGCGGGAACGCGAGAATTATGGCGTGACATATAGAGACGCGCAGCAAGCGATCAAGCCGAGGTCCCCGCGACTTTCGATGGCCGTACGCGCGCGTACCTCCTCTGAAACGGCACGGCCAGGAACTGTGCAAACGCACCAATCCCAAGTGCGACCGGTGTCCCCTTAGCGATGGTTGCGCATTCTTTGCGCACAAATATCGGGGGCGGTCGACGCCGACCATACCGCAGCAGAATACGCGGCGAAACGCTGTGACAGGTACAAGAAGGAAGCAGGGTTGAGGGTTGGCGCCGTCCCATATAACAAGCGGCGATCTTCTCCTTCATCGGGCGATGCTTGGCGTGCTTCTGTGTCTGCCGGCGCTCGCCTCGCCAGACTGGATCAAGGTCGACAAGGCGGGAACCGGATTCTTCCGCAGCAAAGTTCAACGCTCTGGGCTACAACTATTTTCGTGATGAGAACTATCGCCTGTTGGAAGACTACTGGAATGACGATGTCTCAAGGCTGGGGAGAAATTCGAGCGCGATTTTCGGGAGATGAAGCGTCTTGGGGCGAACGTCGTGCGCCTGCACCTCCGGTTCGCCAAATTTATCGATGCTCCGGGCAAGCCGAACCAACAGAACCTCACCAGGCTGTCGAAGGTGATTGACCTCGCAGAGCAGTTAGGTGTGTACCTGATATCACCGGTCTGGGGACGTATCGCCTGAACGATGTGCCCGCCCGGTATCGGCATGCGAACGAGAGGGAACACTGGTCGATGCAGGCCGAGTTTTGGGAAGCCGTCGCGCGCATCTGCGCGGACGACCACCGTAATTTGCCTACAACCTGATGAATGAGCCTCTCGCAACGGCGTCGAAGCAGCCGTCCGGGCAATGGGCAAATCCTATGGCCTTGCGTGGGCAGACCTACGTCGAATACATCAATGTGGATCCCGCTAACCGCAAGCCGCCTGAGATCGCGAGGGCAGATTCAGGAGACGGTGGCGGCGATTCGCAGGTACGACCGGCGCCACCTCATCACCGTCGGGCTGATATGGGTGAGCACTGTGAACCCCGAGGCGTGGTCAGGGTTTCCGCCGAAGGAGATCGCGCCCGAAGTGGCCTTCCTCGCGGTTCACGTTTACCCGGACAAGCGCAAGATGAACGTCGCGCTGGATTCGCCGCGCCGGTATCAGGTAGGCAAGCCTGTCGTGGTGGAGGAGACGTTCCCGATGAAGTGCTCGCCGGCCGAGCGGTGTGGATTTCTCGAGAGCTCGCGCGGTCTCGCCGAGGGTTGGCTGGGACAGTATTGGAGTCTTTCCCCAAAGGATATTGAGGCTTCCGGCGACTTTGTCAGCAAAAAGTTCCGCGGGCAGTTCGAGGCGCTTCAAAGTCTTAACCCGAACCACTGAGTTAGCGTTTTGAGCGGCATTTAAAAGACTTCAGGGTGTGGCACGATCAGCCTGATGCGCCTGTGAATAAAAAATCGTGGGGCAAGTTCTGCGATATGCTGAAACCGAGTTCAGGACTTCATTTTGGCCGTCCGTAAAGCGGTTGTATGCAGGCCGGTCTGAACCTGAACCAGTCCCCGGAGGTGGACCGGATGAAGCGCACGTGGACGATCATTGGGGTAGGCGACGTGCGGGGCAGCTTCAAATGGTATCAGGCACTGTTTGGTCACCCTGCTGCGCTTCCCGCACATGACTACTTTGGGCAGATTCTCGATTCGGATGGAACTGTCTTGCTGTGTCTCCACGCGTGGGGCGCACACGAGCATCCCTCATTGATAAGCCCAGATCGCGGGAAACCCGGCAACGGCCTCTTGTTATTCTTTCGCGTCGATGACTTCGACTTGGCGCTTGAGAGGGCGCGCACTCTGGTTGCTCGATTCGAAGAGGAGCCCCACGTGAATCCGAATACTCAAACCAGGGAGTTCTCGCTGCGCGATCCGGACGGTTATTACGTTACGATCAGTGCGCTTTCTGCGGACTGAGAAGGGGCGCTTAGTTGTTTCTCGCTCGTCAAAGATTCGAGATGTCCCGATTGTGATTGCCACGCAATCCATTACTATGAAGGCATGACTCCCGCCGCGAGACTCCTCTTCGGCCTGTTAGCCATTGCTTGTTTCAGCAGGGGACTCAAAGCGCAATCATGCAGAACATTCGACGTAGCCTCGATCAAAGTGAATACCAGCGGCGTCGGAGGTGGCTATCCCGAGTTGGCTCCGGGCGGCAGGCGCTTCATAGCCACCAATCAGCTTGTGCTCCAGCTGATCATATCCGCCTACGATGTTTCACCGCTGCAGATCTCGGGTATCCCCAGCGCTTTTTTCCAGGAAAGATACGACGTCGACGCTACGTGCGAACAGCCCATGACTAAGGCAGAGCTTCCTCACCTGCTTCAGATGCTGCTTGCGGAACGATTTCACTTATCCATTCATCGCGAAATAAAAGAACAGTCTGTGTATGCTCTGATTTTGGGAAAAGGCGCTCCCAGACTTCACGAAACGTTGCATGAAGACGGTAAGCCAAGCTTCAGGCAGAGCGGCCTTAGCTTTACGTTCACGGATGCGGCGATGTCGGATCTGGTTGGCGTACTGTCCCAGGTGACCGGCCGCAAAGTTCTGGACAGAACCGGACTCCGCGGCCAATACGATTTCACCCTGAGTTACGCTCCGGAGCCGGCCGGCGCGGGCCACGACGGATCGACCATCTCATCCGCAGCGGACAGCCTTCCTGATTCGGTCTTTACCGCTCTCCGGGAGCAACTCGGTCTGAATCTCGAACCTCAAAAGAGCCAACTTGAGTTCATTGTTGTCGACCACGTCGATCGACTGATTCCGAATTGACTCCAGCAGGAACGGGGTCAGGGCCGGCGGCTATTGCGGTCACATTTGACATCAAGCGGACTGTTGCTGAGGCAAGGGATCAGACTTTCACCGTCACCCGAGCGGTCTGTAGTCGCTCTCGGTAACACGAGCGCCAGACGTTACTCGCGAAATGCGACGACAGGTGAAATACGCGTTGCCCGCAGAGCCGGCACGAAAGTAGCCAGCAACACCACAAAGAGCATCCCCAACGGAGCCGCCGCAAAGGTTAGCGGGTCGTTGACGCCGATGCCGAAGAGCATTGCCGCCAGCAGGTGCGTCAGAGCAAAGGCGCCACCCAGCCCGAGCGCGATTCCGATGGCTGCCAGCAACACGCCTTGGCGCACCACCATGCGCACGATATCGGCCTGCGCCGCACCGAGCGCCATGCGCACGCCAATTTCGTGCGTGCGTTGCACCACCGAGTAGGAGATGAGTCCATATATTCCGACCGCCGCCAGCAGGAGAGCGATTCCCGCGAACAACGCCAGCAACAAGGTATCGAAGCGAGGCTGCGATACGGATAAATTTAACGCCTGCTCCATCGTGCCGACTTGCGCCAGGGTTACGCCGGGATCGATGGATTGAATCTCCGGACGGAGCAATGCCGCCAGAGGGTCGGCATCGCCAGACGCACGGACGACGAGAAACATCCTGGTGTAATACGTCTGGCCAAAAGGCATGTAGTACGCCGGGTCGGTATCGACGGCGAGGCCGAGATACTTCACATTGCCGACTACGCCTACAATTTGCATCCAGTCTTCGTCCGAACCCGGGCCGCTGTGCTTGATGCGCTTGCCGACAGCATCCTGATTCGGAAAGAAGCGGCGCTCAAAGCCTTCGCTGACGATCGTCACCGGTGGGGAATCCTGATTGTCGTGTTCCGTGAAGTAGCGGCCCTTGACTAGCGGAACTCGAAGGGCGCGGAAGAGATCCGAAGTTGCAGTGACAACCGAAACAATGGGGTTCATCTCTCCAGGAGCAAGGCTCTGCCCCTCGATGGCAAACGAGTCGGCGTCGCCTTGCCGATCGGGCGGCAGGGAGTCGGTCAAGGCCGCCATTTCTACTCCCGGTAGATTGCGCGCTCTGCGCAGGACTTCGTTGTAAAACGCGGTTCCGGCGCGCGCCTCTTTGTATTTTGCATTTCCGGGCGAAATCAGCATCGTAAGAATCTGTTTCGGTGGCGTGGAGAACCCGCCCGTCACGCCCTGCAGATTGATGAAGCTGCGCAGGAGGAGGCCTGCGCCTACCAGGAGCATCAGCGAAGTCGCGATCTCCGCGATCACCAGGATGGCCCGGGTGCGTCCGCGAGTTTGGCCGGCGGCCCCCGTGCGGCCGCCCTCCTTGATTGCGGAATTCAGATCGGTGCGCGCGCTTGCGAATGCCGGCGCCAGCCCGAACAGAATTCCGGTGAAAACGGAGACCAGAATCGTAAAGCTCAACGCTGTCCAATCCAAGCGGACTGAATCGATGAGGGGGAGGTCGCCGGGATTCCAGGCGCGAATCAGTCTGACGCCGCCCCAGGCTAATGCGAGTCCGGCTACGCCGCCCATGATCGATAACATAACGCTTTCCGTCAGTAACTGACGTACCAGGCGACTGCGGGCGGCGCCGAGGCTGAGTCGCAGCGCCATTTCGCGCTGGCGAACGGTGGCGCGCGCCAGCATGAGGTTGGCGACGTTGACCACGGCGATCAGCAGCACCAGGCCTACGGCCCCCGCGAGCACCAGGAGCGCCGGTTTCACGCTGTTTCCCAGCAGGGCTTCACGCAGGCTCAACATGGGAAACGTCAGGCGCTTGTAAAAAGGGTTCTCCTGCATCATGCGTGAGGCTATATGGGTGGATTCCGCTTGCGCCTGCTCGAGCGTAATACCGGGCTTCAGGCGCGCCACACCGCGATAGAACCACGGCCCATATCGCGACGGGGGATTCAGCGGCAGATTCGTCCAGACTTCTGTACTCCGGCTGGGAAAACGAAACGTATCGCGCATCACGCCGGTGATGACGGACGGGACGCCATTCACCAGCATGGTCTGGCCCAACACGTCGGAACTTGCGCCGAAGCGTCTGCGCCAGATGGATTCGCTGAGAACGGCGCGTGAGGCGGCGCCTGGTTTTTCCTCCTCGGCTCTGAACGTCCGACCGATAAGCGGCTGAACGCCCAGGGTGGAGAAGAACCCGGCGGTAACAGATGCGCCCTGCACCTGTTCCGGAAGGCCGAGTGCGGCGCCGATGTCCATGCGTAGCGTGCGGAACAGGGACGGATTCTCAAATGCTCGATTTTCCTGGGTCCAGATGAGGTAATCGCGTATCGACATGGTGCCGAAGCGAAAATCACGTGGGGAGTAGCTCATAAAGACCACGGCGACGCGATCGGAGTCCGGATAAGGCAGGGGCCTCAATAGCATGCCGTAGGCGACGCTGAACATCGCGGTGTTGGCGCCGATGCCAAGCGCGAGGACGAGCACGGCGACGATGCTGAAGGCGAGGTTTTTACGAAGAGTGCGGGCGCCGTAGCGGAGGTCTTGTATGGTGTTCTCGATCCAGTTCACGCCGCGCGCGCCGCGGGACTGTTCTCTGTTTTGCGTGATCGCGCCCAGGGCTCGCAATGCGGCGCGGTGCGCCTCGTCGCGAGATAGGCCTTGCGCTATGCCTTCCTCGATCTGCCGGTCCAAATGGTATTGGAGTTCTTCGTCGAGTTCTTGATCGACTTCCGTTCTGCGAAACAGAGAGCGCACGCGAAGGCGAAGTTGAGTGAAGGGGTGTGGCATGCGATGTTTCCTTCAGGCGGTGCGCACGATAAACGAGATTGCGGCCGAGAGCCGCTCCCATTGATTTGCCTCTTTCGCCAGCGCCTTGCGGCCAGCGGCGGTCAGCGAATAGTATTTGGCGCGCCGGTTGTTGTCGGACGTTTTCCATTCGGCGGCGATCCAGCCCTGCTGCTCCAGTTTGTGGAGCGCGGGATAGAGCGCGCTCTGGCCAATCTGGAGCACTTCGTTGGACATCTGCCGTGTGCGCTGGGCGATGGCCCAGCCGTGCATCGGTTCGGTGGCGACAAGCTTCAGGATCAAAAGATCGAGAGCGCCCTGAAC
>DATAUH010000326.1:0-8173 GCA_036268375.1 Bryobacteraceae bacterium | reverse complement strand
GCGGATCATTGGGCTGGGTCTCGAACAGCAGCGATTTGACAAGCCGGGACGCGCTTAACGCGGCAGGCACGCTGATCGCGAGCCCCACGGCGGCCAGTATCAGAACGCGGCGCAGAACCATCCAAACCACGGCGCTGCGTTCCGCGCCCAGCGCCATACGGATGCCAATCTCGCCGACCTCCCGCGCGACGCTGTACGACATCGTTCCGTAGAGCCCAACGCACGCGATCAGCAGAGCGAGAACCGCGAAACCCGTGCATAGTTTCGCGAACGTGAGTTCCCGGCTGATCGTCCGATCGATTTCCGCAGCCTGCGTGGCCACGTCGGTGACCGGTATGCGTGAATCTGCCTCGCGCACGATCTCATGCACACTCTTGACATACGACAGCGGATCACCCGCGGTGTGCAGTGCGTAGGTCACTTGGTCCGGAGGAAACTGACTGGCCGCTGTGAACACGGTCATCGCACTCTCCTCTTCGTTTTTTAGACCACCGTACCGCAGGTTGGCCGACACGCCGACGATTTCGAGAGCGCGCCTATCGTCCACGAACGTGATGCGCCGGCCCAGCGGGTTCTCGTTCCCGAAATAAGTCCGAGCCAACCGTTCGCTGATCACTGCAACCGGCGTGGAACCCGTTTGGTCGCGGTCGTCAATTTCACGCCCGGCCAGGATCGGAATCTGCATGGTCGTGAGGAAACGCGGTCCGGCGGCCATGACGCTTGCGCCCAGGACGGTCACAGCGCCGATCTTCATCGTCCCCCTGTAGGCCCCCCCGGCACGGCCGGCGCTGATGATCGAGGATTGCGAAAGCGTCGCGCTGCTCACTCCGGGGATCGATTCGAAGCGCTTGCGCAGGTCCGCGTAAAAAGTGACGATCTCCGGGTCGCGATGCCCGGCCTGGCGCGCATTCAACGAGAACAGAAGGATGTTCTCGCGGGCGTATCCCAGTTGGACGGAGTGCAGCCTGTCGAGTGTCCGGACAAACAGACCCGCGGCGACAAGCATCAGAAAAGAGATCGCGATTTGGGCGACCACCAGAATGTGCTGCGCGTGGCGGCGCGATCCGCCCCCGCGGCCATTTTTCAGCGCGGGCATGACGTCCGGACGCGTCGACTGAATCGCCGGAGCGAGGCCAAATAACAGGCCGCAAACCACTGAGAGCGCCGCCGTCACGCCCAGCACATTCCAGTTCAATTCCGCGTGCAGCGTAAAATTCTCCTGCCCGTTGGAGAGCAGCAATGTCAGCGCTCGCACGCCCCAGATCGCAAACAAGACCCCGAATGCGCCGCCAAGCGACGCCAGGATCACACTCTCGGTAAGCAACTGCCGCACAACGCGGAACCGTCCCGCCCCCAGGCTGAGCCGGACAGCCATTTCACGGCGTCGCGCGGCGGCCCTGGCCAGCAGCAAATTGGCGATGTTCGCGCACGCGACCGCAAGGATCAATCCCACCATCGCCAGGAGCACGTATAGAGGCTTCGAATACTGGCGGCGCAGGCTGCCCAGACCTTCGGCGCCGGGATTCAGAATCAGCGCGGGCAGTTTGGCGCGCTCACCGTCGGTCTTGGCGGTGGTAGCAACCCATCGATGGAAACGAGGAGCCAGCGCTGCCTGCGCCTGGGCCATGCTGACGCCGGGACGCAGGCGGCCCATCATTTCGATCCAGTAGAAGTTCCCGTCGCCATACATACGAGCCGCTGCGGGACCGTCCAAGAGCAGATTCGTGTGCAATGGAAGGTAGAGGTCCGGCGCCGCCGCGGGGTCGACTCCGAAGAATTCCGGGGGCGCGACGCCGATCACGGTAAAGGGCACGTTATCGACGAGAATGGGTTGGCCAATCGCATTCGATGGTCCTCCAAAGCGATTTTGGCTTGTCGCAAAACTGATTACGGCGACCGCCGCTGCGCCTGGACGGTCGTCATCGGAGTCGATCAGGCGTCCTGCGGCCGGCGACACTGACAAGCCGCGAAAGTACTCTGCGCTTACGTACTCCGCGCCGGCGCTGGTGGCCTGCCCGCGGACGGTCAGGTTACGGTTGTGTTCGTTGAAGTAAACGAAGAGCGTGGAAAAGACGGGATTCTGCTCGCGAAGCGTCTCGAACGCGCCGTACGGGAACATCCCGGTGACCATTTCGCCTTTGTCGCCCGGCCAGAGAATGCCTTGTACCCCGTGTATGACGTGGCCGCCCTGTGGCGGGCGGCTATGCCAATTCAGGACCACCAACGACTCGGGATCGGCCACCGGCAGCGAGCGCAACAGAATCGACTCCATCAAGCTGTAGATCGCTGTATTGGCCCCGATGCCGAGCGCCAGCAACAAGACCGCCAGGGCGCTGAATGCCTTGTTGGCGGCCATGTTGCGACAGCCATAGCGGACATCCTGGCCAAATTCCGACCAAAACCGCTTGATCCAAATCTCCCGTGACTCTTCGTGCTTCAGGCCGACGTTGCCAAATCGCCGGCGCGCTTCAGCCCTGGCGCACTCCGGCGTCATACCGTCCGCTTGCAGTTCCGCGGCCTTCTCCGCAAGGTGGAGTTCCATTTCCTCGCGAAGCGCCTCGCTGCGCCTTGCGCTCTTCATCCAATACGTCAGCCGTCGTATCCACATGTCCGTCACTCCGCTCCCATGACACGGGCGATCGCCAGCGTGAGTTTGGCGTACTTCCGGGTTTCCACCGCGAGTTGTTTGCTGCCAGCCGCAGTGATCTTGTAGATCCTCGCCCGGCGATTATTCGACGTCACGCCCCAGACACCCTTGATCCAGCCGTTCAGCTCCAGCCGCTGGAGGGCGGGGTATAGCGAGCCCTCCTCGACGAGAAGCTCGTTGTCGGATGACTGCTGAATGAACTGGACGATGCCGTATCCATGGAGGTCGCGCAGCGACAGCGTCCCCAGAATTAACATGTCCAGCGAACCGGGCAACGAATCGTTCTTTTGCGCCTTGCGTCCCATACCAAGAATTCTTAGCTTACGCCGGCGAGATTCGGGAGTCAAGTTCAGATTGGCGAACCTTCGCGCCGCAAGATGGTTCGCGGCGCTCACGCGGCGGATGCGAATGGCGGCCTTGCCCGCTATCGGACGAACAGGCTATGGCCGATCTAAACTTGCGAAAAGGGTCGGAGCGTTTGCGCGAGTGGCCGGCAAGCCGGAGGTAATCCAGTTGGACGGAAGTCGCCGACGCGGGTATGGCCCAAATGGACTGAGAAGACTCGGCAGGGTTTCCTATTGACCCTAAGGGCATTGCGCGCAAGGGTTGCGCTATGTATTTGCAATCCAACTATTCGTATAGTCTAATGGATTGGTCACATGGTTGACTCAATATGCCCCACCCCAAACTGACCAAGCTGGAGTTGCAGATCATGGAGATCCTGTGGGGGCGCGGAGCGTGCTCCGTGCGCGAAATTCAGGAGGCGTTTCCGGGGAAGGCGCGGCCGGCGTTCACGACGATTCAGACCACGCTGTACCGGCTGGAAGGCAAGAAGGCGGTGCGCATTCCCAAGCGAATCGGGAACGCGAACATTTTTGAAGCGGCGATTACGCGGCGCGCGGCGGAGAGCAGGCTGGTGGACGAATTATTGAGTCTGTTCGGCGGCCGCGTAAAGCCGGTGATGGCGCGGCTGGTGGAGAGCGGCAAGTTGACGCTCGACGACGTCAAAGAGGCGGAAGAGGCGCTGAAGCAACTCGCGCAGAAAGAAAAGCAATGACGCTGCCGATGTACCTGGGCCCACTGGCGAATCACTTGTGGCAATCGAGCCTGTTAGTGGCCGCTGTTTGGGCGCTGTCGCTGCTGCTACGCAAAGAACGCGCATCACTGCGCTATTGGCTTTGGGCCGCGGCGTCGGTGAAGTTTCTGATTCCGCTGGCATGGCTGGTCAAGCTTGGTACGGCGCTGAGCGCTACGCCGATGACTGCAGCTCCGGCAGCGAAGATTGCGTTCGCGGCGAGCCAGGTGGCGCAGCCCTTCGCGTTGTTGGCTCCGGCCCCGCTACTAGCCAACGTGCCGGAGGCTCACAGCGTTCTGCCAGGCATACTGTTTGGAGTCTGGATGTGCGGCTTCGCGGCCATGGCGTGGTGCTGGCTGATCTCTTGGCGGCGCATGCGCGCGGAGGTGCGAGCGGCTACGGCGTGCGAGATAGGCTTGACGCTAGACGGCATACGAATTCTGCAATCGGAATCGCTGATGGAGCCGTGCGTATTCGGAATTTTGCGGCCAGTGATTCTCTTGCCGCCGGGGATTCAAGAATTGCTGACGCGCGAACAGCTATCGGCCATCGTGATGCACGAAGTATGTCACGCGAGGCGGCGCGACAACCTGATCGCCGCAGTACACATGCTGCCCGAATGCCTCTTCTGGTTCTTTCCGCCGGTACATGCGGTGGGCCGGCAGTTGATGCAGGAGCGCGAGAACGCCTGCGATGAGGCGGTGCTGCGCACGTTCGGAAATCGCGAAACTTACGCGCAATCGATTCTGGCGGTGTGCCGGTTGGGGATTGCGGCGGCTCCGGCTTGCGCAGCGGGAGTGGGCGTCGCGGGGTTGAAACGAAGAATCGAAGCGATTATGCGACATAGAGCTTCCGCTCATGTGACGTGGCGCGTGCGAGTGGCGCTCGCGTTAGCCGCGTTCGCGGCCGTTGCAGGACCTGTGGTGACGGGTGCGCTGTTTGTACACCGAGTCGACGCGCAATCGCACGGAGGGGCCACCGCGCCGCAACCGTTTGCGGTGGCATCGATTAAGCCGAACCACACCGGCGCACGGAATAGCGGCTTCCGGCGATTCGTTGGCGGCAATCTGGATGCAGTCAACATCACGCTTAAGGGGCTGATCGCGTTTGCATACGACATTCCGCAAGAGCGAGTACTGCAGGGGCCGTCATGGATGGACGGCGAACGTTACGACATTCTGGCGAAACCGGAACCGGGCGGCGATGCGCGCGCGGATACGGCGATGAACACGATACGGCTGCGCACGCAGGCGCTGCTGGCGGAGCGCTTTCACCTGGCGATGCATAAGGACACGCGTCAACTGCCGATTTTTCGACTGTTAGTGGACAACGGCGGGCCAAAACATCTGCAGACACCGAAGGGAGACAAGGCCGACCTGTTTACGAACGGCCACCATGTGACGTGCCAGGCCGCGTCGATGGAATTTTTCGCGAAAAACTTCCTGGCGGGACAGGTGGGAGGGCCGGTGATCGACCAGACGGGCATCAAAGGCCCGTTCGATTTCACGCTGGATTGGGCGCCGGACGATCTTTCGGGAAGACCGAACGCTGATACGGGCGCTGCAGCGCCGGATCCCGCGGGTCCTTCGTTTTTCAGTGCGCTGCGGGAGCAGTTGGGACTGAAATTGGAGGCGGGCAAGGGACCCGTGGAGGTGCTGATCGTGGACCACGCCGAGAAGGCGACCGAGAACTGACCTTTACGGGACTCCGGCGAACTGTGGCGGGTTTTGCAAGTAGCTTGGCGCGTTTGGCTAGTGAAGCGGAAGGGTTCTCCAACTAAACTGAAGTTGTCAGTTCAATTGGAGGAAAAAATGAGCGACGCAACTCTCGCACCGGCTCCACAAAGCCCGAACGTTAAAACTTTTCCCGCAAAAGCTTTTGCGGCATCGAGCGCCAAGTCCGGATTGGGACCATATTCTTTCCAGCGCCGCGCGCCGCTGGCGCAAGACGTACACATCGAGATCTTGTACTGCGGCGTTTGCCATTCGGATCTGCACCAGGTGCGGGACGAGTGGAATGAATTCATGCCGACGGTTTACCCGTGCGTGCCCGGACATGAAATTGTCGGCCGCGTGGTGAAAGTGGGCAGCGAAGTAAAGAAGTTCAAGGAAGGCGATATTGCCGCGGTGGGGTGCATGGTCGACTCCTGCCACACCTGCCCGAACTGCCTGGCGGGCGAGGAGCAATATTGCACTAACTCGCTGATTCTGACCTACAACTTCCCGGATAAGCACTTGGGCGGAGTAACTTACGGGGGTTACTCGGATAGCGTTGTGGTTGACCAGAGCTTTGTGTTGAAGGTGCCGAATGGCTTGGATCCGGCAGGCGCGGCGCCGCTGCTGTGCGCGGGTATTACGACTTATTCGCCGCTGCGGCATTGGAATGTGGAGAAGGGACAGAAGGTGGGAATCGTGGGGCTGGGAGGACTCGGCCACATGGGACTCAAGTTCGCCAAGGCATTTGGCGCGCACCCGGTGCTGTTCACGACGTCGCCGAATAAAGCCGCGGACGCCAAGCGACTGGGCGCGGAAGAGGTGGTGGTCTCGACGAATCCCGAGGAGATGAAGAAGCAGGCGGGCAGCTTCGACTTTATTCTGGATGCGGTTTCGGCGGATCACGACTTGAACGCTTACCTGCAACTGCTGAAGCTGGACGGCACGCTGACGCTGGTGGGCGCGCCTGCCAAGCCTGCGGCGGTTGCGGCGTTTGCCCTGATCATGGGACGGCGGCGGCTGGCGGGCTCAGCAATTGGCGGTATTCGCGAAACGCAGGAGATGCTGGATTTCTGCGGAGAGCACGGCATTACTTCGGACATCGAACTGATCCCGGTTCAGAAGGTGAACGAAGCGTACGAACGGCTGCTGAAGAGCGACGTGAAGTACCGCTTCGTGATCGATATGGCGACGCTGAAGTAAGTGGAGCGGCGACGGCTATGATGAACCGCTTCCGGGTTTCGAGCATGATGGCGCGGCGGGTGGAGGATCTGGGGATCTCTTTGGCCGCCGTGCTGCGGCATGCGGGATTGCCGGCGGGTCTGGCGGACCAGAGCCGGATTCTGCTGACAACCGACGAATTCTTCGCATTCATCGGCGCAATTTATGCGCTGAGCGATGACGCGGCGATCGGCTTGAAACTCGGAAGCGAAGAACGGATCGAGCGCTATGATCCGGTGGCGATTGCGGCGTTGTATACGCGCACGTTTCGAGAAGCGTTGGATAAGATGGCGCGGTATAAGCAGCTAACTTGTCCGGAGGAGATACGCATCGCGGAACGCAACGGCGAGTGTTCGGTGCGGTTTGCGTGGCTACTGGCGGACCGCCCGGAACCGGCGCCACTGGTGGACGTGTGCTTCGCGTGGGCAGTGGCGATCGGACGGCGCGGCACGGGCCAGACGCTGCGACCTAAGCGCATAGAGTTTCAGCGGCCGGAAGCGAACCGCGCGATGTACGAAGAACATTTCGGCTGCCCGGTTGTATTTGATGCGCGAGAGAACCTGCTGGTGTTTCGCGCCGAGGATGTGGCGCGGCCGTTTCTGACACACAACGCGGACCTGCTTGCGATGGTGGCGCCGCAACTGGAGGCGGAACTGACCGAGCAATTGGCGGGGCGAAGTCTGCGCGACCAGGTGAAGGGAATTTTGAAACGGCTCATTGCAGGGCAGCGGCCGCGGTTAGAGAATGTCGCGGCGGAGTTGCGAGTGAGCACGCGCACGCTGCAGCGGCGGCTACTGGCGGAGAAGGCGACCTTCCAAAATCTGGTGGAGGAGGCGCGGCGCGAACTGGCGCGGCATTATCTGCTGCAATCGGAACTGGAACTGAACGAGACGGCTTATTTGCTGGGATTTGAGGATTCTAACTCGTTCTTTCGGGCGTTCCAGCAGTGGGAGGGCGCGACGCCGGGTGAGTGGCGGGCGGCGCGGGTGCAGTGCGCGCGGGGTATGTAGCCCGGCTCAGCGAGATTGAAGATATGCGATTGTCTCGGCGATCTGTCGTCTTAAACTTTCTTGACCAGTGACTTCCCTCAGATGCTGCAGGAATAGTAGGGTTCTGGGTGGCTGCCTTGCGTCAGGCGAAATAGTTTCGGGCTTTTCGAATGCATAACGGATAGCGGCGAGCACATTTTGCGTCTCTTTTTCGTTCAGTGCGTTCACGCCGATTAACTTACTAATCAGATCCGCGGTTTCGTCTCCGAGCCCGCCTTTCGATGAGGAAAGCGCGATTCGGTTATCGCCGGACTCGGGAGAGGTAATCCAGTTCGAGAGGGTTTCCATGTGGTACTCCTCCGGAGTCTGTTGCGTGGGATTGACAACGATCGATCTACCATCAGGAGTCCGAAATCCGTCGGAGGAAGGCGTATTAAACGTCTGACTCCCGTCTGCCGTGTCACAAGTCAAGCTCATAACAAGACCAAAGACGGACCTAAAGGCGACTCCGCCCGGCAGGCACGGCGCA
>DATAUH010000325.1:0-4184 GCA_036268375.1 Bryobacteraceae bacterium | reverse complement strand
AACGATCAGGATTCCAGCCGTAAACAGCATGCCGCCCCGCGTGATCTTGTAACGAATCTGGCTGGCGATCAGTTGCCGCAGGCGCGTGATGGTGCGCGCGAACATCATTGGCCGGTAATGCTCCCGGGATTCGCAACCGTCGAAAGATCGCCCAGCGGTTCGCCGAGATATTTCTGCCGCAGCAGACGGCGCACAATCTTGCCGCTTTGCGTTTTGGGCAGCTCGTCGACGACCAAAACTTCACGCGGCTTGAATACCTGGCCAAGCACCTTGGCCACCGTTGCACAAATTGCCGTCGCATTCAGCGTGACGCCCGGCTTGGCCGTCGCGTAACCGATGATAGCTTCGCCTTTGATCTCGTCGGGCACGCCAATCA
Organism: Bryobacteraceae bacterium; assembly: GCA_036268375.1. Taxonomy (GTDB): domain Bacteria; phylum Acidobacteriota; class Terriglobia; order Bryobacterales; family Bryobacteraceae; genus PALSA-243. The sequence continues at coordinate 3,808 of DATAUH010000325.1, read as the reverse complement.
CAGCCGCTTCGGCCACGCCTTCGTGCTGCAGGATCGCGTCCTCCACTTCGGCTGGTCCCACTTTGCGTCCCGCCACATTCATCGATTCATCGGCGCGCCCGTGCAGAAACCAGTAGCCGTCTTCGTCCACGCTCGCCCAGTCGCCGTGGTACCACATGCCCGGAAAGCGCGACCAGTAAGTTTCGAGGTACCGCGCCGGATCATTCCAAATGCCGCGCGTCATAGAGGGCGCGGGTTTGGTGCAAACCAGATATCCCGTGCGACCGCGAACCGGCGCGCCCGTTTCGTCCACCACCTCCGTCGCCATGCCGGGCGAAGGGCCGCCCAGCGTGCACGGTTTCAACGGTTGAATCGGCAGCGGCAGCAGGAAACAGCCAATGATTTCGGTGCCGCCGGAAATATTGATCACCGGGCAGCGGCGGCGTCCCACGCGTTCGAAAAACCAAAGCCACGACGCATCGTCCCAAGGCTCACCCGTCGACCCCAGTAGGCGCAGGGACTCCATAGGCGGCAATTCACTCCCAAACTTTGAAAGCGCGCGAATGGCTGTGGGCGATACGCCGAACGTCGTCACGCCGTGGCGCTCGATGACCTCCCACAGGCGCGTCGGCTGCGGAAAATCGGGCGCGCCATCGTAGAGCAGAATCGTGCCGCCGAACAGGTGATTCCCCAGGATGCTCCATGGCCCCATCATCCAGCCGATATCGGAAAGCCAGAAGAAGCGGTCGCTGTCCTTATGGTCGAACGCCAGCCAAATCTCTTTTCCGGTTTGCGCCAGGACACCAGCGTGCGTATGCACCGTGCCCTTCGGCTTGCCCGTGGTGCCGGAGGTGTAGAGAAGAAACGCGCGGGCTTCCGAATCGAGCGAGGCCGTGGGCGCTTCCGTGGGCTGGTCCGCCAGAAAATCGTCCCACGCCGTGTGCGCGCCAATATCGCTACCGCGATAGCGTAGAACCACCACTTGTTCCACATTCGCCGGCAGCCGCTCCAGGCATTTTTCGAGCAAAGGCAGCGATTTTCCGCGCCGCTCCAGACGATCCGCCGTGAAAAGCACGCGCGCGCCCGAATCCTCCAGCCGTGTGGCGATCGCGCCCGACCCAAAGCCGGCAAAGATCGGGACGACGGTTGCGCCGATCTGAAAGCACGCATAGAGGATGGACAGAATCTCCGGGACCATCGGCATCGCGAGCGCAACCCGGTCGCCGGGCTCAATTCCGGCTGCGCTCAGCGCATTGGCGACGCGATTTGTCTCGGCCTGCAACTCCGCAAACGTCACCGTGCGCGTGTCGCCGCTTTCTCCCTCCCAAATACAGGCGATGCGGTCAGTCGCGGCCCATCGGTTCAGGCAGTTGTGCGCGATGTTCAGCTTGCCATTTACGAACCACTGCGCCCACTCGGGTCCGCGGGAAGCATCCAGCACCTGCGTGTAGGGCTCAAACCACTCGACGCGCATTTCGCGCATCAGTTCGCTCCAAAAACGCTGGGGGTTGTCGCACGAAAAGCGCAAGAAGGCTTCGCGGTGGCGGAAGTCCAGCCGCTGCATGAAACGCCAGACGTTTGTGGTCTCGATGAACTCCTGGGAAGGCTCCCAAATCATGCGAATACAGTGTAACGCGCGCGCCAATGCGATAGTCTATTAGTCACAACTGTGCTTCAGGTTTACTTCAGGACTGGGCCCATCCTGCGTGCGTGTGCGGTAGCTCTGTTGGCGTGCGCATCGGGTCAGTGCGCCGACGAAACGGTGGTGCCGCTGACGGTTTGCGAGGTTGTCGCAGACCTGCCGGCGCTCGATGGAAAGGTGCTAGCCGTGATCGGGCGCTATTCGTTCCGCGCCACCGGACGTTGGATGGCGGAACAGACCTGCGACGCGCCCGGACCAACGCCCGAATTGACGATGGTAGAGGATCCCAAGGAGGCCCCAAAGCCGCCGGAGCATCTGAATCTCGACAGCGCCGCCCTGAAAAAGAAGTTCATGGTCGTGCAGAAGCGCAGTACGCTGGTGAACTTTCGTTTTGGCACGTCGGACTATGATCGCTGGGCGGTCGTCTATGGGCGCGTGGAGCGCAAGGCGTCCGACGGCGCCGCAGACGCCGCCCACAAATCCCCCGCTAATCTCGTCTTCCGCGGTAGCTCCGTCATCATCGTCATCACCCCGGGCGAATGGTAGCCGGTACCCGCTCCTAACTATCGATATCCGGTCGCCGGGTTCCGCTATATTACACTGGTAAGGGCTTAGCAAGCCTAAATCTCCCATGAAACAAGTTATTCGGAAGGGCCTCAAAGATATCATTGTGGATGAAGTGCCGGACCCGGTGGCATCTGCGCACCACGTTCTGATCCGCCCGGTTTTTTCGCTGATCTCTAGTGGTACTGAAACCGCTAGTATCCACACCGACAGTCTGATCAAAGAGGTCGCGGAGAAACCTTCTCACCTGCAAACCATCTTGAACGTCGCGAAGACGATGGGTCCGCTCGCGACTTTCCGAGAGGTACGCGCCAAGTTCAGCGAGTATGCCGTACTGGGCTACTCGGGGGCCGGCTACGTTGTCGGCAAGCACCCCACGGTGACTGACCTCAAGATCGGCGACCGCGTGGCTTACGGCGGCGAAGGCACTGGTCACGGCGAGACGATCGTCACGGGGCGCAACCTGACGGCGCGCGCGCCCGAGGGCATCAAGTTCGAACATGCCGCGTTCGCTACTCTCGGCGCTATTGCGATGAATGCCGTCCGTACAGCGCAGATCGGACTGGGCGACCACGTCGCCGTCATCGGCCTGGGCTTGGTCGGTCAACTGGTTGCGCAGTTGGCGCGCCTGCAGGGCGCGGTAGTCACAGGTATCGACCTGAAGGCGAATCGGCTGGATGTGGCGCGCACGCTCGGCGCTCAAAATGCGATCCCTGGCGGCGCCTCCGCGCGCGATGCCGTCATGGGCGTGACCAATGGACGTGGCGCCGACGTCGTAATCGTGGCAGCCGCTTCGAAGTCCACCGCACCGGCATTGCAATCGGTGGAGATTTGCCGCGATCGCGGTCGCATCATCATCGTCGGCGCGGTGGCGATGGAGTTCCCCTGGGACGCGATGTACATGAAAGAGATTCAACTCTTCATGGCGCGCGCGTACGGTCCGGGCAGCTACGATCCGCTCTACGAAAAGCGCGGCCAGGACTATCCCCTGCCCTACGTTCGATGGACCGAAAACCGCAACATGGAAGAGTTCATGCGGCTGGCGGCGCGCAACGACGTGCAGCTCGATCCGCTCATCACCGACCGCTTCAAGCTGGACGATGCGCCGGCGGCCTACTCGAAAATTCTGGAGCCCGACACCAGCACGCTGGCCGTATTGTTGGAGTACGATTACGTCGAACCCCAAGATTTCCATCCGAAACGCAGCATACCGTCGCCGGCGGCATCTGCCGCAGCTCCATCGGCGCCTACCGGAAACAACGAACTCGGCGTAGCGCTCGCAGGCGCCGGCGGTCTCGCACGATGGCAGCATTTACCGAATCTGAAGCGCATACCCGGCCTGAGACTGAGCACGATCTACTCGGCCAGTGGGGTACGCGCCAAGAGTTACGCCAACCGTTTCGGCGCCGCCAACGCTGTCTCCGATTACGACGAACTGGTGCGCGATCCCGCCACCGACATCGTCGTAATCACCAGCAAGAATCAGGAGCACGCCCAACAAGCGATCGCCGCCCTGCGCGGCGGCAAGCACGTCTTTGTCGAAAAGCCGATGGCATTGACCGAAGAGGAATGCCGCGAAATTCATCAGGCGGTCGTCGAGAGTGGCAAGCAACTTACGGTCGG
>DATAUH010000324.1:0-8864 GCA_036268375.1 Bryobacteraceae bacterium | reverse complement strand
CCACCGCGTGAGGAGCTACCAGGCGAGGCCGGAAGCGGTGGTGCGTGGGTCGGCGGCGGCGCTGACGGCGCCGTTTTTCCAATCGATGACGATGCCGGCGCTATCGTTCATCGACCACGGGCCGCGCATGGTGACTTTGTGGCCACGCTTTTCGAGATCGGCTTTTACGGACTCGGGAATGCGGGATTCAAGGAGCAGGTCTCCCGGATACATGGTGTGCGGGAAGGGCGAAGCCGGGAAACTGCGCGTCGACCAACGCGGGGCTTCGATCGCTTGCTGCATGTTCATGCCGAAATCGATCATGTTGAGCAGGGTCTGAATGGTGCGCATGATTTGATCGTCGGCGCCGGGGCTGCCGGTGACGAAGTAGGGCTTGCCGTCCTTCATCACGAGCGTGCCTTGCAGCGTGCTGCGCGGGCGTTTGCCGGGGGCGAGCGCGTTGGCGTGGCCTTCGACGAGCGAGTAGTAATCGCCGCGGCAATTGAAGATGAAGCCGAGGTTGCCGATCACCACTTTCGTGCCGAAGGCGCTGTGGAGGCTGGGCGTGAAGGAGATGAGGTTACGATCGCGGTCGACGACGGAGATGTAGCTGGTATCGCCATCGTGGCTGGCGTTGCCGTGCATGTCGACGTCGGTGGGATAGGTGGGGACTTTGGTGTTGGGCGTTACGTAAGGCGAGACATCGCCGGGGCGGAATTCGAGCGAGGCGTGGTTCGGGTCGATGAGGGCGCGGCGGGCGGTGGCGTAGTCCTTTGAAAGCAGGCCGCTGAAGGGGATGGTGATGAAGTCCATGTCGCCGAGGTAGCGATCGCGATCGGCCATGGCGAGCTTGATGGCTTCGGCGGTGGTGTGGATGTAGTCGGCGGAGTTCTGGCCCATCTTGTGAAGGTCGTAGCCTTCGAGGATGTTGAGCGCGAATAGCTCGGCGGGTCCCTGGCTGGCGGAGGGATTTTTGTAGACGGTGTAGCCGCGGTAGGTGGTGGAAACGGGCTCCTCGAGCTTAGCGGTGTAGCTGGCGAAATCTTCGTAGCGGAAGAGGCCGCCGTTTTCTTCGGAGAACTTGGCCATTTCGCGGGCGATGTCGCCTTTATAGAAGAGGTCGCGAGCGGCTTTGAGGCCGGCGAGACGGCCCTTGCCGGACGCCTGTTTTTCGGCTTCGACGAGGCGGCGCCAGGTGTGCGCGAGGTCGGGGTTCTTCCAGACTTCTCCGTCCGTCCAGCGGTCGCCGGAGGGGGGAGCGAAGAGCTTGGCGCTGGTGGGGTATTTCTGAATCGCGGCTGCGTTCATGCCGCGGCCGCCGATGGCGACGCCGCGTTCGGCCATCTCAATAGCGGGGGCGAGGACGTCGGCGAAACGCTTGGTACCCCATTTTGAGAGCATGATGTACCAGGCGTCCATTACGCCGGGGACGGTGCCGGAGAGCAGAGTATCGTTGACCGGGATCTTGCCGCCTTGATGCGTCTTGTACCACTCGATGGTAGCGAGTTTGGGAGCGGTCCCTTCGGCGTTGAGGGACCAGACCTTTTGCGCCTTGGCATCCCAGATGAGGAGTGTGGCGTCGCTGCCCATGCCGTTCAGGCTGGGTTGCGTGAGGCCGAGGACGGCCTGGCCGGCGACGATGGCGTCGAACGCGTTGCCGCCCTGTTCGAGCATATGCTCGGCCGCGAGGGTGGCTTGCGGAGTCATGGAGGCGGCGGCGTAAAGAGTGCCGCGCGCCAACTGCTTCATCGTCTGGCCGCGTCCGCCGTTCGCGTTGCCATTCTCCTGGTCGTTGGCGTCCTGCGTGGAAGCGGCCCCGGCGGTGCGACCTCCGCGTGCGCGTTGAGACTGTTGCGCGGGGGGCGTGGACTGTGCGGTCAGCAAAGCGCAAGCGGTGAAGAAACAAAGCAGGCTTTTGTGCAGCATGGGCCTCTCCTTGGGTATCCGTCTTTCACACTATGCTAATACGGCGGGGAGGAAGGCGCGGGAATGTGACGCGACGACCCTGGTGGCTGGGAAGGTGGTTGAGCGGGCGAAGCGGTATTTTATGCTTTCCCTCCAGCGGTTTCGTTAAAATAGGGCCGTGGCACCGAAGGAGCAGTACACTCGCGCGGATGTCCGCCGCAAATTCGGCGTCACGGAGCGGCAACTGCGGAGTTGGGAACGGCTGGAGTTCATTTCCGCGTCGGACGCTTACTCCTTTTCGGAACTGGTTGCGATTCGGACTCTGGTGAAGCTGCGCGAGAAGCGCGTCACGACCAAGCGGATTGGGCTGGCGGTGGCCGCGTTGCGCCGCAAACTCGATTGGGTGAAGCAGCCTTTGTCGGAGTTGCGCATGGTCTCCGACGGGAGGCGCATCACCGTACATCTGCCCGGCGAAAAGATGGAGGCGGAGAGCGGACAGATTCTGATCGACTTCGATGGCGAACTTGCGAACGTCAGGAGTCTGCCGGAAAAGAAGCGTCCGGTGAATCACCTGCGGGAATCGGAGTCCTGGTTCCAAAAGGGCCTCGATCTTGAAGAGGCCGGAGCGCCCGTGGAAGCTGCGGTTGAAGCGTATCGAAAAGCGCTGGAACTCAATCCGAGCGCGGCCGGCGCGCTGGTGAACCTCGGGACTATCTGTTACCGCCAACGCAAGCTGGCAGACGCAGAGAACTACTATCGCGATGCCGTAAAGGCCGATCCCGATTATCCGCTGGCGCAATTCAACCTGGGCAACCTGTACGATGAGCAGAACCGGGTCGGGGAGGCCTTCGCTCACTACCGGCGGGCGCTGCAACTGAATCCGGGTTACGCCGATGCGCATTTCAACATTGCGTTGCTGTGCGAACGGACGGGTGATGCGTTGAAAGCAGTGCATCACTGGAAGACGTACTTAAAGCTGGACCACTCCGGTCAGTGGGCGGAGATCGCGCGGCGGCAACTGGCGCGACTACGTGAAGCGGTTATCCGCTGAGTGCGGGTCTGCTATCCGCGATCGGTATCTAAGCGCGGAGCGAAGGCGTTCTTCACCCGCGTCCCCGCTTTCTTAGCCGAGGTAGTTAAAGAGGCTGGTAGTCGGCATTTTGGCTTGTGACTCCATGGCCGCTTGCAATTGCGTATTCGCCTGGGTGAGGGTTTCGGCCGCGGAGACTACGTCGGCGTCTTGAATATTGGAAATCTGACCTTTCAGCTGCGTCGCGTAGGTGGCGGAGTATGTGCTGGCGCTCTGGATCTGGTTTTCAACGTTGCCATAGAAGGCTTCGGAATCGTTCAAGTGAATGGACGACTGTTTGATGAGGTTTTGCGCGGTTGAGATGCCTGCAGAGTCGTTGTTTAGCAGCGCGGTGCGCAGGCTGTTCAGGGCGTTGAAGACGTTGGAGCTGGTGGGCGTGCCGTCGGGATTCTGGTCGTCAAAGATCTGTTGCGCGGTCAGCGCGGGTTGAAAGGTTCCGCCCTCTGGATTCTGTATGAGGCGCGTTGCGGGGGTGGTGGAGAGCTGATCCACGCCTTTGGCGGCGGTGAGGTCGAGCTGATATGGAGCCGTTTGCGTGGTGTCTCCGCCAAAGATGTAGGACCCTTGGACCTGCGTCCCGCTGATGCTGACCATCTGGGTCATTAAGGCTTGTATCTGCTGCGCCAGGGTCGCGCGCGTGTCCGCGGTTTGGGTGGAGTTAGCGCCTTCGGAGGCGATCTGTGTAGCGCTGTCGAGCAGCTGAATGGAGGAGCCCAACGCGCCGTCGGCGACCTGCGCGTTTGTCAGTTCCAGGTTGAGATTGCTTTGCATCTGCGTATTCTGAGCGGCGTTGGCGCGCAGTTGCAGGAGTTCGCCGATCTGATCCGGCGAGTCCGATGCTTGAGAGATCTTCAAACCTGACGTGACCTGCTGGTTGGCCTGAGCGATGCGCTGCTGGATGTTGCTCAGCCCGGCCAAAAAAGATTGTGTGTTGGCGTTGAGACTAGAAATCATAAAATCCCCATTTAGTTGGCGGTGTTGATCATGTTGATCAGGTCGCTTGTAATGTTGTCGATAACCGTAATGAAACGCGAATTGGCTTGATAAGCATTCTGGAACTGCACCAGCGTAGCTGCTTCCTCGTTCAGATCGACGCCGGAAGCCTGTTGGCGTAGATTTTGGGCCTGTGCAACGGCGGTCTGCTGCGCCGATTGCGTATCGGTGGCCTGGGTCAGCGACGAGCCGATGCTAGACGCGATGTTGGCGTAGTATTGGGTGTAGCTCTGCCCGTTGATTTCGTCCGATGCCTGTTGGGGATTGGCCAATCCTGCCAGGGCGAGCGCAGTTCCATTGGCTACCTCTGGCGGTCCGGGCTGAATCGCAGCCAACTGAGCGCCGGTGATGGACGGATTGACGGAGAGCGAAGCCGCCGCATTGGTGGCATTGGTCGCGTCGTACGTGAAAAGGGGCGTTCCTGTCTGAGCGGGCGGGCCATCGCTCACGTTGCCGCTGGTAAGCAGATTGTTCACGCGGTCGGCGAACTGTTGCGCCATGGTATTCAGGCTGCCGCTCTGGTAGGCGTCACCGATATAGCTGGGAATAACCGTATTACGGGTGGTGAGCAGCGATCCAAGCTGTCCACTATTCACCTGCGAAGTGATATCCGCGCCGGACGATGAAGTGATCGTGGCGAGCGGAGGCGCGTTGGGATTGGTGGGCGTCGGGTTGGTGGGTTGCTGCATCGAGGCGCTGAGGCTGTATTGATTCGAGCCGATGACCAGCGGCGTCTGTCCATCCACCAGGACGGTATACGTGCCGTCGGATTGCTGCATGGTGGAGAAGTTGACGTATTGAGAGAGCTGATCGAGCGTATTGTGGAGGTTCGCGTCGAGGCCGGCGTCGTTGCCGCCGCCGTGCTGGATCTGGTAGTTGTCCGCCGCCAGTTGTCCGGTTAAGTTGTTGATGTCGTTAACGGTTTGCGAGATCTGGCTATTGGTGCTGGTAACGAATTGGTAGATCCCTTGGGCTGTGGAATTGAACGCGTTGGCGACCGTGGTGGCGTTGTTCAGAACAACCTGCTGGGTGCTGCTATTGTTGGGCGATTCGGCCCAGCTGGAGAACGCGGAAAAGAGACCGTTCATCGCGCTTGCGATACCGCTACCATCATCGGCGACGGGAAAGAGATTCTGGAGTTGCGTCAGGCTGTTGACGCTTTGCGAGGCTGAGCCCAGTTCCGTGTTCTGGTTGTGAACGTTTTGTTCCGCGAATTCATTGCGTGAGCTGAGGCTGGCTCCGGCGCTGACGCCGCCGATGCTGCCCTGCTGCAGGTTGAAAGAGACTGAATCAATGGTCTGCGTCTGCTTGGCATAGCCGGGGGTCTGCGCATTAGCCACGTTGTTCTGCGTGGTTTGGAGCGCCATGTCGAAGGCGTTTAAGGCGCCGGCGGTGACGTTCAGTGAAGCTAACAGGTTCGACATGGACTACGCCTTTCTCAACAGGAGAGCCGGATTCTTCCAGAGCCCGACAGTTGCTCGAGCGAACGTTCGGCGGTATAGCCACCGCCGGTTCCGCAGACGATTTCCTGCCAACGGCGATGAAATCTCGCGGCGGATTCGAGCAGCAGCCGCGCTTTACGCACGCCGGTCCGCAGCTTCAGAGCTTCAGCGGGTTGGATGGAGAGATTCGCGGCGGAAAGCTCGCACACGACGGTTTGAAGAACGGCCGTGCTCTCTTCCATAGCCGGCGGCGTGGCTAACTCCAGCAGCCGGCAAACGCGGTCCAGTTCGGCCGCGAGCTCCGCCGGGTTCATTAGCCCAGCGCCTCAGAAATCATTCCGCTGCTAATGTCGGCGGAACTGAAAGACAGACTGCCTGATTGAAATTGCGCAGCGAGCGACTGCACACGGGACTCGCGGTTGGAGCTTTCCGTGTTCATCGCGCGGCCAAGGCTGCCGAGGGTGGACGAAAACGACACGTGATCGCTTCCGTTGGCGCCGCCGCTACCGTACGCGCCACTCGTGCTTCGTTTCTGCGTTTCCTGTGTCCCCGACGCGCCAGTGGCGCCGAGGCTTGATAAATCGTGACTGGTTACTTTCATACTCACCTCTATTCCAGCTACACATACATCGGCGCCTATCTAATTTTCTTTAGGCTTTTTTCAAACCGGGCCTTGATACAATCCGCTGCAAGTGAATACCCCGGCAGAAAGACAAAGTTCCTGGCTGATGCGCGCCATGTTTCACAAGATCGCGCCGCGCTACGACTTCATCACGCGCGTTTTTTCCTATGGGATGGACGGCCGCTGGAAGCGCAGCGCCATTGAAAAGATTCAACTTCCACCCGATGCGCGGATTCTGGACCTGGCCTGTGGGACCGGCGATTTCTCTCTGCTGATCCGCAGCCGGTATCCGGCTTCCCGGCCGGTTCCGACCGATCTTACCGAGCGAATGCTTCAACTTGCGCGAACCCGGGGCCTGAAGGACGAGGTTTGCGCCGACGCGGGCCGGCTCCCGTTCTGTGACGGCGCTTTTGACGCGGTTTTTGTGGGCTACGGGCTGCGAAATTTTCCGCATCTTCAAATTGCGGTGGAGGAGATCCGGCGCGTCACCAGACCCGGTGGCCTGCTGATCAGCCTCGACTTCTTCCTACCCGCAAACACCTTACTCCGACACGCTTATCTGGCATATCTCTATGCACAGGGTACCTTCTGGGGCCTTTTACTGCATGGCCGACCTCGGGTTTATACGTATATCCCCGATTCTTTGCGCGCCTTCCTCTCCATCGGTGAGTTTTCGGAGCTGCTGCATAGTACGGGTTACAGAGATGTCCGGCAACGCAGCTATATTTTGGGCGGAATCGGTTTGCACTGGGCGGCGAAGCGGTGAGGTGAGCTAACCTTTCCCATATGCATTCTGCCCCGACCCTGCGAAGCGGGTATCGCGACCGGTGACCGGCCGCAGGCTGTCTGCACCCGGCGCGTCAGACCACAAGGCAGCTTTGCTGGCCGGCTACCTGGGGTGGACGCTGGATGCGTTCGACTATTTTCTGGTCGTGATGTGTCTTACCGCGATCGGGCGCGAATTCCACAAATCGGACGAACAGATCGCGATTGCGACCTGGGTCACGCTAGGGTTTCGGCCGGTGGGCGCCTTCCTCTTTGGTTTGCTGGCCGACAGATATGGCCGGCGCCTGCCGTTGATGATCGATCTGGTTTTTTACTCGATCCTAGAGGTGCTTTCCGGTCTGGCTCCTGATTTCACCACCTTTCTTATACTTCGCGCACTTTTCGGCGTGGGCATGGGAGGCGAGTGGGGAGTTGGCGCGTCCCTGGCTCTGGAAAAAGCGCCGCCGAAATGGCGCGGACTTCTGAGTGGTTTCCTGCAGCAGGGTTATGCCATGGGTTTCCTGCTGGCCTCGGTCGCTTATAACTTTATCTTTCCGAAATACGGCTGGCGTCCACTTTTTCTTATCGGCGGCATCCCGGCTTTGTTGGCAGTTTTTGTCCGCATGAGGGTAAAGGAGTCGGAGGTTTGGGAGCGGCACAAGCCGGCGTCGTGGAAGGAGCTGCGCGGCGCGATTTTTGCACAGTGGAAACTGCTCTTTTATTTAATGATTTTCATGATGGCGATGAACCTGGCGTCGCATGGAACGCAGGACATGTACCCGACTTTCCTGCTGCGGCAGCGCGGCTTTACGGTGTCCGAGCGGTCGTTCGCCACGGGGATTTCGATGGTGGGCGCGATTTTGGGCGGGACGTTTTTCGGGTTGATGTCGGATCGCTACGGGCGCAGGCGTTCGATAATTGTGGCATTGGCGTTTGCGATTGCGGCGATCCCGTTGTGGGCCTATTCGAAGCCGATGGCGTTGGTGGTGTCGGGCGCTTTCTTGATTCAGTTTATGGTGCAGGGGGCGTGGGGAGTGGTGCCGGCGCATCTGACGGAGCTTTCGCCGGACTCCATACGCGGGTTTTTGCCAGGCTTTGGATATCAGATGGGCGTGTTGCTGGCAAGTCCGGTGAACTATGTGGAGGCGGCGGTGGCGAGCCATACGAGCTACGCGACAGCGATGTCGGTGATGGCTGCGCTATTTTTTGCTATGGGAATAATTGCGGCGGCGTTGGGGAAGGAAAAGCGCGGCGTGGGCTTTGGCTAAGAACGGATGCTGCTCGGTCGATGTCTAGTACATTTGTAGTGAATTGTGGGACTTGGAGAGACTTCGGGTCCTTGGGCCGTTACAAATGTTTGAATCTCGGGTTGTTTTGGTACTGATTGTGTCTTTATTTACTACGTGCAGTACTTTTTAGATCCGACAAAAGCCAGCGCAAGGCCCAGAGATCTAGATCTGAGGATCTCAAAAAGCTAGACTGAGTAGGCAATCTATCGAGGGAGTCGATACATGGCAATGAAAACTACTCTTTTAGCGGCGCTACTTTTTGCGTCGCCTGCATTTGGAAGCATTTACTGGAATAACGGCAATCCCGACCTGCAGGGGGATCTACTAAACGGGATCGGGCTCTTAGGCGGTTCTGGAAATTCGCTCGTTTATGACGATTTTGTCGTAGGAGCGGGTGGTGCAACCGTCACAGGTGTCTTTTCGAATGATGCACTTGGCAGCGTCATGAATCTCGCCGAAATCGGGACAGCTTTCTGGGAAATTCGGAGCGGTGTGAGTGACGGAAATGGCGGCACTTTAGTGGCTTCGGGTACCGGCGCGGCGAACGTGGGCAGCTCCGGAGTCTCTATACTCGGTAATCCAATTTATCAGATCGGCGTAAATGGATTGAATGTGAGCCTTACTCCCGGCACCTATTGGTTGGCAGTGGCACCCGATGTTACCACTTCAGGCATCAGCACTTTCATCGCGACTACCGCCGGCGCTGGTGGAGTTGGAACTCCACAGGCGCAAAATGGAAACTCATTTATCAACTCCGACTTATTGGGCCTAGTTTTTCA
>DATAUH010000323.1:0-20432 GCA_036268375.1 Bryobacteraceae bacterium | reverse complement strand
ACACTAGGATACGCTAAGTGTCCGGCGATTTGCACAATGCGTTTCGCCGGCGATTCACGACCTTATTTATCTCCAGCTGTCCGTTCTCGTGCGGCCAGAGCCAAACCCTGCGCCACTGAGGTGAACTCGCTGCCCGCCCGGATTCGGTCGGTTCCAAAGCGGCGTTCGAAAATCTGCCGAACCGCGGGGACGAAGGACGAACCACCGGTCAGAAAGACCCGATTCACCGCGCCGGTTGGAACATCCGCTTCGCGAAAAAGTGAATCCACGCAATTCTCAATCGCGGCCACTTCCTCGGCGATCCACTCTTCAAAGCTGGACCGTTCGGCAACGGCGTCAATGTCGATCGATCCATCCGAAAGCTGAAATCGGGCGGAGGTGGCATTCGACAACTCGCATTTCGTCCTCTGTACCGACTGGTGCAAGCGGTACCCCAGGTCCTCCCGCACCAGATGAATCAGAGCTTCGATCTTTTCGGGCTCCAAAGCCTGCGCCTTGACGCTCCCCAGCATTCGCATTGTGTCGCCGGCTTTTAGAAACGACAGGTGATGCCATCGTTCCAACTTTGCGTATACCCAGGTGGGAACAGGCAGAATCTTATTCAGCGATCGTATCTTTGTTCCTGCGCCAAGAAGGGGAGAAACAAGATGCCGGACAATCTTCGCATCGAACGCGTCACCCGCGATACCGATTCCCGCGTTACCAAGCAAATCCTCCTTGGTGCGTCCCCGGCGGCGAATTGTGGGACCAACCTGAATCAACGAAAAGTCGCTGGTACCACCGCCGAAATCGCCGATCAGGATCAGTTCATCGCGTTCCAGCGTGGACTCATAATAGTGCGCCGCGGCCACCGGCTCAAGTTCGAATTCGACCGTTTTAAATCCCGCCAGTTGAAACGCGTTCCGAAGCCTGCTTTCCGCGTATGCGTCATCTTCATCGGTTTCGGCGCCGACGAAACGTACGGGTCGCCCGGCCAAAGCCGACGTGATTGGTGTTCCGAATTGCCGCTCGGCTAGTTCTCTCAAATCGCGAAGAATCCGCGCCAGAAGATCTTCAATCGTCACGCGCCGGCCGAAGATCTCGGTACTTTGGAGTGTGCGGCTGGAGAGAAAAGACTTGAGCGATTGGATCAGCCTCCCCGCAACTTCCCTTGAAAGGTACTGCTCGATTCCCGCCGGTCCAGTCCACGATGACAGCTTGCTTCTTCCATGTTCCCGAACGTGTTCCAAATAGAGCAGGGACCGATAGGATTCGGTCATCTCACTCAACAATGGAAATCGCGCAAGCTCAACCGTCCCGTCATCTGTACAGCGTGCAATCGAACTGTTCGTTGTTCCAAAATCTAATCCAACCGTATCCGGAGGCATGCTCTGCCATTATCCGAAATCGCCACTTTTCCTCACGGCGCGCGCTGCCTCTACCGTTCACCAGTCGCTACACTAAGGCGTTGAGCGTTGCCAATAACCCCGCGCGAAGCCGTTCCGCACCGAAACGGCGACGGCGTCCATCCGTTGGACGAAGCACTACTTCGCGGCGCCGCCCCAACCCGCTCCTCATTGCGATAGGGCTGGTGATTGCGACCGGCGTACTCTGGTGGTTTCACAGCCAGTACACTGTCAGCCTTCAAAGTCCAGTCGTGATTCAGTTGCGCTGGCCGGTGGTGATCGCAGAGCGAATCAGATCGGACGGAGCCGAGCGCGCGCAGGCGGACCAGCATGGCCATCGGTTGTCCGCCTGGCAAGAGTACGCCTGCCAGAAGTTCGGTAACGATTGCCGCGTCGCGCTGGCGATTCAACGCGCCGAGAATCCACAAGGAAAATGCGAGATCTACCACTACAACTCGGACGGCACGCTCGACTGGGGCTATTTTCAGATCAACACGGTCCATCTTAAGCGGCCCGGTTTAAACCTTCGCGATCTTCTCGATTGCAAGGCGAATATCGACTTCGCCTATCAGCTATTTCAGGAACAAGGTGGCTTTACCCCGTGGAGCACTTACAACAGCGGTCTCTATAAGCGATTCATCGGGCCGGAATAGCGAACCTGTGTCCGCGTCCCCGGCCCTGTAAACACTCCAGCAATTAGAACGTGAATCGAGCCGTGAACTGAATCTGTCGCGGCGTCCAGTAAGACGTCTGCAGGGATTCTGTCCCGTCTGTCGTATTCGGGTTCACGCGCCCCTGAATGTTGAACGCGTTGAATGCGTCCACATTGATTCTCAGCTTGACGCTCTCGCTGAACGAGAATACCTTGTACAGCGAGATGTCGGCATTGAAGTTGGATGGTCCCAGCAGGACGGTTTGAGAGAACGGATTGGCGCCCGCCGGTCCGGGTGAATACCCGGTAACGACTTGGCTGCCGTTCTTGAGTGTGATGGACACGTTATTGTTGCCGAAGTTCGCAGTCCCGGGCGTATTATTGACGGGCGCCAGGTACGGCGTATAGTTAGCAGGCAGCCCTGAAATTCCGTTCTTGGCCGCGCCGATAACTGTCGGCGAGATATATCCGTTGAACCACAGATACTCCGGATGACATACGCCGCTGCGGCAATCCGTGATCGGATCCGAGCTTCCATACACTTCGAGCGGCGAGGTCGCGCCCCAGTTCGCAGCGGCCACCTGGAACGCTTGCGATACAAGCTGGCCTACAAACGCGACCTGATAACCGCCCAACAGCGCATCCACCCAACGGTTTACGCTAGGCAAAAAGTGTTTGCCCTTACCCACGGGAATGTCCACAATCCCGTTAAAGGTCAAGTGATGTTCAGGAATCGCGCTATCGACGTGATAGTTCTCGTACCGGTCGAGTGCATGGCTGGGGTTAAGAATCGTGCCGGTATCCAGATTCGCAGGCAGAACTCCGGGAGCGAAATCCGCCGCGGGGTAGATCGTATTGTCACGGAAAGTGTTTCCACCAACGCGGAAAGCTCGCGAATATACATAGAAAACCTGATAAGCGAACCCGTTCTTGAAAGGTCTCTGATAATTGAGTTGCAGGGCGCTGTCGTTCGACCAGCCATCTTTCACGGAGATGACATTGCCGCCCCAAGTGAAATTATCATAGGGCCGTGTGGCAACTCCGGCATAAGTTCCGGTAGGCGGCGTCGTTCCGGTAGCGGTCTCCCACACGTAAGTGGACGGAGCGTTGTTGTACTGATAATTCTGATCCAGGTTATACCCGTGGGTATAAACGTAACTGACGCGGAACACCGAGCCATCGCGTAGCGGCTGTTCGATGGTCATATTGGCTTCGCGCACGCGGGCCGGTGGATAGTTAGCCGCGAGCGTTTCGCCGAGTCCAATGCCTGGAAGCAACGAGTTGACCGAGTTAGTGTTCACGACACTCTGGCTGTTCTGCCCCGCCACAACGCTCTGCGGCGCGCGCAGAATGTAGTTCGGCAGGCCGTCAGGTGACTGAGCCGCGCTGGTATAACTTTGCGTGTAACTCGCCGTGAATGGATAATCCGCGGTCAGATAACGGACGGAGTTGCGGATCGGAACCGGATAGACGTATTCACCGTACCCTCCGCGGATCACAGTACCCTTGTGGCCGAACGAAGGCGTCCACGCAAAGCCGAAGCGCGGCAGGAAATTATTCCAGCTACTGTCGAATCCGGCTGACGAAATGCCCGCCTGCTGTGGCGTCTCAAACTTAACTCCCAGGTTCTGCAGGTTGGTCACGAGCGCCTGCGTCGTCAGGCCCTGTTGGATGTAATAGGACAACGGCGCCGGAAGCACCAGCGCATCGTCCTTCAGGGAAAACGTCGTGAGGTAATTTTTGTCTGCGTGGGGCGCGGGGTGACCCTCCCAGCGGACCCCAACGTTAAGGATCAGGTTCGGTTTCACCCGGTAGTTGTCCTGAACGTAGAAATCGAACTCCTGTTCGCGCACGCGGTTAAACGGCGCATTCTTGTTCTCGGTATAGGAGTCTGCGGCGCCCAGGAAGAAGTCCGCGTCCGCATAGCCCGTATTGGGCTTGGCGGTGTAATTAGCTCCGCTGGTCGGATCGTATTCGGCCGTACCCAGGTTCGAGAAATTGACCGAGTCGGGGGAGCGGTCGGAAAGATAACCGAACCGTTCGTGCCGGTAGCGGCCGCCGAACGTTAGTTGATGTTTTCCCCAGGACTTATTGAGGTTTTCATCCAACGTGGTCAGGATTTGGCTCATGCCGTAATTCCACTGCGAGCCGCCATACGGCATACTCAGGTTCGAGCCGATCGAGGGGAAACCGGTCTGACCAAAGTCATTGGGCAGCCCTAACTGCTGTTCGTAGTCGGCGAGCGAAGACTGGTTACCCTGCACATACATTCGCTGCCACTGCTGGCTCAAGATGGTCTCAGAGTACAGCGTGGGAGAAAACAAGTGAGAAAATCCCAAAGCCCCGCTGATAGTCTGAACGGGAATATCCTGGTAGCCCGTGGCGCCCGCCGGCAGGCCACCGCCGGGTAGGTTCGCCGGCGAATTCGCAGGATAGTTGCGCAGCGCTTCCTGCGACTGGTCGATATCCGTGAAACGGAAGTAAGCGCGATTGTTCTCGCTGAAGACGTGATCCAGCCGCACGGTCTCGTTCGGCACCGTCTGTTTGGTATTGTTCACCGCGTTGTAGTTCGAATTGATCAGCGGATTATCCGCGGTCTGCGGAAGAGGTGTAGCCGCATAGAGCGTCTTCGCCAGCGGGCTGATCCGGTTGATGGGGATCTGGTTGTTGGGGAACGGGTTGCGTGCGTAGTTGTTGGCCGCGCTTTGCGTCGTGCTCGGGTCGTAGAGTTGCTGCAGGATCCCGGCGCTATTGACCAATCCGCTGAAATCGCCTTGTCGCATCGCCGCGGTTGGCACAGTTACTAATTCGTTTGAGGCCTGGCGTAGAGAGAAGCGCTCATAGGCAAAAAAGAAGAAAGTCTTGTTCTTGCCGTTGTAGAGTTTGGGGATAAAAATCGGGCCGCCGACGCTGGCGCCGAATTCGTTGCGCACCAGGTGTGGCGCGGCGAAGTTGGCCGGATTCTGGCGCGCTTTGGCGACGCCAAAATAGTTGTTTCGGGCGGTCTCAAACATCGATCCGTGAATGTTGTTGGTGCCCGACTTAGTGGTAAGAATCACGGTAGCGGGCGTCGCGAACTGAGAACTTGAATTCAGCGTTTCGAACTTGGCCTCCTGCACGGCATCCGGATCGGGCAGCGTGGCCTGGCCGGTATTGGCTTCGCCGCCGAAGTTGCGGTTCGTCATCGGCGCGCCGTCCTGCGAATATTCCATAGCCTCGCCCATCAGGCCGTTGGCGCGGGTTCCGCCGGCTTCCAGGCCGGGAACGGTGTTCTGCGCCAGTCCGAGCACGTTGCGGCCGTTTTGCGGAAGCTGATCGATGCGATTCGAATCGAGCTGCGTGTTAACCGTACCGCTGTCATATGTCGCGAGTTGTAGAGTCTCCCCGGCGACAGTAACCTGCTCGGTAACATCGCCGACCGACAACTTAGGGTTCACAACGGCGACCTGCGCGTCTTGTAGCGCGACCACGGTCTGATACTTCTTCATTCCGGGAGCGGTGAAGGTAACCGTATAGTTTCCGGCGAACAGGCCGGGGACGGAGTAAAACCCTGTGGAGTTAGTGGTGGCATCGTTGGCAACGTTAGTCGCCTGATTCACGAGATGCACAGTGCAGGCGGCAACGGCTGCTGAAGTTGCATCCTCTACCGTGCCTTGAATGGCGCCCGCGCCGCTCTGGCCCAGAAGGCCGGCAGGAACGAGCAACGACGCCGCAAAAATTGCAAAGGAAAACCTGTTCCGGTTGTACACCGGGATGCTTAAAGTCATTTTGTGCCCTTTTTAGCGAGACTTTAGCGATAGAGCGTATCACGCCGGCGCCGGGTTGTCCACATGCTCGGCCGCAAATGTACGGCTTCGGCCGCGATTTTTCGCCGATGCGCGTCCGCGCCGGCGTTTTGCTAACATGAAGCCCACATGTGCGGGTGACAAGGGGCGGGCGGCTAACGAACATGCTCATGGGAGCGCTCGTCTCATTAGGCGTCGCACCATTGGCCCATGCGCAGAGCGCGGACTCGCGCGTCTGCGCCGGCTGTCACCGCCAGATCTGGGAAACCTACAGCCGGACCGGCATGGCGCGATCTTTCTCTCGTCCGTCGCCGGAGCGCATGCTCGAAGATCTCAAGGGCAAGAGCACTTACTACCACCGCGCGTCAGATAGTTACTTCTCCATGCTGCAGCGCGACGGCGAATACTTTCAGCGGCGCTACCAGTTGGATTCCGCCGGCCGGCAAATCAACGTGATGGAAAAGCGGATCGACTACATCATGGGCTCCGGAAATCACGCGCGCGCCTATCTGAACCGCACCGCTGCCAACACGTTGATGGAACTGCCGCTGGGATGGTACGCGGAAAAGGGCGGCTATTGGGCGATGAATCCGGGTTATGACCGCCCGGATCACGACGGTTTTCGCCGCCCGATCTCCTACGACTGCATGTTCTGCCACAACGGGTATCCCAAAATTCCGGCGGCCAATGAACAATCGTTCGCTCGGCCCGTATACGAGGGTGAACTTCCGCAAGGCATCGATTGCCAGAGGTGCCACGGACCGGGCGCCCGGCACGCACAATTGGCGGGAACCCCGGGCGCCAAAAAGGAAGACATTCGCAACGCGATCGTGAACCCTGCGCGCCTGACCCCGGAGCGACAGATGGACGTGTGCATGGTGTGTCATCTCGAAAGCACCAGCTTCCCGCTGCCCAACGCCATTCAGCGGTATGAGCGAGGGCCGTTTTCGTACCGCCCTGGCGAACCACTGGGGCAGTTCATCCTCAACTTCGACCACGCCCCCGGAATGGGCCGTGACGACAAATTCGAGCTCGTGAACGCGGCCTATCGGCTGCGGCGCTCGCAGTGTTTCCTGAAAAGTAATGGCAAGCTGCTTTGCACGACCTGCCACAATCCGCACGATGTTCCGCGCGGCGTAGAGGCGGAACGCCACTTCACCGCTGTCTGCCGGCAGTGCCACGCTTCCGTAATCGACCAGCAAATAGCCTCGGGAAAACATCCGCGCGATACCAACTGCGTGAGTTGTCACATGCCGAAACGGCGGACTGAGGACGTCGTACACGTGGTAGCGACAGACCATTACATTCAGCGGCGAAAACCGGCAGGCGATCTCACCGCGGACATTCCCGAGCGGCACCAGACGGGCGCCAACGCATATCGCGGTCCCGTCGTCTTGTACTATCCCCAAACGCTCGCCGCCACACCCGAGAACGACCTGCTGATTGCGATCGCTCAGGTGAAACAGGGAAGCAATTTAACTCAAGGAATCGCGCAACTCACGGCGGCCATTCAGAAGTACAGGCCACAGCGGGCGGAATACTATCTCGAGCTCGCGGAGGCGCTCGAAAAAAATGGCCAGCTCGCGAAAGCCATTCTCATCTACCGCGAGGCGGTGCAGAAGAATCCGAAGTTGGGCGCTGGCATCGAGAGACTTGGAACGGCGCTCCGCCACGCCGGCAACAACGCCCAAGCGGCCGGCTTGTTGAAGCAGGCCATCTCCGCGCTGCCTGATGACCCACTACCTTGGCACGAATTGGGACTCACCTACCGCGCGCTTGGCCGAAGCACGGATGCCGTTGCCGCGCTCACCAAAGCCATTGCACTCGATCCGGATTTGCCGGAGGCGCACAACAATCTCGGCATCCTATGGCTTGCCGGCGGCGAAGGTGCGCGCGCCGAAACAGCGTTCCGGGAGGCGATTCGCATTCGGCCGGACTACGCCGACGCCCACGGCAACCTGGCCAACCTTCTTCGCGAAGCAGACAATTTTGCCGGGGCGCAGAATCAATTTGAAATCGCTCTACGCCTTCGGCCCGAAGATGCCGCCACGCGGTACAACTACGCGATGCTGCTCGGACGCACTGGCCGGTACGACGAAGCGCAGCGCGAATTAGAAGCCGCCCTTCGCTACGATGCCGGATTCGCCGATGCCCACCAGCTTCTTGGCGAACTGTTGATGGCGAAAGGACAGACGCAGGACGCCATCACGCACTACAGCGCGGCGCTGCGCATCAATCCCGATTCCAGTCGCGCCCATCTCGGCCTGGGAACGGCGCTCGCGGCCCTTGGTGACATAAGCGCCGCGATTCCTCACCTTGAAAAAGCCGCGGCCAGCGCGGATGCTGCGATGCGCGAACGGGCGGCCGCGATGCTTCAGCAACTGAAAAAACAACAATAAGATTCGCTTGTTGCGACGACGACGCCGCTTTCTGGATCAGGCCACCGCGACTAAATGGCGGCCAGGTGGGCGCGGAGAGTCTGCAGATATCCGTAGTTCATCGTCCACTGCCGGTCGGGATTCGCTCGCACCATCTGGTCGGCCCTTTGGGCAATGTCTCCGCGAAAAGAACGCTTCTTGGTCTGTCCGCCCTCCTCATAATCCTCGAACTGAATCAGGCTATTCGCCTGCATCAGCAATTTATCGTCGATGCCGGGAGCGGTGATGTAAACCCACGAATTGTGAATGGTTTCCGCCAGCAGAATGGACCAGGCGTTATTCTTTCCGGTCACGGTTGTCGGCAGAGCCTTAACTTTGATTCCTCGGGCGCCGCTTAAAATTCCGAAGCTGTTTTTCAGGCGCGTCGCGTACGGATCGCCACTCGTACAATGACGCGCATTGCAAGTGAGGATCTCGACGGTGACCAGCCCGGCGTTCAGAGCTTTCCACGCTTTAATCACGGAGCGGATTTCCTCTACGGTCTTGCCGCACAGGCGGCTGGAGTCGCCATGCCCCCAGAATGTCAAGGTATCGAGCCCCGCGCGGGCAACGGCCTTCGCATTTACGTCGTTTACCTCCGACCCGGGAATCAACGTAGCTAGCGCTCTTGCTCGCGGTTCATGAGATCCGTGACCGCCCTGGAAAAGAAACTGAATCATTCGTTTTTCGCTCCGCACAAAAATTTACCATATGGCCTTCCATTCTTCTGCAAGTCGTAAGGGCTCCATCCAGTTCCGTAGCGAGTTGAGTCCGAAAACTGTGCGCGATACAGTTTGAGGGAGGCACAGTGGAGCGAAAGTTTCGCGCGCGGCAGCTCGGGAGTAGAAGGCAAGGTCTCTTGCTGCGTCTGGCGCTGGCGCTATTTGGCGCTGTGTCCGCTTTTAGTGCGGGCCTCTCGGACATGCCGACCGACACGCCGGAGCATCACGGCATGCGCTCCGCTGTTCTGAACGCCTGGCGGGACCGCATAGCCGTCCGCAACACCACTGCGCTCCTCGTCCTGCGCGACGACAAGATCGTCCTCGAATGGTATGCGGCCGGTTACGGCGCCACAAAAAAGCAGGGAACCGCTTCGCTAGCGAAAGCTATCGTTGGCGGCACGTCGCTGATGCTGGCGATGCAGAACGGTTGGATCAAGCCGGACGATTTCGCCGCGAAGTACATCCAGCGATGGCGATCCGATCCACTGAAGAGTCGCATCACTATCCGCCAGCTTGCCTCGCACACTTCAGGCATCGAAGATGCGGAGCAGGACGATATCGATCACGCGAAACTTCCCGGCTGGAAAGGAGATTTCTGGAGGCGCACGCCTGACCCGTTTTCGATCGCCCTCGATCACGCTCCCGTGCTCTTCCCTCCCGGAACCAACCACGCTTACAGTAATCCGGGAATGGCGGCCTTGGCCTATGCGGTGACGGCAAGCTTGAAGGGGCCGCAAAAAGATATCCGCGCGCTGCTGGCCGCCCAACTGATGGAGCCGATCGGGATTCCGTCCTCCGATTGGTCCATCGGTTATGACCACGCTTATATCGTTGATGGGCTTACGCTATACGCGAACTGGGGCGGCGGCCAATTCACGCCGCGAGCCGTGGCGCGCATCGGACAGTTAATGCTGCATCGCGGCGAATGGAACGGCAAACGCGTAGTGAGTCCCGCGGTAGCGCAAACCATGACATCGGTTGCCGGTATGGCCTCGCCGGACCGGTCGCCGAACAATCCGGGTCCGGTACCTGGGTTGTGCTGGTGGCTGAATACCGATGGCGAATGGCCGGAGGTTCCGCGCGATGCGTTTCTTGGTATCGGCGCCGGACAAAAGATGCTGCTGGTTGTGCCGAGCTTGAATCTCGTAGTTGTGCGCATGGGAACCTCGCTCGGCTCCGAGGACGATTACTGGAAGGATACGGTTGAGATGCTAATCAATCCCGCGGTGCGTGCCGCGCGCAGCCACCCGCCGTATCCGCCCAGTCCGGTAATCGGGAAGATCACCTTCGCCCCAGAGTCGCAGATCGTGCGCCGTGCGATCGACAGCGACAACTGGCCGATCACTTGGGGAGATGACGATGCGCAGTATGCGGCCTATGGCGACGGCGAAGGATTCGAGCCATTCGTCGATCGCAAACTAAGCTTGGGCTTCGCCAAGATCGTAGGTTCGCCGTCTGCATTCGAGGGCATCAACATCCGCTCCGATAGCGGCGAACGCCTCGGAGGTGGCGCCAAGGGTCTCAAAGCGAGCGGGATGCTGATGGTGGACGGCATCTTATATATGTGGGTGCGCAATGCCGCAAACGCACAATTGGCATGGTCCGACAATCACGGCCGCGATTGGCATTGGGGTTTCCACCTGACGCAGAGCTTCGGCTCCCCCGCCTTCCTCAATTTCGGACGCAACTATTCCGGCGCGCGCGATGGGTTCGTTTATTCGTATTCGCAGGATGGCGGCGATGCCTATCAATCGAGTGACGGCGTTGTACTGGCGCGAGTCCCGAAGGCTCGCTTGCGAGAGCTCGAAGCCTACGAATATTTCGCTGGACTGGATGGCCGTGGCAACCCGCGTTGGACGAAGAAAATCGAAGACCGCCGCCCCGTGTTCGTTTTTTCAGGTCGCTGCCAGCGGGTGGATGCCGTCTACAACCCGTTGTTAAAACGCTATCTGATGGCCGTGGGCTACAACCACGAGGGTGGCTGGGGCATCTACGACGCGCCGGAGCCGTGGGGCCCGTGGACGACCGCGTTTCACACCGATTATTGGGGCTTGGGCGGCACGCACGGCTATCGATTGCCGGCGAAGTGGATTGGTCCGGACGTAGGGACGATGCAGATCGTTTTTTCGGGTGTGAGTCTTCCGGGAATCACCTATGACGCGTTTTGCGTCCGCTCCATCAGCATCGAGCGGAGAGATCGGTGACCTCAGGCCAGGTCAGTGGTCACGCTTCGCGCCCGACGTTCCCCAAAACCATGCGACTTGCGTTCTGATTCCGAGGCAGGGTGTATTGGCCGTGAGCGCCTTCTGCAAGCCAACCTTCACTTCCAAATGGGGTCCGATAGGAACGATCGCTTCCGGAACGATCACCATCCCGGTTCGATGGAGGACCAGGTTGGTGCTGCTGCTGAATTCCAAAGTGGGGACGACGCGGGCCAGACGGCGCCATGAGAATGCTTCGGAATTTTCGAGAAAGGTGGACTTAGGACCGGGACCGCCAACCGTGTGGTCGTAAGTCAGATTCGAGTAGATGATGGCGTCCCGGAACGGCCGCCAATCCGCATGGATCGCCGGCATTACCTGAGCCGAGCCGCCGACAAGCTCACTCGATCCCGTCGGAAATTCGACAACCGCCTGCACCGCTGCCGCAAACTTTCCATCGCTATTTCCGAGGAATTGATATCTCGCGCCGGTAGCCAGTTGACCGCCGCCGAGCACAGAGCCGCTTTGCGGTGAACGGTTCACGCGGATCAGCGGAAATCGCACCAGGAGTTCCCATCGGCTGGCCGCGCCCACTTCCAAAATTGCTTCCGGCAATATCTGCGATCGACCTCCGTTCTGTCCGATGCCGCCGGCGAAATCGAGCTTTAAGCTCTCAGAGCCGGGGGCCAACGAAATCGGCGACTTGGTCAGAAGCGGCTCCAAGTACTGAGCTTGGCCTGGGACTACCGCCAGAATCGGCGCTAACAGCAATATTCTGATATTCCGCACTTCCTTCGGCTCCTCGAGTTCTCACCGCACGACGTCTGCAGATCAAGCCGCATCCGGCAGTATGGCCCCGATACTTTCGAGAACGTTCTCATCACCACGGTCCGCGTCTTCCTGGCAGCGAACGCAGAACGGAGCCCATGGCACCGCGTGGAGGCGCCGGGTGCTGATCTCCACATCGCAGTGCATGCAAGCGCCGAAGACGCCATCGTGAATTCGAATGAGCGCGAGTTCAACATCGCGCCGAAGCGCCGACTCGCGGTTTAGATCGATGATCGCCAGTTCTCTGTCGGACTTGTATTGGATCTCGTCGAACAAGTCAGGGCTGCGCTCAATCGCGATGCTCTCCAGGCTGCGCCATTTGCCTGTCAGCTCTTTCTGCTTAGCCTTTAATAGCGCTCGAAACCGATCCAGATCCGTACTAGTCATTTGATTCGTGTCCTCTCTTGTCATTCACAAACTTTCGGCTGGGCTGCGAAGGTTGGTAAACGCGAACCCTGCTCCTGCCGCAGTGCCGCGCACGTACCTGCGCGCGGCGCGTTGCTGGGCGCCGGCAAGTCCATCCACTTGCGCCGGAGCCCTCGTTAAAAAGCTGCCTGTCATTTTTCGCGGGCTGCTTTGAAACTCCTGCACGCGCCCTCTCGAAATCCTTGACTCAAGTCGATTGCCGGTTATTCCATCTGTGACAAATCGTTTGCAAAGTTACTCGGCAGGCGGCCGGAATGCCGGAACTATCGCAGTTCTGTGACTGAACTGAATGCGCGCCTCAAATGCACGTGCGGAATAATAGGCGGCTATTCGAATTGATGAATGTGAATCCCTGAAACAGGAATATTTTTGCGAAGGCGCGGGTCATGACTATTTCGAGGAAGCTCGCATGACAGGTAAAAACATCGCATTACTCTGCACGACTATTTTCGGCTGTTTGGTGGTCAACGTGGTTGCGCAACAGACGGCCACCGAAGCGCCAGCCGGATTCAGCACGCCTTCACTTACCCTAAGCCCGGGTTCCCAAAGTACCAGCAATGGAATTCCGGAGCCGACCGGAGATACTTTCGCTTTGGACCAAACCCAATTTGAGCGTGTCCATGACCCCACCACAGGGCTCGGCCCCGTCTTCAACGGCACTTCCTGTGCGCAGTGTCATCAGAACGGCGTCACCGGCGGGGCGAGTCAGATCACTGAACTTCGCGCGGGTCATTTGGACGCGAATGGAAACTTCGTAAATCCCACCGTGGCCATCAACGAGGGAACCGTCAGCATTGCCGGACGCTCCATCGTGAACGATCGCTCGATCTGCGACACGGCCCAGGAGCACGTGCCGGAGACGGAAACAATTCAGGCGCGTCGGGCGGTTCTCAACACGTTGGGGGACGGTTTTATCGAGGCAGTGCCCGACTCGACTTTTCTCGACATCGCTGCCAAGCAGACCAATCAGACTGGCGGACGGATTCACGGCGAAGCGATCATGATCCCGATTCTGGAGGCGCCCGGACAAATGGGCGTCGGGAAGTTCGGCTGGAAGGACCAAATGCCGACTGTCCTTTCATTCGCCGGGGATGCCTACCTGAATGAGATGGGCGTCACGAACCGGCTGCGGCCCAAGGATGTGACCTCTGTTTGCAAGGTGACGACCGATCCCGAGGATGTTCCAGACAGTCTCGGGTTGGCCGATATCGATCATTTCGCTCAATTCATTCGCGGAACGATGGTCCCCCCGCGCGACACTACGCTGGCGCAAACCGCGGATGCCCAAGCGGGCGAACAACTGTTCCAACATATCGGCTGCGCCACGTGTCATGTGTCAACGATGGTAACTGCGGCGCCAGGTACGGTCATCAACGGCGGAGCGTACACGGTTCCCGACGCCATCGGCAACAAGATGATTCATCCCTACGGTGATTTCTTGTTACATGACATTGGAACCGGGGACGGCATTGTACAAGCAGGACCCGCGGATACTGCGAATAAGCTCCGGACCGTACCGCTGTGGGGTTTGCGCGTCAAATCGCGATTCATGCACGACTTGGACTCTCTGACGCTTGAGAATGCGATCCGCCGCCATAAGAATGAGGCGGAACACATCACCCAGGCGTTCAAGCGTTTGACTCAAACCGAACAGCAACAAGTGATCGCGTTCCTGATGTCGCTGTGACCGGCGCCAGCGCTATTTTCCGATTGGGCTATGCCACCCGCGAAATGCCCCCTGGCGTTGCGGGAAGCAATTTTTGGCTGCCAGGCGTCCCAAGATCGGCTGCGAATAGCCCTCCGGAGCTAGCCGATGAGACCAGGAGGCGCTAAACTAGAAGAGTTGCTGCCCGAAGGAATCAACTCGCAAGATGAGCAAACCATATAGCCAGATGACCCCAGCTGAGAGGCTCGCGGATCGGATTGCAAAAAACCGCGAAATTGACCGCATCGTCGAAGAAGCTAAGAGTGCAGCTAGCGCGCCTGCAGAAGTCCGCGCCAGGCGCAAGGCTGCAACGAATGCTCTGGAAGAGTTCCAACGCATAAAGCGGGAACAGGGCATTGATGCCGCATCGGATTTTGTTCGTGACAAAGGGAAATAGGCGCGGAGTCGCCAATCTGTTTACCGGGACCAATACGCGTCTGCGAACCAACGGTACAGCAGGTACAGCGCACCCAACGCGAGCCAGACCATCGAGCTTACCGAAAGCGGGCGCGCGGTAACTCGAATCTCAGGCGTGCGGTCCAGCCGCAGCAGGGGGCCCTCCTTTTTTGCGGCGGTCCGGTCGTAGAGGTACAGAGGGGCGGCCGCAAACACAGCAAAGAGAGGAAACCAAACTGCGGTGCTCTCCGGCTGTGCCGGACCGCGGTGCGCGCGAGCGCTCACGGAGTGGAGCAACTCAGTCACCGACATCACCGCGAGCGCGAGGTGCCGGATGGCGAGCGCACGGCCGGCCGAGCTTAATCCCGCCATCAAAGCCCGCGACCGCAGCAGGGCGTTCCTGCCGGACAGGCCTTCCACGACGCAGACCACCGGCCAGAGACAGTCCCCGATCAACCAACCACGGCCGAAGTAGAAAATCGATTGCGCCTGTGTCTTCACCAGCGTCGGAGTTGCCTTGATGAGACGCCAAAAGACGCGGAATGCGAGGAGGCGCCGAACGCCAGCCTGTTCGTCCAACGCGATCAAGGATGCCATTGCGCGCATGGCGTTGTCGGAGAAAACCAGCAGCGCGGCCGCCGTCAGAGATAGTGCAACGCTACGCGGAGCCCCGGAAGGGAGCGGCCGTACCGCAAAGGCAGCCACGAGCGCGATCACAGCGAGAAGCATTCCCCAAATCGGGATCAACAAAAAACAGTAAGTGGCGAAGTGCTGCATCAGGAAGGCACGCGACCTTCGTAGCGCGAAAAACTCAGCGTCCACCGCGTTGTGAAAGCGTCGTGCGAACGCAGTCGCCGAAGCGGGCCGCGCGTTAGGATCGCGCGCCAGTCCGGCCAGAATTGCGGCCGAAACGTCGCCTGGCACATCTCCCGTACTCGCCGGCGGGCGCGGCGCGCCGTTGCGGTGGTACTCGATCAATTCACTCGATTTGCCCTGAAAGGGAAGCGCGCCGCAGACCAGTGAATAAGCCACGACGGCAAGGCTGTAAATATCCGACCGAAAATCGATTTCGAACCCCAGCGCCTGTTCCGGCGACATAAAGGAAGGCGTACCTACCAGGCTGCCGACCATGCTTTGTCCCGGGTCGCTGCTAAACGATCCGGACGATGCATCGCTTGAACTGGCCATGTCCATAGCAACCGTTTCGCCTTCCGCGCCAGCGAAGGCTGGCGCAACGGCTTCGAGCTGCGGCGCCGGCTGATCCGGAACCGATTGCGGCTCTCCCATCGATTTCATTTTGGCTACGCCAAAATCAAGCGCCTTGACGGAGTAGCCGCCGCGTCCGTTCGGCTCCAGCCAAATGTTTTCGGGTTTCAGATCTCGATGGACGATTCCGTTGCGGTGCGCTTCGTCCAGAGCGAGCGCCACCTGATCCAGCAGGTCCGCGACCAGAAGGAGCGGGGCGCGGGGTTGAGCGCGTTGGAAGTCCGCGAGCGTTTCGCCATCGAGCAACTCCATCACGAGGTACGGAACGCGTCCGCGGCGGGTATCGGCAATACCGAAATCGGTTACATTGACGATGTTTGGATGACGAAGCCGTCCGCAAGCCTGGGCTTCACGCTGGAATCGTGCAAGAAAGTGGGCTTCGTTGGCCCAGCGCGGCGCAATCACTTTTACGGCTACTGCGCGCGTGGTCCCGAGGTGGGTCGAAAGGTACACGTTGCCCATTCCGCCCGCCCCGAGTTGGCGGTCGATACGGTACTTGCCGTCGAGAATTTCTCCGATCATGGAAGCGTCCGAAACGTTGCCATGATAGCAACGGGCGCGGCTGGCGATTGGATTACGGCAAGCTGGCCGGACGCACGAATGAACTATGGGTGCCTAAGTGCGACCATCGGATCCACTCGCATGGCGCGCCGCGCAGGGAGATAACACGCAGTCACCGCGACGCCGAGCAGAATGATGGCAACGGCCCCAAACGTCAGCGGATCCGTCGCAGAGACGCCGTAAAGCAGGCTCGCGATCAAGCGCGTGAGCAGAAGCGCCAGCACGACGCCGATGCCCAAGCCCAGTAGGGCGAGCTTCGCTCCTTGGCCCAAAATCAGATGCAAAACGTCGCGCCGCTCGGCCCCGAGGGCCATGCGAATTCCGATTTCATGCGTACGCTGCGAGGCCGAGTAGGAAATCACGCCGAATATCCCGACCGCCGCGAGCAGAAGAGCAATCGCGCTGAATGAACCCAGAAGGAACGTGCGGAACCGTTCTTGCGAGATGGATTTGCCAAGCGCGTCCGTGAAGGGTGCAACGTCCGTCAAGGGAAGGTTCTTATCGATGGAGTGAACCGCCTGGCGAATCTCGGCGGCCACAGTCGATGCGCTCAACGAACTTCTTACAACCACCTCTCCTCCATAAAGAGGCGCTTGAACGAAGGGCACATACATCATTGGGCTGGGTTTTTGGCTGAGCGCCACGTCCCGCACGTCACCGACGACGCCGACTATCTCACGCGCTACATTGCCGTTTGGCGGGAATCCAAACCTCATCTGCCTTCCGATCGGGTTCTGGTTCGGGAAATAACGTCGCGCCAGTGTTTCGCTAATGATCGCTACGTTCGGATTGGATGGCGAATCTTGCTCAGAGAAAAAACGGCCCCGCAGCAGCGGAATGCGCATCACGTGAAAGTACTCGGGACTTACAGTGGCGTAATCGGCAGTGGTCGATTTGCCGGGAGGAAGAGGGGAATTGCCTACAATGCTGAACACGAAGCTGGCTTGCCCTTGGCGGTCCATCGGCAGCGGCGCGGCCAGAGCGGAATCCTGCAAACCGGCCTGCGCATGGAGACGCGCCAGCAATTCCCTGGCGAAGTCCCGCCATTGCTGTGGCGTCGAGTAGAGAAATTGCGGAAGCGAAACCTCGCCTTCGATGACGTTGTTCGGATCGAATCCAGGATTGACCGACGTGACCAGCGCAAAGCTGCGGATCAGGAGGCCGCCTGCAACCAAGAGCACCATGGCGAGGGATATTTCCGCGACCGCGAGGAAACTTCGCAGATGCTTGCCGCCACGCTGGCCAGTACGCTCGCCGCCCTCTTTGAGATTCGTCTGCAAGTTGGACGGCGTTGCGAGGAGCGCGGGTGCGAGTCCGAATACTAATGCCGCGGCGAGCGACAACAACAGCGCGAACAGCAGTACGGAGCCTCCGACATGAATGGAACTGATCTGGACCACGTCGGCCGGCAGGAAAGGCTGGAGACTCGAGATAGCCCCCACGGCAAGAAGCACACCGGCAACTCCGCCGAGCAAGCCAAGCAAAGCGCTCTCCGTCAATAGTTGCCAGACAATACGGGCGCGCGACGCCCCAAGCGCGAGTCGCACAGCCACTTCTCTCCCGCGAGAAGTTGCCCGGGACAGAAGAAGGTTGGCGATATTGGCGCAGGCGATCAATAGAAGCAGGCCAACCGCACTCAGCAAAATAAGCAGCGCGGGTTTCAAGTTCCCGACCACCGCCTGTCGATAGGGCTGGACGCGGATCGTGAAGCCGGAATCTTCTGCTGGAAACTGCTTTGCAAACCGGGCGCCCACCGTGTTCATCTCGGCCTGGGCTTTCGCAAGGGAGACGCCGGGTTTCAGCCGGCCGATCACACCCAGCAATCGCGAGCCGGGCTGCGAAGTCAGAGGTCCGAACAGCGGGTCTTGCATGATGGAGATCCACACGTCCTGACGGGGAGCGCCCTCGGGATACCGAAAGCTTGCCGGCACGATTCCGACTACGGTGAATGAACGCATGTCCAGATCGATCGATTGGCCGAGAAGACCCGGATTGGCGCCGAAGCGGCTGCGCCAGAGCTTCTCGCTCAGAACCGCTACGGCCGCGGCGCCTGGCTTGCCATCATCCGGCGCCAGCGTGCGGCCCAGCAGAGGCTTTGCGTTCAGCAGAGAGAATATTTCCGGGGTGACGTCCGCGGTGTTCACAATCGCTGGTTCGCCGGCGCCGGTCAACGTGAGGTCGTGAAATGCATTTCCCGCTATCTGGGTAAACACGCTGTTCTGGGCGCGGAATTCGGTGAAGTCCCTGTAGGAAATGCTTGACAGCGCGTCTGGCCGGTTCAGCGGAACGTTGAACATCAGGACGAGTTGATCGGGATCTCGATATGGCAGCGATCGCAAGAGCACTGCATCGACAATGCTGAAAATCGCAGTGGTGGCGCCGATACCCAAGGCGAGAGTGATTACGGCGATGGCGGTGAAGGCGGGCGACTGTCGCAATACACGAACGCCGTAGCGCAAGTCCTGAACGAAGTTGTGAACCCAGTTCACGCGGCGAGTATCGCGGCACTTTTCTTGGACCTGGCCGATCGGTCCAAAATCACGCAAAGCCGTGGCGCGAGCATCGATCTCCGTCATGCCGCCCGCTATTGCCTCCTTCGTGAGTTGCTGGATGTGAATGTCAATCTCGCGCTGAAGTTCGGCGTCGGAATTCGAACGCTGCAGCAAGGAATGAAGACGTCGTTGGATGATTCGGATGGTCCGCATAAATACCCCGTATCAGGCGTTTTGGATGAGAAGGTGGACGGCAGAAGACAGGCGGTTCCAACTCTTAAGTTCGCGCGCCAGTTGCTTCCGGCCGTCCGGAGTCAGGGAATAGACCTTCGCCGGCCGTCCGAGATCCGACTCTTCCCAGTGCGCGCAAATCCAGCCTTGATTTTCCAGGCGGTGCAGCGCCGGGTATAGAGAGCCTTGACCTACGGACAGAGTATCGCCCGAGAGGGTTTGGATCTGCTTCGCTATGCCCCATCCATGAAGGGGCTTGCGCGCGAGGGTCTTCAGAATCAAAAGGTCGAGTGTGCCTTGCAGCAAATCTGATGGTTTGGGCATGTTGCCGATACCTCGATTATCGACAATGATACCTCGACTATCGACAATCAACAAAGTAAATTTTAGTGGCGTTACGGGAGAACCGAAATCGTTTACTGATTGGTTTAAAGCGGTTCGATATTGGCATCGAGGGCCTCCTTAGGAGAGGAGCGGGGCCAAAGTGTGCGAGTGGGACTTTTCCATGAGCGATGTACGCGCGCCCATTAGGTTATGGAACGGCGCCGAAGATTCGCTTCGCCGGCCGGAAGTTCCGCAGGCGCTTCGGCCGGCGCTACCGAATGCCAGGATCATATGGACGGACGGCTGGCATATGCTCCTGTTTGCCAATGAGCGCGCAATATTGCGGGCTGCGGCCAATTCAGTTTGCCTCACGTCAGCCTTAAGTGTGGATGGGCCATGGTCGCTGTCGAAATACGGGAGCGCACGGATCGGCTGCTATGAGTTTTTCCGGGCTATCCGAGCGCTAAATTCTATCTATATGTATTGAATTCGGTAAATGCATCAGGCGGAGAATCACAGTAATTTTGAAGAATGTGCTATATCGCGAATGGGTTCTAAACATAAAGTAACTTCAAATACAGTCGGATGATAGGACCTCGGTGATTTGGCAACAGGGTGCCGAGTCAGCCTCCTTGGTGCAGGAACCGAAACTTTGCCTGTATAGATTTCAACAGTTCGATAGCAATTTAGATGAAATCCCGGTTACGCTAGAAACAAACTTCGAGCATATTGTAATCAGAAAGAATCGTTGTACTATTGAGAAACTTCGTTTGTACCCTTAGGAGGCCCATGCCGTTCAGCGAAATCACCGTGGAGCAAATCAACTCAGCCGCACTGCAAGTGGAGAATTTGCCCGACGGATCGACAGCTGTTTTTAATACTGCAACACAGACGATACATTCCCTTCACCCCATCGCAAGCGCCGCATTCACGGCGTGCCCGACGAAAAAAACCTTGTCAGAGCTGGTCGTGGCGATGTCAGATCTACTATCGCGTCCCGTAACCGAGGCTGAAGCCCTGAGCGCAATTTCAGAGCTGGAG
>DATAUH010000322.1:0-4061 GCA_036268375.1 Bryobacteraceae bacterium | reverse complement strand
TTGGGGAGACGGCGCCAGGCGCTCCAGTCCAGAAGGCAGAGGCCCATCCAGGCGGTGACGCCGGCCAGCGCGGGTAAGGGGACGTGAGAGATGAAGGGCCAGCCGAGTCTCAGGATCAGGAGCAGAAAAACCGCGTGCATGAGATTGGCGAGGCTTGTCGATCCGCCGCAGCGGACGACAGCGAGGCTGCGGGCGGGGATGCCGACGCTTGGTGGGGCGCCGATCATGCCGGCGAAGATGTTGGCGATGCCATAGGCGCCGAGTTCCGCGTCGGCGGCTGAGGCTTTCATGCGCTGGTGCCGGCCCTGGAAATGTTCGACCACTCGCGAAGTAATGAGAATGTTCACGGAGGAGACGAAAGCGAGCGCAAAGGCTTCGGGGAGCACGTTGAAGAAATCGCGCGGGCCCCAGGAGAAGCCTACGAAATCGGGGAAAGATGCGGTGATGGCGCCGACCTCGCGTTCGCGCACGTCCAGAAGGCGCGCGATGATGACCGCTAATCCAACGCCGATGAGAGGCGCGGGAAGGCGCGGCGAATAGCGCGCGGCTACAGACGCGGCCAGCACGACTATGAGGCCGATGAGCAGCGGAACTGCGCGGGTTTGGCCAATGCGGTGGAAGGCGTTGACCAACTGTCCGACTGCGGTACCAGCGGTACGCGAAAGCGGCGATGCGATGCCGAGGATGATGTCGAGTTGAGAGGACACCATCATGGCGCCGATGCCGCAGGAGAAGCCGGTGACGACAGCGTGCGGAACGCGCGTAATGTGACGGCCGAGGCGCAGTACGCAGAAGGCCATCATGATCACGGAGGCGACGATGGAGACTTTGGCGGCTCCGCCGATGCCCTGAGCGCGAACCGCGGCAGCAATAAAAGGAACGGTGACGCTGGCGGTGCCGCCGATGAGAACGGGATTGCGGCCGAGCAGGGCGATGACTGGCGCGCTAAGGATGGACGTGAAGATGCCGAGGACAGGCGGCAGGCCCATTAAGCTCGCCATGGCGAGTCCGTACGGCAGCGCGATCAACGCGGCGATGACGCCGCCCGAACAGTCACCGAGAAATTCGCTCCAGCCGTATGTTTTGCGCGTGCCTGCAAAGACCGGCAGTTTCAACCCCGTTACCCCTCCTCTGAAAATAGACTAATCCGGCGATGAATGGATAGCGCTTCGGGAGCGGCGGATCTCGGCGAGCCTTACGCAAAGCGATGCGGCAGGACTGCGCGACGAGAGCTTACTCAGCGCGGGGCGGAATTGGCTGGACAGGTGGAACTGCTCCATCCGCGTGCAAGTCGTTCGGCGTAACCGACGGGGGCTGCGTCTGTGAATGTTCCATTATAGCCGCGGATTTCGGAGCCGGCAGCGGAGGCGCTTCTGATTCTGAATCGGGTGAAATTAATGCTTGTGAAGTTGGCGGGGGAGAAGGAATTTCGGCGCCGTGTTCGCCCGGGTTGGACGGCTCGGACTGTGGAGATGTAGACGCGAAGGCTGCGGAGTCTGGCGTGAGAGTAGATGGGGGCGTGGATGCCGCCGAAGGAGGAGGGCCAGGAAAAAAGCCGGGGAATCCGGCCAGACAGGCTCCGAAGATCAGATGGCCTACGACCATGGGGCGATCGGCATAGAGCAGATAAACGAGCGGCATGGCGCTCTTCCACAAGAAATGAAAAGAGAGGTAGAACCAGCCAAGCGAGAAGATGCATGCGAACAGAAGGCGCCGGAAGGGACGAAGACGATCGCGCACGAGATAGGCGAAGGCGAGGCCGAGGAGGCAGTACAAGGCGAGATAGAGCGCAACACCGGGAATGGTTTTGACGGTGAAACCGGGGCGAATCGCGTCGCTGCCGTAGAAGAGAGTCGAGAAGAGGTTTTCGTCGCGCCAGAAGCCACGGCGATCTAACGAGGCGTCGATGCCGAGCCAGGCGAGCATGCAGAGTACGCCGATCATGCCGGCCTGCAGACCGGCAAAAGCCGCATCGATGGGAGCGATGGGAAGCCCGGCAGGAGCGGTTACGGAAGATGGAACGTCGATCGATGCAGGGTCCGGCGGCGGGGTCTGCGCGGCTCTATCCTCTATAAATTCCGTGAAAGGTTCTATGTGTTCCCTCCCCGAAACCGTCGCGTGTTGAGACGCTTCCGTGGTATCGTCCATACGTTCAGCCTATAATGCCGCGTGCATTCATGGCAAAACTGTTCTGGAAACCCCGGGCGCAAAGGATCGAATGAACCGCGTAGCGATTACAGGAATTGGAGCAATGAGTCCCAACGGGATTGGGCGGGAAGCATTTTGGGAAGCCACGCAGCGAGGCGTGAGTGGGGTGAGAAGGATTACACGCTTCGATCCGTCGCCATTCCTGGTACAGGTGGCGGGCGAGGTACCCGAGTTTGACGAGAAGGTTTGGGTGGAGGTGAAGGACCGGCCGCATGTTTCGCGCGCGGTGCCGATGGCGGCGCAGGCGGTGGACGAGGCGCTGCGCGATGCGGGGCTGGACGTGCGCGGAATGAAACGCGAGGAACTGCGCGAGATCGGGGTGATCGTGGGGTCGGGCGGAGGCAGCCAGGACTTCACGGAGGAGCAATACCGGCTTTACTACAACGGCCTGCAGAAGCAGTGCAGCGTGTATACGATTCCGACGAGCACGATCGGCACGCTGGCGAGCGAAGTTTCCATGCGTTTCGGGCTGCGCGGGATGAGCCACATCATTTCGACGGGCTGCACATCGTCGACGGACGCGCTGGGGTACGCATTCCGGCACATCAAGACGGGAATTATGAAGACGATGGTGGTGGGCGGAGTGGATTCGCCGCTGGCGCCGCTGATTCTGCGCGGATTTCAGCTGATGCGGATCATGAGCACGCGGTGGAACAGCGAGCCGGAACGGGCGTCGCGGCCATTTTCGCGGGATCGCGACGGATTCGTGCTGGCCGAGGGCGCGTGGTTCTTCATTTTGGAGGAGATGGAGCAGGCGCGGGCGCGCGGGGCGCATATTTACGGAGAAATTGGAGGGTACGGGTCGACGTGCGAGGCGTATCACAGGGTGCGACTGGAGGAATGCGGCGAAGAGCCGGCGCGGGCGATTGGACTTTCGCTGGACGAAGCGGGCATTCCGCCAAGCGAGGTGCAGTACATCAATTATCACGGCACGTCGACGGAGTTGAACGACCGGATCGAGACGCGCGCGGTGAAGCTGGCATTCAACGGGCATGCGTATAAGCTGGCGGGATCGTCGTTGAAGAGCCTGATCGGGCATCCACAAGGGGCGTGCGGGGCCGCGGGGGTGGCAGCGACGCTGCTGGCGATGCGAGACGGCATCGTGCCGCCGACGATCAATGTCGATGAGGCGGATCCGGAGTGCGACCTGGACTATGTGCCCAGCGAAGCGCGCAAGTTGCAAGTTGAGAACGCAGTGGCGAATTGCATCGCCTTCGGCAGCAAGAATTCGGCGCTGGCGCTGCGGCGCGTGGATTAGTAGGCCATTTCGGAGGTAGGTCACTTACACCTGAGTCCGCCGGTCAGAACCAAGGGTCCTCGTCGCGTTAAGCTTCGAGTGAGATACGGGCTTCACTAAATTAAATATACTTATGGCAGACGCTTGAGACTACCACCCGTCTGAGACCTTACGCGATAATCACAACCAATCACTGACTGGCCTCCCTAACTATTCTTGCGCATATCAAGATCAAATCCGGAGAGCAATTCACACTACGATGGCAGTTAAGGATTAGCTATGACTCCGTCATCCCCGATTGCCACAAGCAATTGCCCATACTGTGGAAACACGTTAAATCAGATTTCCGAAGATCATATTTTCTCAGACTTTTTGGGTGGTATAAGAACGATCCCAACTTGTGACCCGTGTAATAACGGGTTCGGCAACTCCTTCGAAGGCAGGGCGTCCACGGAACTCTTGAAACTAAGGGGAGTATTAGCTTTGATGGGGGTCAACCGACCGTGGAAGAGCCGATTCAGGTGGAAGTATGCGCATATTAAAGCCGGAGTTCCGCACGACTTTGTCTTTGACGACGAAGAAATCCTTTGCGTCCGCTCACGACCAGAGGTCGTCA
>DATAUH010000321.1:0-5894 GCA_036268375.1 Bryobacteraceae bacterium | reverse complement strand
TTGCTTTTGCGCGTTTTTAGCCGCCGGTTTGGCCTTTGCCCAGGTAGGCGGCACCGGTTCCGTCCAGGGTACGATTTCCGATCCGTCCGGCGCAGTTGTGGCAGGCGCAACGGTCACTGCAACGAACGTGGCGACTGGAGCCGCCACCGTTCACAAGACCACCAGCGCCGGGTTCTTTGTCCTTCCGTTGCTCCCCGCGGGAGAATACACTGTCACGGCCAGCGCAATCGGCTTTCAGACCTTGCGGCACGAAAAGATTGTCGTGGACGCGCTACAAACCGTGGGGCTGAATCTTCAATTGCAAATTGGGCCCGCGACGCAATCGGTCACCGTAGAGTCGGCGCCAACTGCGCTAAAGACAGACGACGTCGCACTTGGGTCTTCTATGCAGAACGACGTCTACGATGCCCTCCCGCTGGCGATGAACGGGGCCGCGCGAGATCCATCCGCATTTGCAGGTCTGGCTGTCGGCGTGATGAATTACAGCACGCAAGCAGCAGGCCCGTCGACCGGTTCATTCAATGGCGGTCAAACATACCAGAACGAAGTCTACGTGGAAGGGCTGCCGCTGACGAGCGCGGGAACCGAGAGCGACACGAGGAACCTTGCGTTTGGCGTTTCCGTCGAGGCAGTGGACCAGTTTCAAGTGGAGACATCGGGCGCCAAAGCGATGTATGAGGGACAAGGGGTAGAGAACTATGTCTTCAAGTCCGGAACCAATCAGTTCCACGGCGGCGTTTTCGAGTATTTCCGGAATACCGATTTCGACGCCCGCGGTTTTTTCGCGCTGAGCACTCCGATTGAGCATCAGAACGAGTTCGGCGGCTCGATCGGCGGCCCGATCAAAAAGAACAAACTATTCTTCTTTGGAAACTACGACGGATATCGCTTCGACTCGGCGACTCCTCCCGGCTATCAATCGATTCCGACGCTAGCCGAACGCAGCGGCGACTTCAGCGCCTTCCCACAGGTCATCTACGATCCGACAAGCGCGACCGGCACTGGCGTGCGGACTGCTTTCCCCGGCAACGTTATCCCGTCCAACAGAATTTCATCGGTCTCGAAGTCGTTCGCGTCCAATCTTCCAGCTCCGACTAACGGCAACATCACGAATAACTATCTGGCCACCTTACCGAACCTGGTCAATAACGACAGCACGACAGACAAGGTCGACTACAACATTACCGACAATAACCGGGTATTCGGTCTTTTCAGCTATGGTAAGTATGCGAATCCCATAGTTGGCAGTCTGACCCCAATCAGTACGTCAACCTTACCGGTGCCGTATACCGACGGACGCGGCGTGATTGAATACTCGACCCTGGCTCAGATCCACGATTCTCACACGATCAGCCCAACACTCCTAAATCAGTTCAGCCTTTCCTTCAGCCGCCTGTTCATCCCGCTTACGAGCAACACGGCGAGCGGCGATTACCCATCGAAGGCGGGCCTCACGGGCTTGCCGCCGGGGATCGCCAGTACGGGCTTTCCGGATATCAGTTTTAGCGGGAACAATGCCCCGGTAAGTTGGGACGGCACCAATTCGCACGCGTTTAACGAAGCACAGAACACGTATGAGCTTCAGGATAATATCCTGTGGACGAAAGGCAAGCACAACCTGACTCTCGGCTTCCAATATCAAGCGCTCGAAGACAATGAAAATACGCCTCTCACTGGCACGCAGGCCGGCTTTACGTTCAGCAACAATGAAACCGCGAATTTTAACTCCACCGGAACTTTGATTAGCACTACCGGCCTCGCATATGCGAGTTATCTTCTGGGCGCAGTCGACAGCAGCGTTGTCACACAGAATTCCGTCGCGGAGACGGGCGGCCGGTACAAGACCTACGCGTTTTACGTTCAGGACGATTACAAAGTCAGTTCGCGTCTGACCTTGAATCTAGGTCTACGCGAGAACATATGGAGCCCGTTCACCGAAGTGAACAACGTGATGTCGTTCTTCAATCCGACTCTGCCCAATCCGTTGGCGGGTGGAATCCCGGGAGCTCTCGAATTCGCGGGTAACGGCCCCGATAGCTGCCACTGCTCGACTCCGATCCACCAACACAACTTAAATCTGGCGCCTAGGATCGGAGTGGCGTACCGGATTGGAGAGAAGACCGTGATTCGGGCTGGATACGGCATTTTCTACGCCCACGCCGGCGGCGTAGGTGGCCGCACAAACGGACGGCAAGGGCTTAGCCAAGTCGGGTTCAATAATGCCGGCAGCCTGTCATCGGCGGTGACCGGACAGCCGGCATACAACTGGAATAATGGCTATCCCGGCAATCCCTTGAGCCCCCCATTCTTTGATCCCAGCTATGGCATTGGGTTCATCACCGCTGCCGCTGGAGCTTCGGTGGGTTCCGGTCCTACAACGGCTCAGACGGTCACTTACGGCGATCCTAACTTTGGAGGAAAAGCTCCGTACTATGAGGATTGGAGTTTCAACATCCAGCATTCGCTCACGGCGAATCTCTTATTCAGCGTGGCATACAGCGCCAGCGCTGGACACTGGCTGCCCGGGGCGGGCGTCGCAGGACCTTACACAAACCAGATCCCGATTCAGTATCTTCCCCTAGGATCTCTTCTGACGCAGACCCTGACGGCAAGCACGCTTGCACAGGCGCAGACATTCTTTCCGAGTATCGCGATTCCATTTCCGAATTTTACGGGAACTATCGGCCAGGCGCTAAAGCCTTTCCCTCAATATAACGGTATCTCCAATCCATGGCTCGACGTGGGTAACTCGACCTACCACTCGCTCCAGGTATCTCTCAATCACCGGTTATCGAATGGCCTCTCGTTCATGGTGAATTACACGTTCAGCAAGGAACTAGACGACCTCGCCGGCGTACGCGACCCGACCAAGGATTTTCTGGAAAAAGGGCCGGGAACAATTGACCACACGCATGTTGCCAGCGCGACATTCGTTTATCAATTGCCTTTCGGTGCAGGTCATTCGTGGAATAGCCAAAACAGGATTCTGCGCACCGCGATCAGCCGATGGCAGGTTTCGGGGATTTTCACATTTAGCAGCGGAGCGCCTTTGTCAATCACGGGCACCTGCACCGGGGGTGGAATCATCGACGCGGCGTGCTACCCAAACTACGCTCCCGGCTTCAGCGGAAGCGTGTGGCAGAATGGCACTCCGGGAACGGGCAATCTGGCAACTACAGCGTACCTGAACAAAGCGGCATTTGTGGATCCGGCCCCTTACACGGCCGGCAATATCGCGAGATCCGCTCCACTGGGACTGTTTGCGCCGCACGTGGCCGATTTCGATCTTAGTGTGCGGAGAGAGTTCAGGGCAACCGAGCGCATACACGTGGCATTTCAGGCTGATGCGTTTAACCTGAACAACGCGGTCCATTTCAGTGCCCCCGGAACGGGGATAGACTCCGCCACGTTTGGCATCTTTTCTTCGATGGCCAACCAGCCGCGGAAACTGCAGTTCAGTGCGAGAGTCTCTTTCTGAGAAAGCTGGCGTGGCCATCGGCGAGCAGCGCCTGCTGGCGTTTGATGACGAACGGGTCACGTTTCCTTGGAAGGACTAATGCGCCCCGGCGACACTGTGGCCGGCGGCTATTATCATCACGCGGAATTGTTACACGTCACAATCGCTTCTTTGCAAGTCGGCGGTGGCCTGGTAGGTGAAGTAGGCCTCGTAGGGCGCGGTGGAGGCGGCGTAGGCAGCGATGCCGTGCCAGCCTCTGCGTTTGACCGTTCCGTCCCAGGCGCGGTCGATGATGGCGTCGCCGGCGGCGTCGGTTACGACGAAGCGCACGGGCTCGGAACCAGGCTTTTCGATGTGAATATGGGATCCCTTTGCGCACCAGATGCGGCCGGCGGAGACGCCGGCGGGCGCGGCGGGAGGCGTGAGCAGATCGGTAGCGCCCGCGAACATTTGCGTGGTGGTCTGACCGGGCGAGTTGATGGGGCCTTCGGCGCCATCGCGCGAATAGCAGACGTACCCACGTCCGTTGTCATTAGGTGGAATGCCGATAGTGACGCGCCCTCCACCGTCCGTCCAGACGTCGCCGGAGTGGCCGCTATAGTCGTGCAACCTGGTGTTGGGACCGAAGTTGGTCTGCACTTGGACGGTCTTCCAGCCTCCCCAGA
The DNA here is from genome assembly GCA_036268375.1 of Bryobacteraceae bacterium. GTDB lineage: Bacteria > Acidobacteriota > Terriglobia > Bryobacterales > Bryobacteraceae > PALSA-243. Next base: position 1,772 of record DATAUH010000321.1, on the reverse strand, counting down.
TATCGTTGTTGAGGCCGACCAGAAGGCCGGGAAAGGCCTGGCGTTCGTAGACTACGAATTGATACTCGGCGTGTCGCCATTCGGTGCCCCCATTGGCAAGCCTCTCGTGGATCCACATCAGATTGTCGATGCCAGGTTTGAGTCCATAGCAGTCGGGCTCGGGGGCGTAATCGCGATAGTAAACCGAGGGCCAACCTTCGGCTGTGAGCATGTAAGCGTACGCCAGGAGTTTATTAAAGACGACGGCGCCAAAACCGTTTGTGTCGGAGTCGGCATTTTCGGCGAAGGTCACCGCGCGCATGGCCCAGTAGGGTCCTTTGGAGCCTAAGCCAACGCCGGGAAGCGCCGACATGTCCCAGCGGGACCCGTTGTTGCACATGTCTTGAAGGTGGTATTTGACTTCGAAATCGTAGGCGTAGTTGTTGGAGCGGACTTGCGAGAGCCACCAGGCAAGGTTGTCCTTGTTGCCGTCGGCGTATTCGCCGATGCACGGATTCGAGCGCATTGGCGTTGCCGAACTGAAGGAGTTGACCGCTTGGATGGCTTGCCCCTTGGTGTCGTCATTGCGGCAGCCGTGGAGGTCGAGCGTGCGGTACAACCACTGGCCGGCCACGATGAGCTCATTTTGGACATAGCCAGACGGCTTACCGTTCACGGGGCAAAGTTCGTCGCCGAAAGCGAAGTCGTCTCCACGATCGGGCACGGGGTCCTCTGGTACGCGCCCAGCAGCGTAATCGGCTTGGCTGAAGCCGCGGAAGCAGCCGGGATGTTTGGGGAAGCGGCCTTGCGTTGGCCCGCCGGCGGATGCGTATTCATACACGCCGTTGTCGCCGCCGTAGCGCTGGTGGGGAACCCAATCGGCGATAGGCAGTATTCCGTTGGCTAAGGCAATAGCGCACATTCTGCGAAGAATATCGAGATAACCGAAGCGGGTTGGATGATTTTGGGAGCCTAAATCGTATTCCCAATAAACGCCGTAACCGTCGGAGGAGGGGGAGGCGCCGCCGATCGTTTTATGGCAGGGGGGAAGCTGAATATGCGTGAACAGGCCTCGGTAGGAGGCCATGTGCATGGCAATGCGATCATACCACCAGGGATCGCCATTGCCGTCTGTCGGCGCAGGAACAGAAATCGTGGGGTTGGCGCTCTTACGATAACCGGCTTGTAGAATAACACCCAAAGTCAGACCTTCCTTTACCCAGCGCGGACTGGATTGTTTGCAGTCTAACAAGCGCGACGCTAAGTGGTAAGTAGGTATTTAGCCGATGAGTCCGTGTCTAGTCGCGATGAGTATCTCTTGAATCGTCTTGTAAGAGACACTTTGGGGTCACTCGTAAGCTCAGCTAAGTCCCCGGGTCCTTCCAAAAGGAGCGGCAAGTCATGCGGTTCCCTCCGCACGACGCGCACGCACAGAGAGCGCAGTTTTTGTTTCTGGCTTCTCGCGCCCGAAAAGCGAGGGCGGTGGGACGACAGACGCCGGGAGTCTAAGCCAAACGGCTGGCATCCCGTCACGTCGGAGGTCGCGGGTTGGAGCCCGGTCGTCCGCCATTCAAATCAATCCGTTCTCGAATTTCCGGCTGGCCTTCGAAGAAGTCTACTCTGTCGATGAGTTCTTTGGCGATGATATGGCAGTTTGGCGCTGCCGCCACAGCCGTGACGCTACCAGATTCACTCCACACCAACATATTTCCCGTGACTGAATCAAGTGGAACGATGGTCCGCTATATGATTACGCAGCGTGCGATTCGGCCCGGCCGCAGACGGGAACTCAC
>DATAUH010000320.1:0-4474 GCA_036268375.1 Bryobacteraceae bacterium | reverse complement strand
GGCTGAGGACGGCTACGGCAGGCCCGCCCGCGCGATCGTCCTGAGTATCGATCATCCGGCCAGCGGAGGGAGGAACGGCGATTCCGGCGAAGAAATCGCCGGTCACGTATTGCCCGCTGGCGAGATCCGCACGGCCGTGACCCAGCACGTTGAGCTGCCCCGCTCTGCTAAAGCCGAACAGAGTGGAAAGGACATCGCTCTGGCGCAGCAGTTCCAGGGTGGCAAACGGAAGGTTCAGGCTGGTCTGACCGCCTGCTGTCTCCTTGAAGCTGCTCCCGCTATAACTATGCGCCAGTGCGATGGAATCTTTGGACTGCAGGTTGAGCATGACGAGCGACTCCGGATGGGCCACAGGAAGGGACCGCATCAGGATGGAATCCATGAAGCTGTAGATGGCGGTATTTGCCCCGATTCCCAGGGCCAGAGATAGCGCCGCCATGGACGCAAACAGGGGATTTGCCGCCATGGTGCGCAACCCATAGCGGAGGTCCTGGAGGAGCTGACTGGCGACCGTCGATGCTGACATGACGTTTAGACGCCGATTTGGGCGAGACGTTGGCTTGCTGACTAGAAAGGCTTGAGTTCGATGCGGGTCGCAGGAATACGGGAGCGTTGCGGGTCTAGATTCGTGGCTATCGACGGCGTAAGTACGGAGAGATTCCGAGTACTATCACATGAGGGACAACGGTGTTTTCCACTCTGGCACTCTCGAGGCGTTTGGAGCGGGCAGAAGGGTACGCCTGCGCCCAGTTCGCTGAAGCTCGCCGCCGCTTATTCCCGGACAGCCAAGCCGAGTGGATCGAGTGTGCAGGAGCGTATGCAGTTTTCGATGGTGTGGACTCGCCGGTCACGCAGAGTTTCGGACTGGGCGTATTCGAGAATGTTACCGCCGCGTCGCTGGACGTAATCGAGCGCTTCTTTTTCGATCGTGGGGCGCCTGCGCTTCACGAAATAAGTCCGCACGCGGGAGTCGCTGCGTACGACATGCTTTGCACCCGCGGCTACAGGCCGATTGAGATCAGTAACGTGTTGTATCGCGACGTTGAGAAGCCCGCGACTGAATGCCCTTCAAACGTCAATGTGCGTGTTATCGGTCCTGAAGAGTCGCAACTGTTTGCGAGCGTCAGCGCAAGGGGCTGGACGCACGAACATCCTGAGCTTCTGGATTTCCTTCAACAGATCGGATTGATTGCCACGGCGCGAGAAGGGAGTCTCTGCTTCATCGGCGAAGTTGATAGCGTGCCAGGCGCCGCAGGCGTGCTCTGTATTCACGAGGGAGTCGCGTTGTTCGGCGGTTCGGCGACAACACCGGAACTGCGCCGTCGCGGATTGCAGGCGGCGCTGCTTCGCGAGCGGATGCGCTACGCCTACGACCATGGCTGTGAGCTTGCGATGATCGTTACAGAGGCGGGCAGCGACTCGCAGCGCAACGCCGAACGCAAAGGGTTCAGGATCGCATACACGCGGACGAAATGGCGTTTGGGCTGGCAGGCACAGCGGTGATTAGGCTCTGTTTGCGGTGCTGACACCGATCAAAAACCGATCCCGAATATCAATTCCACGGCATTTGCATTCGTCCGCTCATAATCGCCGTGCGCGCCTTTCGGCAAAGAAAACGGAAATGCATCCTTGGCCCAGCGAGTATAGCGCAGCGCGGTGGATATGGCTGCCCAGCCCGTGCGCGTCTCCACGCCGGCGCCGACCGTCGCCCCGAAATGCGAAGGGTTGTAGCCGTTGAGATTGCCGGCGGCCCGGAAGGAAGGCCCCGCCTCGATGAACGGCGCACGCCCCAGTTTCGCCACGTGATATTTGACGAGGATCGGAAAATCCCAGGTCAACACCGAATACCCTTGGCCCTCGCCGAAGCTATCGTGCAGCGGCTTGTAGATGGCATCGGCCTCCAGCGAGAGACCGTGGCGCAGTTCCAGTTGTGCCGAAGCTCCGGCCAAATAGCCGATGCGTTCTCTGACTCCGGTGTCCGGGTAATAAAATGCGCCGGTCGGTGAGAGTCCACCGAGGAGGCCGAGACCCAGGCGATGCCCGTTGACATGCAGCGGGTTTGATGAAGTCGCCCAAGCCACGCTGGTGAGAAACTCAAGCTGATCGCCCTTGGTGGGATAGGGCGGAAAGAACGTCTCTTTGTCCCATCGGGTGTAACGGATGGTGGGCGCGACGCGCAACTTGCCCAGGTGGATGGAGGCGCCCACTCCGGCGGTAATCCCGAATTGCGAGGGCAGGGCACCCGACGCGTCTTGCGAGGTTCGGAAGGCGACGCCGCCTTCGAGGAAGGGCCGGACTCGTCCACTAACCAGTGAGGACGGCAGGCTCCATTTCAACATGAGAGGGAATTCCCAGGTATTGTCTGCCACGAATTTGTTTGTGGTGGTGGTGCTGGGTGCGCCGGTGGGAAAACTCGTAAAAATCAGGGTGGTCCGCAAGGGGCGATGCAAGACGTCCGCTTCGATGGCAAAGCTGCTGGTCACTTGGACCTCCAGCAGGCCGCCTAAGATCAAACTGCGCGAACCGGGCAGGTGCTGGAAGTGGTACGCGGGGTTGCCGTAAGCATCCGCCGCCCCGCTTATGTCGTAGCGGGGAAAATCCGGGGTGAGACCCGTCCCTCCGATCACGCCCCAGTAGAGCCGCTGGCCGGAGGCCACGGGTCCAAGGGCCATCAAGAGAGCGGCAATCCGCCATGCAGTTCGCATGTCCGCTCTGTGGCAGGCCGACGGCCATAGCGACGGCGAACGGATTTTGAGGTCGTTACCAGCAAGTGGCGCTACGCGCGGTGGGCCTAAGCCTCACGCCTGACCGCTATGCTTCACGTGGGGGATCTGCCGCCATCGAGCGAGCCACGGAACACTCAAACAGATAACCGGGATCATGGTCCCAACGATCAATCGCTTGCGGGGCCGTCTCTATTCATTGCGGAGCGCGACTACCGGATCGATGCGCGAGGCACGGCGCGCGGGAACGAAACAGGCCAGCGCTGCCACCGTCAACAGGATGAGAGCGACGACGGTGGCGGTTATATACGCATCAGATTGTTGAGTTCGGCGGTTGTCGCGGAATGGTCGAGGAAGCCGAACTGGCCAGAGTCTTTGACTTCACGTGCAGCGTTGAGGAGGCCCGTCATTGCGGCGCGATAGAGCGATGTCGCGAGGCTGATGCGTTTTACGCCAGCGGCGGTGAGTTCGGCGACGGAGAAGGATTTGCCGCGAATTCCGGCCATGAAGTTGAAGGGCTTTTTGATAGCTGAACACACGGTACGCACGGTTGCGAGGTCCGGCAGGCCGGGCGCGAAGAGCACGTCGGCGCCGGCGCGTTCGAACGATTGAAGGCGCATGATGATGTCGTCGAGGTTCGGATTCGCGTAAAGGAAGCCGTGCGCTCGCGCGGTGAGCATGAACGGGAACGGGAGGGCGCGAGCTGCGTGTACGGCTGCCGCGATGCGTTCGGTGGCAAGGGTGGCGTCGTAAAGAGGACTGTCAGGGTTGCCGGTTGAGTCTTCGATGGTGCAGCCGACGAGTCCCACTTCGGCGGCGAGGCGCACGGTTTCCGCGACAACTTCGGGCGCATCGCCGAAGCCCTGTTCGAGATCGGCGGAGACAGGCAGGTCCGTCGCGTCGACGATCAAGCGGGCATGGGCGAGCGCTTCGTCTCGCTTCAGGCGTCCATCACGCCTGCCGATCGTGGCGGCGGAGGCGGCGCTGGAGGTTGCGAGTGCTTCGAAGCCGAGGCCGGCGAGCATGCGCGCGGAGCCGGCGTCCCACGGATTGGGAATGACGAATGCGCCGGCGGCGTCGTGGAGGGCCTGGAAACGGACTGCCTTGTCGTTTTGAGTGGTGCTCATAGCGATTGGATCGTCTGACTCGATCTCCCGATTCTACCTTTCGGTGCTCGCGTGGCCAGGCGAGTTAACAGATGTGAGAGCGCGGGATCAGCGCTCCGCGGTTTTCCAGATGGGTTGGCGGGTGATGCCGAACAGTGCCACTGCGGAGACAAGAAGGATGGCGGCGGAGATCTCGATGGCGCCAGCGAGGCCGATGGTTGGTTTTAGTGCGCCCGCGGCGGCGGTCATGGCGCCTCCAGCGACGCAGCCGGCGAAGTTGAAGATGCCGTAGCCGGTGGCGCGGATTTCGGGGCGGGCTACCTGAGCGAGTGCGGGCATCGTGTTGGCGTCATAAAAACCTTTGCCGATGCCGAAGGCGATCAGCGCGGCGACCAGCACGATGACGGAGCCTGCGAGTCCGACCAGGAAGAGAAAGGGCGCGGCAAGGGCGAGGCCGATGGTTTGGATGTAGACGCGGGCTTTGGGCGAGGCGGCGCTCCAGCGGTCGGCGAGCCAGCCTCCGGCGAGGATGCCGGCGAAGCTTGCGGCTTGCAGATAGAAGGTGGCCGAGAACCCGGCGGAAGCAAGGCCCATGTGAAAACGGTCGAACATGTAAAGCGGCAGCCAGGTGTAGACGACCCAGTT